>NZ_CAWMCN010000117.1:0-47855 GCF_963865925.1 Vibrio sp. ZOR0018 | reverse complement strand
AGTGCTTTCTTATCCATATTGTCCATCCTTAGCCTTTAAGGCTTAAGTTTAGACAGTTACACAGAATTCAGGACACTCTCATTCGACACTTAATACCAAGACCTATTTGGCTAAGAGAAAGCCGAAAAAGGGAGCCGTCACTCTTGGTTTGATGCTGCTTTAACTGCTATTTAGGCTGCTGGGCAACATAATACCCCTTAGCTGTAAAGTAAAAGAGAGCTGCCCATAACGATCTCGAACGTTGTAAACAACGCAATTGGTCGAGGTTTACCTCCCTTCATTTCTATGTGAGCAAAACCTTTAGATGAAAGAGCTTCGAAAGTATGAGTAACATCCTTGATACTGCGCCCACTCATTTCAGCAAGTTCATCAAGACTGTTTGGCTTTTCGCGAGCAATCAAATTCAGTAGTTCAACATTTTCGTTAGACAACAGTTGTGAAAGTGTAGCTAATGACTCGAACAGAAAAAGAGGAGAAGACTCTTCATATGCCACTTTCCCTTCAGCAATACGAATCATGCGTTTACGAGCAAGCTCTTCTGATAGAACGCCGATTTTTGCCTTCATACCATCCTCATTCCTAATAGTCGCGAATAATCACTGACGATCTCGTCTAATTCTTCTTTCACTTCTTGAGAATGAACAATCAGCTTACTAGGATGTTGCTCTATGTCTTTTTCGAGTAAGTCTAGAAAGTGATCAATATCCTGGTTCTCACACGAAGTTTCTGTTGAACCACTGATCTTTTTTTCTTTTTCACGCTTCATTGCTGGCTACTCCCATTTTTTATTGACGCAATCACTTTTAATAAAGCGGTCGTGATCGCTGGGCATTTGTCGTTCATAAAAAACGTTACTTCATCACCAAATTTCATAGTTACGATACCGTTCTTATCGACACTTAACAGAGCAAAAGACTTCCTTAAATCAAGAGTAGTGTTACTTTCATTAGTAGTTGTTTCAGACATATCTCCCCCCATTACCAGCGATTATGTTTACAGAAAGGGTAACAATTATTACCTCAAGTGCTTATTTGATTGATCTGTTTAGCCTATCTACGATTTCAATGGCATGTTGAAATATGGCGTCCTTTACTAACGAGAACTCCTTTCCAAGAAATCGTTTATCTATAGAACTAAGTGCGTTAGTAAATTGAGCGAGAAAGTCCGAGACGATTTCATGGCATTCAGCATTACTGATACCGAACTGACTCGCTGTCTGATCTATGTGTCGTAAATAAATTTTGCAGATATGATATTTGTATCCTCGTGATGCTTTCAGTCCCATTGCCAGCTTTAGCTTTCGTTTATTTAATCCAGTGGCACCGACGGCGGGATAAGCTGATAGCAAATCGTAGAACGGTGCGATCTGATAGTGTCCGCCTGGATCAATATGCACGGAAAAGTTCTTGAGATGACCGTCAGTGGCACCAAGAAGACACTGCAAAACCATGAACTTAAAAAAGTCATGATTGTTCGCCTTGCTTTTCGCAGAGAAACTTAAAACATCAACAATTTTGGAGACTCCGAGGTTGTTCTCCGATTGATATTTTTGATGTTCAGGAACACCGAAAATCTGACAGAAATCTTCCTGGTGTCTACGCGACACAATTCTGTCAACAAAACATCGGTCGAACCTTTCCACTACAAGGGCTTTGGCTCCTGATTCTGCCGTTATTATCTCCATATTGGGAACATTAAAACCAAGCTCCTTAGCAATTTGATTACAGATGAATTCATTCTCAACACTGCTGCTCATATCTAGTACGGTGTTGCTTTGCGCAATCGTATCCATCGGATATTTGATAATGTGGCTACTGATTGATTTCCCTTGAGGTACGTACCATTTACCGTTCAACCTAGTTAGCGTTGTTTTTCGCTGAGTGCCTGAAATACAAGGTCGATATTCCCCAAAAAAAGGAAGAAATGACTTACGCTGAGTAACCAGTTCATTTAATTCACTTGCCGAGATCTCTCGATATTCCCATCCTATGTTTGGTTCCTCACTACTCTCAGTAAATGAAATGCCGCCCGTGCAATCATGACCAATCTTGGAGAGTAAATTGAATGCATCGTTGGATTGCACACCTACTGAGTGAGCAAGACTTAATCGTTCTTCTTTCAAGTCAGGAAGCAGGTTGTGAATAAAATTCAGTGCATTCAATGATGAGCATTCTCCCCTTACTAGCGGTAGGCTTAACGAAAGAGGGAAAGCTGAATCATATGCTAACCACTCATCAGAGTATGAAAATGAGAAGTTGGTCTTCGACCGTTGGACAAACTGCCCTACGAGCATGTTGTTTGTTGCATGTGCGTAAAGAATAGGATTGTGCAAATTAGCCCCCACTTTCTACTGGGTGGGCTGCGTTTTTGTAGAAGGTAATTGCGTTTTCTACTGCCTGCATTTCGGCTTTGAGATCTAATCTACGATTGTCATACTCGGATATATACTCGTCTAAACACAGCCGAAGTTCTGAGTGTTGAGCACACAACTGATTGAAATGCTTCCATGTCCTTTTATGAAGAGAGTAGGACTCTGATAGCTCTGACTGTTTATCTTGCAAAATCGTCAAAAGACTTTCTCTTTTGAAAGAACGGTAGTTGGAGTCCTCACTGTAATTGTCGTAATCCACGACCTCCCAGTCGATATGGTTAAACATAAAACCTTTGGAGAATTCTTCATCACCATGCTTATCGAAACCGCACGAAAGGACTGCGCCGATCAACGACATTTCCTTCAATTTTTTTTCGACGTATTCATCCGATAAGTATTCTTTTTCATCACTATCTAATGGAAAGGATTTTAGGTCGTTGGCAGAGAAGTGTTCATTGTAATAAATGGCGAGAAATAGCTCTTTTCTGATTTTCACCTTCGTTTGCATAAAAAATGACCGATTGCGTTAATTTTGAGGATTATAATCCGTGGTCATATAGTCCGCAAGTGTGCATTGTTCAGGAAATTAATTTCATAAATAAAAAACATGAACACGAAACTTGCCGAAGCTGTAGGCCAACGTATTGTACATATGAGAAGATCCAAAGGTTTACCACAAGAGAAACTAGCCCTTCTCGCTGAGATAGATAGAAGCTATATGAGCCGCATCGAACGCGGTAAAATCAATATCACGCTTGAAAAGCTGTATAAGATTGCAGACACTTTGGGCTGTGATGTGAAGGAGTTATTGCCGTAATTATTTATCATTATACTCAATGGTTTAGCGCATAAAATATGCTGTCATCAGACTTTTTTGGTTATCGAAAACAGTCCTAATCTTTGATTTAAAACAACTAAATATGAGCGTGATGGGATATTCGTCTTACCTAAAGTATGTAAAAATATCTTGCTATACAGGAACATAGAGGCAAAATCTGTTCCCCATACTGAGCAGCTCCGTGGCAGTACGTAGCAAAGTTTAAGGGCGAATGGCATTATCTGATGAAGATGCTATGAGGGTTTTGATTAAGGTGAAGCTTTGAGTACAAGAAAAAAATCAGCTAACTCAGGTATTGATGCGTTATCTGGATTCGAGTTTCAGCGCAATTGTGCGTTGTACTTACTCCTGTAGCTTTCTTTCTCAATCACTAGACAAGTATCAAGGACTTCATGAAGATACCATTGACATAACTGGAATCTAAATGAAGAACTGAGATGCAGTTTTCCACGGAAGACAAAAGGGCAGTCTTTGGCTTTTACCTGCCATTAGTTGGCATACTTTTCGTAATCGCAATTGGTGCGTTAGACTTAACAATCTAACGCATTGATGCCCCGAAGCTTCTTACGCTTTTAAACACACCATGCATAGTTAGCCAGTTTTGGTATACAAAAAGTAATGCGTGGCAAAACGCAAGACCTGACCCGTTGCTCTTTCTAAACGTTTGGTGGGCTGGCGGTAGTATCCTTTAAGCCTCATTAAAACAGTTACTCAGCATGTATACTAATTGCATACATTTAGCTCTTAGTACCGACACTAATGCTTAATCAAGCATATCTACTAACTTCGTTTAAATTTTACGTTAAGTAATTGGTTATCTTTGGTTTCAACTCCCTAGTAGGAGTTGAATGGATCTACAGGGTATATTACTACTTTAGGTTAAGTCACGATTCCTTGGTGGCGGTCACAAATTCCATTTCTTTCAGCTACTTACTTTGTAGTACAATCAGACTCATATGAAGGTAATGTATCTCTAGGAATTATCATACGTTTCCCAACCACTTGGTATAACCTTATGAATTTTAGGTATTTTGATGAATGATCTTATGACAATGGGCTTGATTGGTGTTGCTATAGTAGCTGTTCTAGGTTTAGGGATCCGTGTTGTATTGAAGTTTAAATCTGGCAAAAGCGTTAAGAATAGTTTGAAAAATGTAGACATCGGTGGCGACTTTGTTGGTCGTGATAAGAAGTGATAAATGACTTTGTTCAATCGGCTAAAAAACGTTCTAATTAAAGGTGATTATGCAGGGAGGGACATGGTAAAGAATGTCCTTCCTAAGCCAACTCAACTTGACCACCTATCAAAAGCTTATAAAGATGAGGTCACTGGCGAGCAGCTGACCTTTGAGTTTATTGATGAGTTGCAACACTATAAGACCAAAAAAAAGAAGCGTAGAGACCTAGCACAGAAACTGTCTGATGTAGGTCTTTCAGAGTTTATTGAAGATGCAGAAGAGCTAAAAGAGCTAATTACTAAACTCATTTTAAAGTATCAACATTACAACTCAGCACAAAAAATAATCACTTATCTTCTTGCAGATGTTGAGTCTATCTTTAATACAGAGATTAAACCGAAGCTACACCCTAGTATTTCAGTATCTGAAGTAAAAGTTCTCTTAAGAACATGTGTTGAAATAGAGATCTCTGAAAAGTTAGGGGAAAATGTTTTAGAGATATACCATAGGCAGATTAATGGGATGGTATTTTATTTGACTGGTAACTGTCATCTGGAGTGGGATGAATGTTAGTTTATAACAAGTCTATAGACGTAAATCATACAGTCTTAAGGTTATCTGCTTTATCGATGGAGTTAGATGGCAAAGAAGTGGAAAAGGATAGGCTGAGAATTCTTGATTTTATTTTGGCACACCCTGTTCATATATCTAAAATGAAACTTGGTCGAGATATGGTCAAAGAAAGGAATGTGTTTAAGTCGTTTACTAATAACTATCAAAACTACAGTGATAATAACCTATTTGAGATTATGAAACCTGTTCAAGATATGGCTATTTGTTACTTAGAAACTCTAGGTGTTATTAGCTTTGTAAAAGAGACGAATAGATTAGCATTAAATTATGATAAAGTATCTCCAGAGATAAAAGATATTATTTCTAAAGAACTAAATAGTATATCATCACAAGCAGTGTCTTTTATAAAAAAGCACCTTATAGATATGGACTTAGTAGGTGATAATGGTTTGAAGTCTGCAAGTAACTTAATGGGATGTAAATATGATGCTATATAATCCATCATTAAGAGTCTCGAGGCTTATCGCTACTAAAAATAGTAGTTATATGTATGACGAAGACTTTCACCATGGAATAAATATTCTTAGCGGATGTAATGGTGGAGGAAAGACCTCAATTATCCAACTGTTAGTTTTTGGGATGGGGTATGAAGTAACTAACTGGAAAGATGAAGCTGGTGCATGCGATTCCGTATATGTTGGGCTTAAGGTAAATGGCATTGATATTACGATAAAAAGAGATATCAATGGTAAAGAAAAACAACCAATGTGGTTTTGTTTTATGCCAATAGCCGATGCTCTAAATACTGGGATTGAAAACTGGAAAAAACACTCATATTCATCTCAATACGATAGTATTAGCTTTTCTCAAAAGTTGTTTGACATTCTTAATATTCCTGAAGCCAAAGCGGATGCAAATAACAATAATGTTACTATACACCAAGTGTTAAGACTTATTTATGGTGACCAATCTAACGCTTCAGGTAATATTTTTAATATCGAGCCATTTGACTCTGCATTTAAGAGGGAGTCTATAGGTAACTACCTGTTAGGCTTGTACGATAACGATCTTTATGCCTATAAAATAGCACTTATTGAAGAAGATAAGAAACTCACCAAGTTAGTTTCAGAGATTACAGCAATACACTCGGTTGTTGGTAAAACGTCATTTTCTAGAGAGTATAGCTCCATTGAAGACGAAAAGAAGGACTATTTAAAGCAGATCGTTGAATTAAATCAGGATGTTATTAATAGTAAATTAGAGTCTTTTGGTGAATATAAGGATGAGAAGTCTACATCTGAAAAAATCGCTATTAACAACATTAAGCTGAAAACAAGCCTTTATGAGTGTGAGAGTGAAATAAGAACACTTCAGTATGATATTGAAGACTCTGGACAATTTATCTCAGAACTGAAAGACAAAAAATTAGCTATTAAAGACGCAATTGTTGTTAACAAGTCAATATCAAACTTCTCTTTCCAAGTATGCCCTTGTTGTCAATCCAAACTGAACTCAGTGAAAAAGAATAGTTGCGGATTATGTGGTTCAGAAACTAATGATAAAGGTGAAGCAAACGAAAATTTATTGCGTATGTCAAGCGAAATAGATCTCCAACTTGCTGAGTCTAATCGAATAATAGAACGAAAAAATAAAAAACTTAACGTTCTTGAAGGAAAGAGAAAAGACTTGAGAACGCAGTTGAGAAAAAGTATTTCGGAAAGTTCGTCTGTCATAACATCTATAAATAACAAGAATGAATCAAAGATATTTGGTTGCTATCAGAAGATTGGTTATCTAGAAGAAAAAATTGAGAACCTAGATAGAATTGCTGAATTATTAAATTCAATAGCGGAGCTTACTGACGAAAGAGATAGGACTCAAAAGGCAGTCAACGATCTTAAAGATAAAATATCTAGAAAAGAAAATATTTATAGATTGAGAGAACCTGAAGTTAGAGAATGTATTTCAAAGAATCTTATCTCAGTTCTTAAAAAAGATATTGGTTCGGAGGATGAGTTTGCTTCTGCTAAAAATATAGAATTTGATTTTGCCTCCAATAGTATATCAGTAAATGGTAAATCATCTTTTTCTGAAAGTGGTATGGTCTATTTATACAACTCATTTAGGCTAGCATTATTGATGACATCATTGGAGAAAACATACCTACGTGTTCCGAGGTTTTTGATTCTTGATGGTATTGAGAATGGCGGTATGGAAGATAGTCGTTCTAAAAATTTTCAAAAAGCTATTCATGATCTTCTTTCTAATTCTCAAGTTGAGTTTCAAATTATTTTTGCAACCAAGAGTATTGAAGAGTCGTTAGACAGTAATGATTATATTGTAGGAACGACATTTACCAGAAATAGTAAGAGTTTGAATTTCAAAGCATCAAAGGCATAGTAATAAAACTATGTGAAAGTCTATAGATACATAGACTTTAATCATCAGTAAATAACTCAATGTTGTAGATAAGAGAATTTGGCCAGCCACATTTAGGATGGCCAAATCGTTGCAATACCAGAGTAAACGCCCCATGAACCCACGGGTCGATCTTGCTAATGTTTGAAGTTCCAAGGCAGGAGCGCATCGATATCAGGTTCAGCTTTCGCTAATTCCTGCATGCACTTGACCATGTAGTCGTAGAGGATGAGTCCATTGGCTTTCGCCGTCTCGACGATGCTGTAAAGCATCGCGCTCGCTTCAGCCCCATTAGGGTTAGTTGAGAAGAGCCAGATGGTATGACCTTATATACTTAGACTTACCTACTGGTGCGTTTTTGGAGGTCATCAATATGGAATCCGTCAACTATTCTGCTTATATTGGACTTGATGTGCACAAGGATACAATTGCTGTTGCGATTGCATGTCCAGAGCGGCAGGGAGAAGTTCGATTTTATGGGAATATTTCTTCAGCAAAAGATGCCGTTATTCGTCTAATGAAGAAGCTAATCAAGCTTCACGGTACGATCCTTGTCTGCTACGAAGCGGGCCCAACAGGCTACGGTCTATATCGATTGCTACTTAGCATGAGCATAGAGTGTACAGTTGTGGCTCCTTCTAGAATACCTAAGATATCAACCAACAAGATCAAAAATGATCATCGAGATGCCGTCGCTTTAGCGAGGTTGTTAAGAGCGGGTGAGTTAGTTGATATCTGGGTACCCGACCTGACACATGAAGCTATGCGAGATCCATCCACCGATTACCTGTCCAAATATACGTAACATCGCCAGCCCAGACCTCATTTGGGGCGGTAACCGCAAACTGACGACCTAAGTGATTTGGAACGTCAATATGTTCTTGTGAAGCTTTTCGGTAACGATGTTTTGGCACTTGGCAACTCACTAAACCAAGCGTTCTCATAAGTTTTGTTGCTCGGTATCGGCTCAGCTTTACACCCTGATTTGTGACTATATCTGCAATGGTTCTCGCTCCCGCAGAGCCATTGCTTGCAGCGTGAGCCTCACTGACCAAGCTGCGCAACTTTACTGTTTCAGCGTTAATTACCGTTGGGCGTTTAAGCCAATAGTGATAACTACTTCGATGAACATTGAAGACTTCGCATAATGTTTTTACGCTGTAGCTCTGCTTGAGTTTCTTGATTGTCAAGAATTGTTCAGTGAGTCCGACATCAAGAGAGCCGTGGCTTTTTTTAGTATTTCATTATGCTCTTCAAGGCGAGCCAGCTTCTTTTTCAATTCCCGAATTTCTATTTGCTCAGGGGTCATAGGTGAAGCTTTCGGTGTTTTCCCTTGGCGTTCTTCTCTAAGCTGGCGAACCCATTTATCCATCGTGGACTTGCCCACATTCATGGCTTGGGCTGCTTCAGTCACTGAGTAATTTTGGTCTAAGACTAGCTGCGCTGCTTCTAACTTAAATTCTGCGCTAAATAGTCGTCTTGCACGTTTTGTCATAATGTCACCTGTTAACTTATGAGGTGATGATATCACCTCTAACTAAGTGACCAAATTCACTATGCCACTACACGGAAACTTTCCACAGTTCTATCCCGAAATTTTCTTTTGATTCACACAATAGATTGATATTGGTTGTAGCTGATGAAGTTTAGGCTAAGCCTTAACCAATACATAAGTCGAGGAAGTTACGATGCTGTTTGTGGCTTTCTCTGATTGGATATAACGTCTCTAGAATTCGCCATTTTTTACGCTTTTTTTACGCGAACCCTGACTGCGCATCTGATAGAGTCGCTGTTAAGATTTTCTTTCAAATGACTTATATGGCAATGAGTTGGCTACAGAAGCGTTATATTTTATCAGCGTCGGTGTTTGTTCTTGCACTTGTCGTATCTTTAGGACTTGATCACTGGTTAGGCTCAACCATCGCGGTATTGCTGATACTCCAGCTTTCTATCGTTGTGATTGCCCTTCAATGCCAGTCACGAATAGCTTATGTGGCTGCGATTGCCGAAGCGGTCAGTTTCAATTTCCTCTTTACCACACCTCGATATTCGCTTCAGATGTTCCACTTGGATGACATCATCAACTTACTTGTTTTTATTGTGGTTGCCTTTACCACTAGCCAGCTCGCTGAGCGGTATCGACGCCAACAAAATGCGTTGGAACAGGTTCAATTGCGCCACCAAATTTTGCTCTCCGTATCTCATGATTTGAGAACTCCGCTCGCGGGGATTATCGGTAATCTCACCACCTTTAAAGAATACCAGACGCAACTGCAAGCCCAAGAAAAGGATGAACTGCTCGACAGTGCCATCAAAGAAAGCCATCGCTTACACCAATACATAGAGAATCTTTTGCAAGCGACGAAATTGCAACACGGCGTGGTTCGTATCCAGAAGCAACAAGAATCCATAGTACACATTGTAAAAAGCGTCATTGGCCGCTTCTCTTCATCCACAATAAGTATTGAGGTCGTCGTCAATGGGGCGGTTTCATTGGTTGATGTCAGTCGGGCTTTGCTAGAGCAGGCATTATTTAATGTCTTGGACAATGCGCTGCGTTATTCCCCTAAAGATAAACAGGTCTGTGTGACAATTTATCAGAGTCAGCAGAATGTGGTGATTGATGTTTACAATCAAGGCCAATCACTGCAACCCAATGAAGCAGAACGAATGTTCGAGCTGTTTTATTCAGGCAAGGAAAAAAGAAGTGACGATTCTGGCTCAGGCCTTGGATTGAGTGTGGCAAAAGGCGTGGTCTCAGCCCATCAAGGCCATATCGAATGCGTAGAAGTACAACAAGGTTGTTTGATTCGGATTTCGCTGCCAAGCAGTCAACAAGGAGAGTAGTAGTGAACTACAAAATACTGGTGGTGGATGATGAGCCTCAAATCCAAACGTTTATGCGCATTTCATTAGCGGCTGAAGGCTTTGATTACGTGGGAGCCGACTCGTTAGCCACGGCAAAAGTGCAATTTGAGCGTGTTCAGCCGCATGTGGTGGTGCTCGACTTGGGATTGCCTGATGGTGATGGTATTGAGTTCCTATCGATGATCCGTCAGTCAAGTAAAACGCCTGTGCTCATCCTAACGGCACGGGATCAAGAAGAAGAGAAGATCCGCTTGCTGGAGGCTGGAGCTAACGACTACCTCAGTAAGCCATTTGGCATTAAAGAACTTATTGTACGGATTAAGGTACTGCTGCGAGACTTGGTCAGTGACCATTTTAGCGACGATATCGTTACTTTTAGTGCGCTCAAACTACAAAAAAGTACCCATCAATGCTGGCTGTACGATACCGAAGTGATTCTGACCAAAAAGGAGTTTGCGTTTCTTGAAATGCTCATGATTACACCAGGGCAACTTGTGAAACAAACAGACTTATTGAGAGAGGTGTGGGGCGAAAGTCATACCGACGATACCCACTATCTGCGCGTTCTGGTTAGTCAGTTGCGCAAAAAACTTAACGACAGTGCAGACGAACAACAGCTCATTAAAACCGAATCAGGGATTGGCTACCGTTTAGTTTCGATGGAGCCATCTCGTGATTAATCTCAAGAATACCGTTCGACTCTTGGTTATGCCCATGCTTTGGATGGGGATTGTGCAAGGTTCATTTGGCTTGTTGTCGCTGTTTGTTTTTCAAGATCATATTTCAGGTGACTTCTTCTCTCCTTCGGCGGTAATGATTCTCTCTGCTTTTTTGTTATCCGTTCTATTGCGAAAAAGTGAGCTGCATAAAGTCACGTTTCGAGATGCGTTAATGTTTGCCAGTTTAACTTGGGTATTAACAGGCTTCTTAGGTGCATTGCCGATCCATTTCGTTACCAAAGTCAGTATGACTGACGCAATATTTGAGTCCATCAGTGCCTTAACCACCACAGGTGCCACCATCCTGGCTGGCTTGGACGATATGCCGAAATCTTTTCTCTTGTATCGCCAATTTCTTCAGTGGATGGGTGGATTAGGCGTGGTGATTTTTGTCGTCGCGGTATTGCCCATGCTCAATGTCGGAGGAATGCGACTGCTTAAGGCAGAAACGCCTGGACCGATTAAAGATGACAAGCTTTCGCCCCGTATTAATAAGACAGCACATTATCTCTGGGGTGTGTATTTGGCGATTACCGTTGCGTGTGCGTTGGCTTACTATCTTGCAGGGATGTCGGCTTACGATGCCATTGCGCACAGTTTTACCACGGTTTCAACGGGCGGGTTCTCGACGCATGACGCCAGTATGTGGCATTTTGAAAGTCACCTTATCCTTATGCTATCTAACATTTTCATGATGTTGGGCGCGATCAGCTTTGGTCTTCATTTTCGAGTATTTCGAAGTGGTTTTGCAGGGCTACGTCTGTATGTCTCTGATGAAGAGTCAAGAGTATTTATTCTTACAGCGATTGCTCTCTCCTTTGTTTTGGGGTGGTACATTTTTAGCCATTCTGCCTATGACGATTTTCTTACCTCACTGAGTTTTGCCATGTTCAGCGTCGTCTCATTTATGACCAGTACAGGATTTGGGGCAGCGGATTTGGGCAGTTGGCCTGCGGCAAGCGCTCTCTTTTTGGTGTTTTGTGCCTATCTTGGTGGTTGCTCAGGTTCAACCGCAGGGGGCAATAAATTTGTGCGCGATATCATCACGTTTAAAGTGATTCGCCGAGAAATTCGTCAGCTTACCCATCCCAGAGCCATTTTGCCGATCCGTTATCAAGGGCGTGTTGTAACCTCTGATGTGACCAATGCTGTGATGGCTTTTATGTCTCTGGCAGCGCTGACCACCGTGGTGTTCACTTTGCTGATGATGGCAACAGGACTGGACTTTTGGTCGTCCTTTACCGCAGTGGTAGCGTGTATCAATGTGCTTGGACCTGGTTTTGGCGTGGTAGCAAGCAATTTTCAACCTGTTTCTGATACAGGCATCTGGATATTAAATCTGGCAATGATCCTTGGCCGACTGGAATATTTCACGGTGTTAGCCATGTTATTGCCACACTTTTGGAAAAAATAGTAAAGGTATTGTCATGGCACATTTTACTGTCATTGGACTTGGACGTTTTGGTATCGCGGCCAGTCTTGAACTGATCCATCTCGGACACACCGTGACGGGCGTTGACCGCGACCCAAAAATCGTTGAGAAATATGTCGAGGAGTTAACGCAAGCCATTATTTGTGACTCCACCGATGAGAATGCGCTGCGTGAATTAGATCTTGGCAACAGTGAAGCGGTATTGATCGCGATTGGGGAAGACATGCAGTCAAGTTTGCTTTGCACTTTGGCATTGAAAAATCTCGGTGTTAAAGAGATTTGGGTTAAGGCCAGTACCAAAGCACATCACACCATAGTGTCAAAACTTGGCGTTCAACGTATTATCCATCCAGAAGAGGAAATGGGCGTGCGTGTCGCTCAGGCACTAAACTACCCTATGGTGAATAACTACTTGTCCTTAGGTCATGGGTTGTATGTGGTTGAAATTCATATCAGAGCATCGTTACACGACACTCCGATTGGACAAATTCTTGGTGATGCCAAAGGCAGTGTGCAAACGGTTCTCATCAAACGTGAACAAGACGTGCTCAATCAGATTGGTCATGATTTTGTCTTGAAAGCGAATGATATCATTCTGTTGTGCGGCACTCGCGCTGAGCTAAAATACCTTGCCCCAAGGTTGGTGTGACATGGTATTGTGGCACCCCTCTATCACGCCGATAGAACGTAAACCTAAGTCAGGAAAAAAAATAGTTGGTGCGCCGCCCCTGATTTTAAGTGGCAGCTTTTTACTGCTCATCCTGCTGGGTACGGCATTACTCAAACTGCCTATCGCGGCTCATGAGCCTATCACTTGGATACAGAGTTTGTTCACGGCTACCTCAGCCGTAACGGTGACAGGGCTAGTGGTGGTTGATACAGGCACTCAGTTCACCTTATTTGGGCAAGTTGTCATCGCTTTACTCATTCAGTGTGGTGGCCTCGGACTCATGACCTTTGCCATTGTGACCTTGATTGCTTTGGGAGGGAAAATCGGCTTTTTAGAGCGTACCGTCGCAAGAGAAGCATTTAATCAAACCGACTCCTCAACGCTTGTTGCGACCGCTAAATCCGTGCTGATGTTTGCTCTGACCGTCGAACTGGTTGGGATGACCATACTCACCTGGTATTGGAGCGATGAACTTGGCTGGGCAACCAGTTTATTTCACGGTTTTTTCTATACCATCAGTGCGTTTAATAATGCAGGGTTTGCCTTAAGTGCTGATAGCTTAATGCCTTATGTGGATGACCCCGTCGTTAACCTGACGATTACAGGACTATTTATCATTGGCGGGTTAGGCTTTTCGGTTTGGATGGATTTAAAGCGAAACCGTCGGTGGTCAAAGCTGACGGTTTATAGCCGCATGATGATAACGGGAACCGTGCTTATCAATGCCGTGGCAGTGATAGCCATCTACCTAATCGAGCGTGATAACCCCAACACCTTAGCGCCACTCAGCGAACTCGGTAAGTGGCTGGCTTCTTGGTTTCAGGCGGTAACCCCAAGAACCGCAGGCTTTAATACACTTGCGATTGACCAACTCGAAGATGCAACAACGGCAATTATTCTAGTGCTGATGTTCATTGGTGGTGGTTCGTTAAGTACCGCAAGTGGCATCAAAGTTGTCACCTTTATGGTATTGATTTTATCGACGTACGCTTACTTACGTCGTGATGAGCAAATCCATGTGTTTAAACGTGAAATCGCGAAAGATACGATCAGCAAAGCTCTTGCACTGACGATGATTTCGGTTGTAGTGACGTGGTTAGCCATCTTTGCATTACTCTTGACGGAAAATGCCCCGATGATAGATGTCGTGTTTGAAGCGGTTTCTGCATTAGGTACGGTGGGGTTATCTCGTGGCTTAACAGGTCAGCTTTCCGCATCGGGTGAACTCATTATCATCTTTATGATGTATATGGGGAGATTGGGTCCATTAACCTTGGCGTACTTTTTAGCCAGCCCACGCCAGAAAAAACTGCGTTTTGCGGAGACAAAATTAGCCATTGGGTAAGGTTTTAAAGCTGGCACAAGGAAGTGCTCAAATGCTTAATGAATTAACATTTATTGCAATCTCACAACTGTAAACAGCTTTAATTGCCAGTAGTGTGAATTACTGCGGGTGTCTTCTTATAAAAACTCTCGTGGTGAAAATTAGCTGTGACGTAGATAAGAAGATTTGCGCGTTGTAGACATACAAACTTCATTGCAGAGCTACTTGAAATAATCTGAAATATTAGCGTACTCCAGAGATCGTAACTCGGAAATGTCCAGAGGCGTGCTGGCGGGGCATGAAACACGAAAATGCCCCAAACCTTGTTGTTGAGTGGTTTACAGCATTTTGCTGGTAACTCATTATGCTATACATTATCTAATGTCATCATGTGCTGAGAAGAGAAAAATGAGCAAAATGCGGCCATCAGAGAAAGAACTTCTAGAGGGAATGACCCCTTCTACTGTACACACTAATGAAATTGCAAATGTAGCATCAGGTGAGTTAGGGCTAGAGCAAAACGATTATCTTACGGAAGAAGAGAAAATGAGATTAGTTTGTTCTCGTTTTTTAGATATCACAGAAGATGACTTAATGGATGGCGATTATTTTTTCACTGAATTAGATTCGGGTAAGTATGATGAAGCTTAGCTTGCGGATATTATACACATAATGTCTGAAATCTACCCACCTTTGAGCCAACTGGTTTGATGTTTTCACGCCATTGTCCCAATGCGTTTATCTGACGCATTTTTGCCCCAAAATGTGTCGAAACCTTTTTGAGGAAATCATGAGAATCTTATGTTGGAATGCCTTCGCAAATGACCAAGCTCATTGTGCCATCCTCGCCGTATTACTTAACCTGCCCTCATATTAACTTGGATGTGTATGAGTTTTTGTTCATTGCTTATCTCTTCTATGGCATCATAGTTACTGTGTAGCGATGCAAGAATATTAAATGCCTCAGAAGATCATAAAATCAAGAGTCAGCCTACTTGGTAAGTACAAAGGGATTGTGTTCGGGAAGCACTCCCTCAAGGTGGTAGGTAAGTCATCCTCTAGAACAATCAAGTACTCTAATATACTTGGTTTCTGCACCATAAAACGTTCTATTTTTGGTCACAACCTTCAAGTCACTACTGATAACGGGGTGGTTGTTATTAGTGGTCTGAGTCATAGAAAGATCATTCCACAATTCCACGCAATTAATCGATCAATTCAAGTAGCAATCGAATCCAAAATAACAGACACATACACTCGATTTTCAAAAGCCACAGTAGGTCAATATCTGCGTGAGTCGGCTATCCCTGACGTTCAAGCGATCATTGAACCAATGGTTCGGTTATTCAACAAGACACCTGATGCATGGGAAATATACCTATCAGGCGAACCGCTACAAAAGATTAAGAAGCTATCTGAGTTAAGCCCAATCTCAAGCTCTGCAAACTATCTGAGAGAGTTGCACGTTGGTAGAGTGCTCAATGCCCGTAAAAACTTCTACGATAGCATTGAGAGCAATCCACTTACTGAAGAACAACGATTATCAGTAGTTCAGCACGATGACTTCAATATGGTTCTTGCTGCCGCAGGAACAGGCAAAACATCTGTTATAGTCGCAAAAACAACGGATATTCTTGAAAGACAATTGGCTAAGCCTGAAGAAGTAATGGTGTTGGCATATGGTAATGCCGCTGCCGAAGAACTTCGTATTCGCTCCAAAGAACGACTGAAAGCTGCGAATATCCACCATTATGACCTCGACAAGCAGATCTCCACGTTTCATAGCCGTGGCTTCCAAGTTATCGCCGCAGCTCAGAAGCAATCTGTGGAAGAGTTTCGTAAATTGAACATGAGTTGGTTGGTAGAAAAGCCAGCATTGCTTGAATTTATCAATAATTGGCTTGTTACTTTCATCGAAGAGAGTGAGGAAAATCTTAACACTTTCATTGAGACGATATATTACGCATACAACCCATTCCTATCTGAGTCTGAAGAAGCCCACCAAGAAGCTTTGAAAGGTAAGAAGTACATCACGTTGAATGGTGTTGAGGTAAAAGGCTATCAAGAGGTATTGATTGGCAACTGGCTATTCAAGAATGGCATTGAATATGTGTATGAGCCTGATTATAGCAATCGTCTTGGTATCAATATTGGTTTTCCATATCGTCCAGATTTCTATGTGAAACCTGTTGAAGGAGCAATAAGCGATCAGATTTACATTGAGCACTTTGGTATCGATAGAGAGGAAAACACAAGAGCTGATATCAATAAAGCTAAATACAATCAGGGAATTAAAGACAAAAAAGCTCTTCACGAAAAGATGGAGACTGATCTGGTTGATACTTATCACTATGATTGGTGTGAGGGCAATCTTGAAGCCGTATTAGAAGCTAAGTTGAGGGCATTAAATGTAGTGCCTAAGCCAATATCGAAGGAAGAGATTCTTGAGGCTGTAAGAAAGCAAGACTTCATCAAAAATGCTGTTAATGAGCTTTCCGAAACGCTATCAGCCGTTCGTTCAGAGGCGATTGAGGGTTATGAAATCCAGCGTCGTTTGGAAGTAGCAGATATCCAAAATGCACGCAGTCATATGGAATTGATTGAGGGATTTAGACAAGCCTATGTTGGTGAGTTGCGTAGCCGAAACCACCTTGATTTCGATGACATGATCCTTTTGGCAACTCAGTACTTGAAAGAGGGCATGTTTAAGCCTGAGTGGAAGTTCATTCTTGTTGATGAATTTCAAGATATCTCCGTTTCTAGGTGGAATTTCTTGATGGAGCTGTTGAAAGCGTCAGGAACAAGTCTCACTGTAGTGGGGGATGACTGGCAGGCTATCTATGCGTTTGTTGGTGGTAAGCTCGAATACACGACACGATTCCAAAATAACGTTGGTAATCATGCCCTGACCAAATTGCAAAAGACCTTTCGATACAACAATAGTATTGCTGACACTGCTGGCGGCTTTGTAATGAAGAACCCAGAGCAATACCAGAAGCAGATCGTCACGCATACTCAAGTTGATTCATCAGAAGTCTTTCTGATTGATAATCATGATGCCAATGAAAAAGATCCTACTGAAGCTACTTTGAATGCTGTTGAGAAAGCGATAAAGGAAATCTATGCAGATGATGCTGATGCTTCAATTGGTATCCTGACCCGTTACCGTAAGAGTCAAACAGCAGCAGCTCAGCGCTTCACGAAGAAACGTGGGTTCAAGAATATGAAGTTTTGGACGTTGCATGGTTCGAAAGGTTTAGAGGCGGATTACTGCTTTGTTTTAGATTTAAACCAAGGATACTTCGGCTTCCCGACTGAAAGAAAAGAGAACGAGGTTGTAAGTGCGTTGATGCCAACAGTTGATATGTATCCGCATGCTGAAGAACGACGTTTGTTTTATGTAGCAATCACTCGTTCAAAGAAGCGTTGCTATTTGGTTGCTGACCCGAAAGAGCCGTCTGAATTTGTCCTTGAGTTACTTAGTCCTGAATATAAAATCAATATAGTGTCAGAACACTTCACTCCTGAAAAATTGGCTGCAAGGAAATGCCCCAACTGTAAAACAGGATACCTCAAGCCAAAGAAAGGTGAGCGTGGTACTTACGTGTGCTCTACAGGATTAGGCTGTCTGACGGAAGCTGTTGAATGCGAATGCTGTGCTGATGGTCTAGCGGTTAAGAAATCGAGGTATGGTGAGTGTTTAACTTGTAAGGCTAAGTTCCAGCTATGCCCTCGTTGCAAATCACCCAAAATTACAAGACTAGGCAGGTATGGTGTGTATGTAGCTTGTTCTGGTTACAAAGGTGAGGAGAACGAGGATTCGTGTAAGTTCAGGGATAAACTGTCTCCTAAAGTGAAAGGCAAAATTGGGGCGAATGAACGTATTCCTTACTCTGGAATTTTGTAGACTAATCATAAGATTATGCGATTATTGCTTGTTATACTATGTAACTTGTAACTTGTAACTTGTAACTTTGAGATATTATCTGTAGGGGAGTATTGGCGTGACAACTTTAGTCATAATCGGTAATGGTTTTGATATTCAGAATGGATTACCTACAAGTTATTGGCATTTCCATCAAAACCATCATGATGATCTAAACGAGCATTTTGTCTTTTTCCCTGAGTTTTACGATGATCAAGAGTGGTCTAACTTTGAAGAAAACTTAGGTGTTTTCAATGAGGGTGATTTCAGCGAGCAAGCCGTATTACAGCCAAGCTTAGATGAGCTGGCGGACTCTTCAAGTAGCTTACTGTATGGCTATGAAGATGAGATGACTATAAAAGTAGATGAATTGGTGGATGCAGTAACAGATACGTTCAAAACTTGGATAAGAGCAATAGAGGTAACCACAGCCACGCAATTATTTGAATTTCCTAATGGATCTAAGTTCATTAACTTCAACTATACATCTACTCTCCAAGACATATATTCAGTTCCTGACGAAGATGTTCTGCATATTCATGGTAAAGCCAGATCGAATGTCATTTTTGGACATGGAATCGGGAATGGCAACCAATCTACATCGATACCATGGAATGAAGACGAGCCTTGGTTTGATGAGTCCCAAAGAACAGTTGCTTCAGTTACAGATAAGTTTCACAAACCAGTAGCTGAGATACTAGAACGTCATCGTGCTCAACTAGAAGGCTACGGAGATGTTACAAAAATCATTGTGATAGGCCATTCGGTCAATGATATTGATGTTCTGTACTTTAGATGCATCTTGGAAGCTTACCCTAATGCTGTTTGGGAGAACTGGAATTATGGTGATGGCATATCGTATACGCAAGATAAATTGATAGCTCTTGGCGTGCCTCAACATCGGTTAAGTTCATCTCCTTCTAGTGATCTCGAGATAACCTATCCGATAACTGGATAGGCGAGTGTTTGAGATTACTTGAGTTATATAGCGTCAGTTTGATCTGCTCTTGTAAGACTGGACATCGACTTAAGCGAGTTTTGTAATACTTTAAGTAATCAAAATCTTGCTAAATTAGCAATTGCGATAAAACATGTCCATTTTTGAGTTACGATACAAGCATGCCTACTGTACGATCTAGTTGTGACCAACCAGCGGATGTGTAAGATCGAGTATGAGTTGCTACACTTTAGCCTTCGATAACTCTGCGTCAAGATCAAACCCCGAACAAATTCTCATGTATGCGGGTTTGCTGTTAATTGCCATTGTTAATATTTCCATGTCACCGATAAAAATGGTGGCAGTTTTAGAACGCGTTAGCGCTGTATAAATCATACTGTTCTCCACAAAAGATGTGGAGGTGGATTTGGGTAATAGAACTATCGTGAAGGTAAACTCTGAGCCTTGTGTTTTATGAATGGTGATACCATAAGAATGTTCTAACCCAGCATCAAAACAAGTGTTCTCATCTATAGTGATAGTCCTTTGACTAAACTGGCAGACAAGTTTCTTTTGTATATCTCCGCCAGCTTCAACTTGTTCGTAGTGAATGTCAGTGACAGTTGCAATGTCACCATTGTATAGATCAAGTGGTGCAAAGTTTTTTGTGACAATAACTCGTTCACCTATACCAAATCCCCATAAAGTTTGGGAGTCGCTACACTTTCGCTCATTTATTATGAACTGGTTATTTATCGATACAGTAGAAAGTAGGTTATCTGCATTTGAAAAAGGTGTAATGACTTGGGAACTATCTAACCCAAGTTTTTTGGATAACGCATATGCATTTGCAATGATTTGTGAGTCATTAACTTGCAGGTAGTAGACGCCAGCTTGACCTTTAAATGAACTTAGGTGGGTTAGGGCGCTTAGTGGATTGCTTGAAAACTCATATGTTCTGTCATCCCATTTATCCTGTTTGAGATGACCTACGGCTCTTACAAGTTTCGCAACATCTCTGATCGGATTGTCAGATTTCTGCCTATGGACAGTACTAAGTTCACTGTATGGCAAAATATCAGGCTTCAATCTGCCTAGGTTTACGAGATGTTGCCAAATAACCCCAAAACCAACAGGAGCGATTTGAGCAATATCTCCCACCATTGAGATACTGTAATCAATAGCATGTTTATCGAACAAAGATGCAAACTCAACTATAAGTGATAAATCCAGCATTGAAGATTCATCAAACACAATTAGTGGCTTCTGGTGTAGCTGTATTGCTTTATTTATATTTGGATTTTCTACGGTTAGTTCGACCTGACGAATTATCCCTCGCACCGTATAACAACATACCTCATCTTCGCTGTCTCCGAAAAGATTTATGTTTGATTTTCGAATCACTCGCATTCGTTCCAACTCATCCTTAACACGTTTTTTGGCTATGCCTGAAACTGCAACAAAATACACAGCTCTGTCTAGACGGTTACACACGTACTTAATGCATGCCAGAGCAGTACTTTTACCAGTTCCCCCCTCTCCCTGAGTAACTGAAAGATTATGGCTCAGCGAGTTGAGTGCGAGTGTTTTTTGCTCTTCTGTAAGGTGGAATCCCTTAATTTTAAATAAGTATCCATCAAACTCGTTTATCAGAGTGATGATTCTTTCATCTGATGGTTTTGCTTCAATTGAATTGACTAATTTCTTCGCCATTGATTTTTCGACGATGTTTTCAAGATAGGCTAATCCGACACCTTGATAGTTTCCTTTACTAGTTCTACATAGAACCATTTGTGACAGTCCTGTGTTAATAGCCACATCAACTAATTTTTCTCCAATCAACGATGATAGTGCTACCCTGAATTTTTCTTTACTTATAGCAGTATGGTTTTGCTTTAGTGAGCGATATACAACGTAGTCAATTGCACCAATCAACCTAAAAGTGGAGTTGTCTGGAATATTAATTTCTTTGGTCTTTCGTAATCGTTCGGCAACCCCCCATGCATTATTAAATCTACAGCCGAAGCGAATAGGAGCGTAAGGATTACTCGTCAATAAAGCCTTTGTGTTTCGCCCTAATAACCTGATGAGTCTATGCGCTGTACGTTTGTCATACCCAGCCATTTCGATAAATTCAATAGATTCAAATTCAGCCTGAACGGAGTTGTATGCCGTTAGAAACGCGAGTCCACGTTCGGTACTATTAAATGCATCAACAATGGCAGCTAGATTGTTGTTTTTTAGTTCATTTAAGAACAGTCTTGCAGATCCAACTCTCCGAATTGCTGTTTTAATTCGTTGCTCTCCACAACCAATTCCTCGGAATTCGGGATGCTTGAAGAATAGTTGCTTTGTAAGGGTAGGTAACTCGTGTTGACGTAATGCTCGTTCTAGAACACTAAGATCGTGCTCGACATCATGAAAGGCAGATAAAAGTAACCTGCCTGATATAGCCGAGTATTGAGAGCGGTAATTGACCAGATTTTTATTGTTTGTGCAAGAAAATATCCATACTTCACCTTCACAAGGTGTCTTATATGTATCTTCGTTATTGATGAGTATAGACAGTCTTTTATTGTTCGCAGTGTTATTACCATAAACAATATAAGAGTTCCTTAATTTACTGGTATTTGTTACCAATAATCTAAGCTCGATCAAATGTCCGCCCTCCGCTGAGAATAGAATTAGCGATCTGCTCTGCATGGCACGCCATATGGTTTTTTACAGTTTGCTCAGAGCCTGCCAAACTCACTTCCAAATTAAATATTATTGAATCCTTCTCTTTCAATTGCTGCTCAAGCATTTGTATGCGGGCATTGAGAGTCAGTATTAGAGCGCCTTGTTCATTTATATCTCTTGCTTGATCAGCAACCAAATTTTCATGTTTTTTTTCTATTATTGATTTCGGTTCTTGATCCTCAATTCCAATATCTCGTATGTCTTCAGGAAGTGCCTTCCTGATAGTAGAGTTGTTATACAATGTTGCGCGATCCTTAAAAGCACACCATTTAGCCAGTTTAGTCACATTAATTCCCAGCTCATTCGTACCACGTTTGTCGCGTGGGAATTTGATTCCTTTATCACGCATCTGATTAATCACTTGTTTATAGCATTGGACGTATAGCGAAGATTTGGCAACACCACGCAGATTCTCTTGCTCAGCTGTCAGTTTGATTGGTTCAATGTTCATCTTTATCCTTTGAGAAGGGCAGGTTTGGTACGTTCCTGCCAAGCTAAGTAGGGTTGAGCCTGATCTGAACTAACAAGAGTTTCACCGAAATACTCAATACTCCCGTCGGGCATTAAGTCTAATCCTACTTCTTCATGGTCCAAGATTTGGGCAAGTGCTCTACATAGCATTTCAACTACAATGTCCGCTTGTCTGATATCAGATACCTCATGTAGTGTCAGTTTGGACTGAGACACAGTAGAAAGTGCTAGTTCTACCTGTTGTAGATTCAATCTCAGTTTGTTTATCTTTTCGTTTAAAATTCCAATTTTGGACTCATATATAGCCTTTTGATGTACCCAATTTTTTGGTTCAGGTTGTGCCAATGAGCCTATTTTACCCATGCTAGGTGCAATTTTTAGTAATGCACTATCGAGGTATTCACGGTAGTAACCACCTTTAGCCGTGCTCTTAAGTAACGTGGAGTATCCAATTCCCGTTTCCCTAGCTAATTTACTCGCTAGCTGATCCATATTTGATATACTCACCTTGAGGCTTGGGGTCTTGATATATGTATCAAGTATCTCAACAACGCGTTCTATTCGATCAGCGAGAGACTCCGTTCTCTTCTTTTTATTACCCATTAGATAAGGCCTCTAGTACATTACTTTGCAATGGGCTTCTTATTAAAGGTTGAGTATTAGATAAATCACTCTCAATTACGTCTATGAGTTGTTCCTTAGTGATAATTTTGGCATCCAACATGCTCATAATTGGAGACATAATGTGTCGAGGATCTAGAGAATGATTTACGAAACAGCTTTCGACTCCTCTCATAACATCTTCACTAGCCCGTTTAGATTCCAATAGAATGCGTTTCTCAATTTTTGCGATAATTTTTTCTACTTCAGGACTGTTTAGTGACGGAACATCACTCATAGTAGTCATATGATTTAAAAATAATTCAGGGAGTGACATTTTAAATGTCTCGCACGATATCGTCTTTGATAACAACTTTGGTGCAGAAACAACAAACTTGTTATTATTCTTTTTATCCAACAACTTTAACCGTGTTTGTTCTACGATACGCAGGGCAGCTTGCCAACCAAGCAATTCACTCTTCAAAACAGATTGCTCTCTTTTAAGTTGAGCAACCTCTACTTTGTGAACAACCTTGTCATCAATTTTACTCCTGTTTAAATTTATCAGGGATGTTACGTTACTCTTTAAATCTATTTCCAACCGCTGAACTATACGCGAAATCGATATCAGATTGTCTATATGGCAAATCTTAATACGGCAAACTCCACATCGTTGATAACCACCATTTTCAGTAATTATATCTGATGGACATTCCATGTTGTGAACACAGATATGTGTGGATGAAAAGGCAATCATCGACATAGGAGTAGAAGTAACAAGATCCATACCTGTAGGGTTAATGATTTCATTACCGTCATCATCAACAGTTACAATTGGAATTGATGTAAAACCATATAAGCTCATTGTCTCGGAAGGACGATGTTTGAATGACTCCTTTACTTCAGATTGAGAAACATCCATAGTGCGCATAGGTACGATTTTATCTGTGTTGTTGCTACCACGCACTAGCATCAGATTGGCTCTGCGATATTCACCAACCTTACGCGCTCTTTCTTCTTCTGTTTCTTTGAAGTAATAGAAGGTTGTAGCCACCTTCATATGACCAATGTTTTTACTAACAGTCTCAATAGGAATGTAGCCAACTCGGTGGCTAACGTACGTTGTTCTAGTTGAGTGAGGTGACAGTAATGCCAGTAGTTTTACACGATGACCCTGAGCATCAAACCCAAGTTTGGCGTTTTTTCCTGGAACCTTGGCTCGGGTAACGTATTCACTATCAGATGAGATTATCTTTTCAACCGTTTGAGATGTCATACTATCTTTACTTGATAATGGAACCATCTTAACAAACTCGCATTCTTCTATGACATCGTTAAATGAGTTATTGATAATACTTTGTGAAATGTTTAAGAATGCCTTCCAAATGTCTGCCCACACAATTTCTGAAAAGGGCTGTCCTGATGCGTTGCGAAATAATACATCGACTTCTAAGCCTGTATCATTATAAGAAATCAGATGATCAACATCTGCTCTCAAATTTTGAAAGTCCCTTTCAGCTCTGAGCATTGTTACAACATCGATGTGTGAACTCGCTTTCCAGGGGTTACGTCTACTTTTATCAGTGCTAATCAATAGTTGAACGATCCCGTCCTCATTTTTTGGGTCTACGAACTGATCGAAAAAACGTTTATCTAAATAGCGGATATGTTTATGCCGTATTCCCTGCTCAAGAGCCACTATAAATCCTCTGATTGGTCCAAGTAGAGGGGTGATCATGTGTTCTGTTTTTGTTTCTATGGTTCCAAAGTTAGTCATCGAGAATAGGTTTTCGATGATTTTCGAGGGACTATCTAACCGAACGTAGGAGTATTTAAGTTCATCATTAACGTACCATACTATTGGAGAAAATCCTGCGCAGTCATGGGAATAAACAGCACGTTTGAGAGCCTTATTATTATTTTCACCAACGCGTATAAAATCATCGTAATACGCTAAAGGTATCGCCCAGTGGAACACGTTAGCTATTGTCTTTTTTTCTACAATATCACCATTTAGTGGAGTGTTATCTACTTGATATTTCAATATTCCAGCAGGAGTTGAAATTCTTCCACCAATTTCAATCAACCTATATTGATTATCAGAATGGTATGAAATTGCAGGTCTAAAACCGAGTAGTTGATAATTATATCCTTCTAGCACCCGCTCTTGGAGATAAGCACCATACTTTTCAATGGCATAGGCGATTTGCAAAACTACGGCGTATTCATCTCTTGTAAATACCTTTTTGACAGACTCGCTCAGAGATCCTAACTTGATGCCTCGTTGTGATTTATGCCAAGCGTTAGTGAATTCCATTGGTAATAGCAGTTTACCTCCTGAGCCAACGTGTTCGGTATTAAAACGAAAATTATCCTCAACTGAATTAATTGCTGCCTTTACCCATGTCGCCACCGAAACTGATTTACGTAGTAAAAAATCGCTCAGTGTGCGTGGCCATTGGTCAGTATCTTTGTCTTGATTGGAGTGCGAGCGAACCACGAATGTTTCTCTATCCATATCCCTAAATCTCGTTGGAGTGAATATGCCTTCGATTTCTGCTTGTTCTGGAAACATATCGCACCAACAAGATACATAACCAATGTATTGGTAAATAACATTCCATCCCCATTGGGCATTCGCAAAAGAAGGTTTAGAAAGAGATTTTAGGTGGTTGTCCTTATACGTATCCCATGCTCTGAAGTCAGGTTTCCCAAGCAAACCGCGATTGTAAAATTCTTGAGTGGCTTGGTAATCATTGTCAGCGAAGAACTGAAAAAGAGCTTCTTCATCCTTCTCGTACATGACCTCATCAAAATTAAATTGCGATATAGACTGGAGTTGGAGTAATTCAGATTTGTAGGGAACGGTGATAGCACGTGTATGACCACTTAATATGTCTTTTTTATGACAACCTAATTTGGTTGCAAAAGCTCGGAAATCCTTTAATCTAGAACGTAGAGCTTTAAATGGGATGACTCCACCTGATAGTTCCTTGAGCAGGCTAGCATCAGCAGGCCTCTTTATGTCAAAAGTGTCATATAGGCAGAGTAATTTTATAATGCCATCGTAAGATTTAATATTAATCTCTTGGGGTGTATACAGAGTACTACAATAGATGATACTTGACATTGCATCGTAACATCTTCCTTCTTCATGTTCGATGACTAGTGCCTCTAGTGGAGTAGCGCTCTGAATGTCGTTAATAAGCTGTGTAAACTCATTTTGTAACAACATGCAGTAAGCATTAGACGCTCCGTACATTGGCGGTTTTGACTTGTGGTTAGTCGGTTTAAACTGAGCAAATTCTTCAAAGCGTTTCGATCCTAGCTCAAAATCGGCTGAAACTGGTAATACAACTAAGCCCTCTCTCCAAAGTTTGATTAGTATTAACCTAGAATACAATATTACCGCTTGATATGCCCCTTTACTAATTTGTTCGGGTTTAATTCCAACAGATAGAAATAATTCCTCAGTATGTTTTATGAATGCGACTGCACCAATATTTCCCTTGTGATTATGTTTGTTTGCGTTGCTCTTTCTGGTTGCAAAGTTGGAAGCGCTAGCTGTTTGAGATGCGATTGAAAATAGTTTTCCTGTATCCGTTATATTTTCAGCTATTTCACAGATTACGCATCGTACATCAGCCCTGCCTATACTAATGTTTGAGCTTCGATCTAATATTTCCATCTCTGGAATACAAAACTTTTTGTCAACACCGACATTAGAAAAGAAGGCAGATACACGAGTCTTAAGATCTAGAGCAATTTCCGTACAACGCTTATTAGCTTTGTCTTTACCAGATGGGTAATAAAGTGCATTTGTTGTATTGAATATCATTTTTTATGATCCTCTAATTTCAATAGCATCCCCTCTAATTTTTTTGCTTGGGCTAGATGATAGTGTTGTTCTTTCAGTAATTCAGCCTGTTGTTCATTTAAGTTCAGGCGTGTAACCTCACGAGCAAGCTTGTGCTCTTGATTTAATTTTTCTGAATTGTCTCTGTTGTATTTTTCTGTGCTAAGAGGGTTTGTATGACCTATCAATTTGCTGATATCGTTGAGTTCATAACCGTAAATTAGCTTTCCATCCTCAGTTAGGCGAGGGCATTCAGTATTTAAATAGAAAACTAGTGCATGTCGAGCAAAATGCGGCCCGTGTAGTAGTTCTTCTGAAATGCCAGCATCCATTAAAGCTTTTTTGAATCGGGTAACTATATTAGAGTGACTGCGTTTTTCATCGGCTCTTTGAGTCAGTAGGTAAGGACGACCTTTATTAAT
The DNA here is from genome assembly GCF_963865925.1 of Vibrio sp. ZOR0018. Taxonomy (NCBI): domain Bacteria; kingdom Pseudomonadati; phylum Pseudomonadota; class Gammaproteobacteria; order Vibrionales; family Vibrionaceae; genus Vibrio; species Vibrio sp. ZOR0018. The sequence continues at coordinate 20,514 of NZ_CAWMCN010000117.1, read as the reverse complement.
ACCTTTCTCAAATGTGAACAAAAAATCATGGCTATAATCAGTGATCATAGATGTTAGGAGTTCGTGCAGTGAATTCCAGAAAATTCCTTCAGCTACACCAAACAGGTTTACTTCGTTGTTCAGAGTTCTACGCCCTTTCCATGCAGAACATAATCTAATTTCTTCTAAGGTTAAGCCACGTTTTGATATGTTTGGGGTCAAAAAGATCCTTCGCTCTGTAAAATCAATATGTGCTAATTGGAGTAGCAATGCTTCACTAATCCGTAATCCGCTAGCGAATAGCAGGGCATATAACGTTCTATCACGAACTGATAAGGATTCCTGATTGAGCAAGGTTTTTATTTCTTCCTGCGTAATCGCAACTTTATCGCGAACAGGCGACTCATCAGTGGGTTGACGTGAGAATATTTGATTCATTTCTCCTTTAATATTATGCGCACCGAGAATTCCACCCAGAGCGGTATTATTCTGCCAATATAATTTTTGTGAATGTGAAAGTTCTGATGAATTCCAAACTTGATCAAACAACGGCTGGTATTCGGTCTCTGATGGAGAGATACCCATTGCGCGGCAGGCTCTGGTATGAGTTGCCCTAGCATAACGTTCAGATATTTTGATGTAGTGCTCAATTGCATTTAAATGCACATTTATTGCATTATTGCCAAGATTGGGACGGAAGCTTTCCATTAATTCTCGCAAAACTAGAACTTCATGCGTGGCATTCTTTTTTGGCTCTTTTTGGATGTATGCTGGGTAGCTAGTGATTACTTTATGTGCATGAGTTAAATTTAAAGGGACGTCAGATCCCATAACACCTGCTTCATGGAGGTAATCTATAAATTTAATGACAGCTCCTCTGTATGAATTGAGAGTGTTAGGACTCAGATTTTGCTTTTTAGTTGTAGTTTCGGCTAGACGTACCACTTCCTCTTCGTAAGACCGAAATTCCTCGATTTCACAACCATCACTAATCCTGTAGAGGTGATGAGAGGTCGTTTCGACTACTCGAGAATTAACAATCGTCGTTTGTCTGTTGGTTACGTATCTGACATTTTTTAATTTCATGAGAGCAGTCAAAGTCCTTTAATTATAATCAATATTACAATAACTCATTGTTGTATAAGGCTCAATGTTATCTTTCTATTAAAAATAGAATGAGAATGACTGATATAATACATAATGGGCAAACTCCGTTTGTCACTTTCGGCTTTGGTCTAGGGACCAGTTGGGCCTCTAAATTGATTCAACAGTCAATTTTGAAAAATCGCATTGCTGGCTTAGGCAAAAATCGTAAAACGGCTGTATTCCCTAAATTGGTATTTGCCATCAAAGATGGCTTAAATCATAAAGCGGAAGATCCAAATTATGACATTAAACAACTCGCATTAGAGTGTGCGACCAAACGCATGTACCCGGATATTCTCAACTACGACAAAGTAGTTGAAGTGACTGGTTCATTCAAAACCCCAATGGGTTGCCGCAGCTTCTTAAATACATATGAAGAAGGTGGTGAGCTGATTCACGAAGGGCGGAATAATTTGGGGGTAGTCAGTCTCAATTTACCTCGTATCGCGCTGAAAGCGGGCCGAAATATTGAACAGTTCTACACATTACTCGATAAAAAATTAAAACTGGCTCGCCGTGCTTTAGAAACTCGCATCAGCCGCCTTGAAAAAGTCAAAGCACGCGTCGCACCTATTTTGTATATGGAAGGGGCATGTGGTGTTCGTTTAAAAGCCGATGATTCTATTGCCGATATATTCAAAAATGGCCGAGCATCTATCTCTTTGGGCTACATCGGTGTGCACGAAACCATTACTGCACTCTATGGCAGTGATACACATGTTTATGATGATAGTGAACTGCGAGATCGCGCGTTAGATATCATTAAATACCTGAAAGGGGCCGTTAACCAATGGGCGGAAGAAACCGGTTACGCGTTCAGTTTGTACGGTACGCCAAGTGAGAACCTCTGCAGCCGTTTCTGCCGTATTGACACCAAAGAATTTGGTGTGATTGAAGGTGTAACGGATAAAGGTTATTACACCAATAGCTTCCATTTGGATGTGCAAAAGAAAGTTAATCCATACGATAAGATTGATTTTGAGATGCCATATCCAGAGGTTTCAAGTGGTGGATTTATCTGTTATGGAGAGTTTCCGAATATGCAGAAAAACATAGAAGCGCTTGAAAACGTTTGGGATTACAGTTACAGCCGTGTTCCTTATTATGGGACCAATACGCCAATTGATGAGTGCTATGAATGCGGTTTTACTGGCGAATTTGAGTGTACGAGTAAAGGGTTTACCTGTCCTAAATGTGGTAATCACGACTCATCCAAAGTCTCCGTAACCCGCCGCGTGTGTGGCTACCTTGGTAGCCCAGATGCTCGTCCGTTTAACTTCGGTAAACAAGAAGAAGTTAAACGTCGCGTTAAACACTTGTAAGTGATAGTGAGTAACCTGTTGGCATGAATTATCACCAATATCATCCGATTGATGTTGTGAATGGCCCGGGGACGCGTTGTACGCTGTTCGTCTCCGGCTGTGAACATCAGTGCAAAGGATGTTATAACAAAGGGACTTGGTCGCTGCATTCTGGCCACACTTACAATGAGCAACTAGAGCAGCAGATCATCACCGATTTGAACGACACGCGCATCAAGCGCCGAGGATTATCCTTGTCGGGTGGCGATCCTTTACACCCGCAAAACCTTGCTTCTATTTTGCAGTTGGTTAAACGAGTAAAGACTGAATGTGTGGGGAAAGATATCTGGTTATGGACGGGATATACCCTAAACGAACTCAATGATGCTCAAAGACAAGTCATTGAATATGTTGATGTCTTGATTGATGGAAAATTTGAACAGGATAAAGCCGATCCAAGCTTAGAATGGCGAGGCAGTGCCAATCAAATAATCCATCAATTTAAACTGTAAAAATTATGTATCTAGTGCTAACTTGAAGGTCATTACTTGAATTTCAAAGGGTTGTGACCTTCATGTTTTCACATTTACCAACACCAACACTCGATCCAATACTTTCATTATCGGTTGCATACCGCAACGATCCTCGCAGCGAAAAAGTTGACCTAGGCATTGGCGTTTATCGTAATAGCCAAGGAGAGACGCCGATTATGCGCGCCATTGCCAAAGCGCAAGAGCACGTGATTGCCACACAAACCACTAAATCGTATGTTGGGCTTGCTGGGTGTGAAGAGTTTAACCAAAGCATGGTGAACTTATTATTGTCTGGCACTTCAGTGCTTGATCGTGTGGCTGCGATTCAAACGCCCGGAGCAAGCGGTGCGCTGCGTATGCTCGGTGACTTAATGCACGTAGCACAACCCGAAACGACGGTATGGATTACTGACCCAAGTTACGTCAATCATAAACCTGTGATGGAAGCGGCGGGTTTAAAAGTGAAATATTATTCTTACTTCTGTCGCGAGACTAAGCAAGTCGATACTGCGCGGATGCTTGATGATTTATCGCAAGCAGGGCCAAAAGATGTGGTGCTTATCCATGGTTGTTGCCATAACCCAACGGGCGCGGATATTGATTTCGCCGCATGGCAAGCGATCACCAGTCTTGCGCAGAAAAATGGCTTCATCCCTTTTGTTGATGTTGCCTACCAAGGGTTTGGTGAAGGTCTTGAAGAGGATGTGAAAGGGCTGCGTTTTATGGCAAACAACGTCGAAGAGATGTTGATCACCACCTCTTGTTCAAAGAACTTTGGTCTCTACCGAGAACGAACAGGTGCCGCGATTGTGGTCGGTAAAAACGCACAAGATGTGGCGAATGCGAAAGGTAAATTACTAACGTTAGCCCGTTCGACCTACACTATGCCGCCCGATCATGGTGCGGCATTGGTGAAAACTATTTTACAAAATCAAGCATTAACCGCGATTTGGAAGCAAGAGTTAAGTGAAATGCAACAGCGTTTGTTAAACCTGCGTCAAACCTTGTGTAATCATTTGAGAAATCAGCACAATACTTCACAATTCGACTTTATCGAAAGTCACAAAGGGATGTTTACTGTGCTAGGCTTTACTCCAGAACAGATGGCTCAGCTACGAGATCAATACGGAATCTATGGGGTAGGTGATGGCCGAATTAACATTGCAGGCTTATCAGAACAACATATTCCGTATGTTGCTCAAGCCATAGTGAATGTCTCTTAAATATTTATCAGTTTGATTAGGTGGGTCAATGAAACAACACTTGAAACTTATTGCTCTTTTAATGTTGAGTACTGGTTTGATGGCATGCAGCACGCTAAACCAAACCTCAACACAACCAGAGCAAAAGCCAAAAGTTGAAGAGCCAAAACAACAAAATACTGAGGCACAAAAACCGGTTAAAAAGCCCTCGAAAGAGCCAGTAGTTGTGGTCGAGGCAAGGAAAACCTCAGACGGTAAGCTTATTTTAGGTGAAAAAGAGTGGGTCTATGTGCCGGGCTTGAACGAAAGCTTCAAAGCGCGTATCGATACCGGAGCCACCACCTCTTCAATTAGCGCTGTGGATGTTGTTGCTTTTGAACGCGATGGAAATGATTGGGTCAAGTTCAGGATTGAACACGATGACATCAAAAGTGATGAGATAAGTTTACCTGTTGAACGCTGGGTCAGAATTCGGCAATCCAGCGCAGAGGGTACACAAAGACGTGCGGTCGTTATCGCTTGGATTGAAATTGGTGATCTCAAAGAGAGAACCGAATTTACGCTTGCCGATCGTACACATCTGACTTACCCATTGTTACTTGGTCGTAGTTTCTTTAAAGATGTAGCGCTTGTTGATGTGAGCCGTAAGTACATTCAGAATAAACGTAAATAGAGATACCTCGCTTCTTAGCTCAACCTAACCGCCAGCATTTGTTGCTGGCTTTTTCTTACCTCCAATTCCCTAGTTGTAACAGCAGTCTTCATACCTCACTACTTTATTCGATATTTGCTCAATAAAATGATGTGCTGTGTTGAATAATGTTTGAAAACCATTGTGTTAAGTTTGTTAAAAAGACGATGGCGTCTAAAATTAAAACATACCACCTGCATTGGTAAACCTAGAAGGTGTTAACTCAGAATTTGATATACAAAACACTGCTTAAACCCACGCCGAGCAGTGATATGACTGCTAATAAGGAAATTGTCTATGTCTGAGCATCAACAAGCTGAAAGTAAATTTAGATTAGTGACACGCAGCGATTTTGATGGGCTGGTTTGTGCCGTGTTGCTCAAAAAACTCAACCTAATTGACGAGATCGTATTTGTTCACCCAAAGGATATGCAAGATGGGAAGGTGACGACAACTGAGCGTGACATTGTCACTAACCTGCCTTACGTCGCTAATGCTCACTTAATTTTTGATCATCACCTATCGGAAACTATTCGCAATCAAGGTGAAAGACCGAATCATATTATTGATCCAAACGCGCCGTCTGCCGCGCATGTAGTATGGCAATATTATGGCGGACTGGATACGTTTCCCTCTCAGTGGCAAGAGATGCTGATTGCTGTCGACAAAGGTGACTCCGCGCAGTTTACTCGGGATGAAGTGCTTGATTCTGCAGGATGGAATTTACTGAATTTCCTGATGGATGCAAGAACAGGTTTAGGGCGCTTCCATGAATTTCGTATCTCCAATTATCAGTTAATGATGGATCTTATCGACTACTGTGCGAACCACTCCATTGCCGAGATTCTTGCTCTGCCGGACGTTCAAGAGCGCGTTACTTTGTACCGTGAGCATGAAATTCTATCTAAACAGCAGATTCAACGTTGTGCCAAAGTCTATAAAAACCTTGTCATTCTTGATTTGACGGGCGAAGAAATTATTTACGCGGGGAATCGGTTTATCATTTATGCCTTATTTCCCCAGTGTAATATCTCGATTCACAAAATGTGGGGCTTTCAGAAGCAAAATATCGTGTTTGCTACGGGGAAATCTATTTTTGATCGTGGCTCTAAAACCAATGTGGGCGGATTAATGCTCAAATATGGTGGTGGAGGCCATCAAGCGGCTGGAACGTGCCAAATTGCTCTTGAAATGGCCGAGCAGGTAGAAAAAGAGCTGATCAGCCAAATTACCACAGATGGTTAAAGCCGGTGAAGCCCTGCATGGCAGGGCTTTTTATCTCATCGCGGCGTTTTCTATACGTTTCGTTCCTAAAACCACAAAGTTACCAATTCTTATTGCGGCTCATCACCTACCAGCAATGCCAAGTTGTTTCGTTATAATTGCAGCTTGGGGTTTCGTAAATCTTATTTTTCTCTATACTTACCCAAGTGACTGAATTATTAATAGTTTACACTGATGGAATGTCGCGAAGTTATCAATGGAAGGATTCTAGTATGAGAAAAATTAAGCCTACGCTGTTAGGTGTGACTGTGCTGCTGATGAGTGCTTTGGCGACTGCGGATGTTGTAGAAACCACAACATTATCCGGCGTTGGGCAAGCCAAATATCCCGCCAATTTTTCTCATTTCGATTATGTTAATCCAAGCGCACCTAAGTACGGAAAAGTAACTTATGGCGAGGTAGGTACTTACGACAATTTTAACCGCTTTGCTTCCCGAGGCGCTCCGGCGGCAGGCAGTGGTGAGCTTTATGATCCACTGATGTTTGCGCCCAGTGACGAAATTGATACCTATTATCCATTGATTGCTTCTAAAGTCCGTTATTCTGATGACTATTCGTGGCTAGAACTAGATATCAACCCGAACGCACGTTTTCAAGACGGTAAACCGATCACCGCGCAAGATGTTGAGTTTACGTTCAACAAGTTCATGACAGAAGGAGTGCCTCAATATCGACTGTTTTACAAAGCGGTTAAATCGGTAACGGCGATCCATCCTTTAACGGTTCGTATTGAGATGTCAGAACCTAATAGAGAAAAGCTTTTTAGTTTGGCTCAATCAACTCAAGTGTTGCCTAAGCACTATTGGCAGGATAAAAACTTAGCAGAACCATTAAATGAACCGCCAGTCGGCAGCGGTCCTTACAAAGTCGTACGTTATCAAACTGGGCAGAGTGTCACTTATGAGTTGCAGAAAGATTATTGGGCTGCCAACTTACCAGTCAACATTGGGCGGCATAATTTCAAGCAGATCCAATACGACTATTACCGCGACGATACCGTAATGCTTGAGGCATTTAAAGCTGGGGAATTTGATATTCGCCAAGAGAGTTCGGCGAAGTTTTGGGCCAGCTCATACACTGGATTGAACTTCGATAAAGGATTCATCAAGAAAGAAGCGATCGCGCATAATAGTCCAGCTTCAACCCAAGGTTTTGTATTTAATATTCAACGAGAAGTGTTTAGTGATCCGAAAGTGCGCGAGGCTTTGACCTATGCGATGGATTTTGAATGGATGAACAAAAATATGTTCTACGATCAATATTCGCGAACGCGTAGCTATTTTCAAAACACAGAGTATGAAGCGAAAGGTCTTCCCTCTACTGATGAACTCACTATTCTTACACCACTAAAAGATAAGATCCCAGAACGTGTTTTTACCCAAAAATACCAACCACCAGTGACGGATGGGTCTGGTCGTATTCGTCAACAACTACGAGTCGCTTTTCAATTGCTCAAAGAGGCGGGGTGGGAGCTGAAAGATAAAGTGATGACCCATAAAGAAACGGGTAAAGCGTTTGAGTTTGAGTTATTGATCTACAGTCCGACCACGGAACGCATTGCTATTCCTTTGCAAAAAAATCTAAAACAGCTTGGTATCGAGATGAAGATTCGCTCAGTGGATACCACACAATATCTTAAGCGTTTACGCGATAGAGATTTTGACATGCTTTCGTCGGCCTATGCGGCGAATCCTTACCCAAGTCCTAACTTGTTGATTATCTGGAATTCAAACTACATCGATTCAACGTACAATCGCGCCGGAGTGGCAGACCCAGTTGTCGACTTCCTCACTGAACAAATTGCCGCCAATCAAGAGCATCCAGAAAAATTATTGCCTTTAGGCCGAGCATTAGATCGCGTTCTACAATGGAATTTTTATCTGATCCCACAGTGGTATCTGAGCCAATATCGTATCGCAACTTGGGACAAATTCGAGCGCCCTAGCGTGATGCCAAAATATGATATTGGTCTTGATACTTGGTGGGTTTCGGAGCAGAAAGCGCAATTGCTACCAGAAAAACGCCGTTAAGAGGATGCAATGACTGCTTATATTTTCCGCAGATTGCTGCTCGTTGTGCCCACGCTGTGGGCGATTATTACCATTAATTTTTTTATCATCCAAATTGCCCCTGGAGGCCCAGTTGAGCAAGCGATTGCACAAATGGAAGGGCATGGTGACGGAATTATGGAGCGATTTACTGGAGGCGGCCAAGAGGTGGATATGTCGCTGTCGGCTAACACTGGAGGATATAAAGGTTCCCGAGGTTTAGACCCCGAGGTAGTCGAAGCGATAAAAAAACAGTTTGGTTTCGATAAGCCTCTTCATGTCCGTTATTTTGAAATGCTAAAAAATTACGCAACCTTTAATTTTGGTGACAGCTTATTCAAAGGAGGCAATGTTATTGATTTGATCACTGAGCGTTTACCCGTTTCGATCTCTTTAGGGCTGTGGAGTACGCTGATCATCTACCTTATCTCCATTCCTCTCGGAATTTTAAAAGCCATTCACCATGGTTCAAGGTTTGATGTATGGTCAAGCGCGGTGGTCATTATAGGTTACGCCATTCCTGGCTTCTTATTTGCGATCATTTTGATCATTATTTTTGCCAGCGGAAATTATTTCAGTTGGTTCCCACTGCGTGGTTTAGTATCAAATAATTTTGCTGATCTGACTTGGTATCAACAAATTGGCGACTATTTTTGGCATTTGGCTTTGCCCATCTTTGCAATGGTGATCGGTGGGTTTGCCACTTTGAGTATGCTAACGAAAAACTCATTTCTTGATGAGATCAACAAACAGTATGTGGTGACGGCTCGAGCAAAAGGACTGGATGAAGGACGTATTCTTTATCAGCATGTTTTTCGTAATGCGATGCTGATTATTATTGCCGGTTTTCCGAGTGCTTTTATCAGCATATTTTTCACCGGTTCGATGCTGATTGAAGTGATGTTTTCACTGGAAGGTATAGGGCTACTTGGTTTTGAATCGACCATTCAACGGGATTATCCTGTAGTGTTTAGTTCTTTATACATCATGACGTTACTTGGATTAGTCCTCAGCATCATTTCCGATTTGACCTATATTTGGGTTGATCCTCGAATCGACTTTGAGGCTCGTTCATGATGGTAAAAAAAAGGCTGTCCAACCCATTAAACGTATTGCGCTGGCACGGTTTTAAGTCCAATCGGCGCGGTTTTTATTCACTATGGTTGTTTACGCTTTTATTTGTGGTGAGCCTATTTGCTGAGCTGATTGCAAATGATAAACCCCTTTTGGTTGAGTACGATCAGCAGTGGTTTTTCCCCACCTTTCAACAATATGCAGAAACTCGTTTTGGTGGTGAGTTTGAAACCGAAGCGGATTATACCGATCCTTACGTCATCGATCTGATTGAACAAAAAGGCTTTATTGTTTGGCCATTGATCCCATTTAGTTACGACACCATCAACTTTAATATCAATAATGCAGTGCCGTCAGCGCCAGATTCAGTGAACTGGCTTGGTACTGATGATAAAGGGCGCGATGTGCTGGCTCGTATTATTTACGGGTTTCGTATTTCGGTTTTGTTTGGCTTTGTATTAACACTCGTCTCGTCAGTGATAGGCGTTATCGTTGGTGCCACTCAAGGTTATTATGGCGGTTGGCTTGATTTACTTGGGCAACGTTTTATTGAAGTTTGGTCAGGGATGCCAACGCTTTTTCTGCTGATCATTTTATCGAGTTTCGTCGAACCGAATTTTTGGTGGTTGCTTGGTATTATGGTGCTTTTTAGTTGGATGAGTTTAGTGGGCGTGGTGAGAGCGGAGTTTTTACGCTGTCGTAATTTTGATTATGTGCGGGCTGCGCAAGCGATGGGGGTGAGTGATCGCCGCATTATGCTTCGCCACATGCTACCTAACGCGATGGTGGCTTCTTTAACCATGATGCCCTTTATTCTTTCAGGCTCAGTTACGACTTTAACATCCTTAGATTTTCTCGGTTTTGGCTTGCCAGTCGGCTCGCCCTCTTTGGGCGAATTATTGGCGCAAGGGAAAGCCAATTTACAAGCTCCATGGTTAGGTATTTCAGCATTTGTGGTGCTCTCGTTAATGCTGACATTATTGGTCTTTATCGGCGAAGCTGTACGCGATGCCTTTGACCCGCATTCGACAGGGAGAAGATGATGAGTAAAACCGTACTCTCTATCCAAAATCTTTCGGTCGGGTTTGGTCAAAAAGACAATATTGAACCTGTGATTAAAGCTGTGTCACTTTCTCTCTCCGCAGGGGAAACTTTAGCGCTGGTGGGGGAAAGTGGTTCTGGTAAATCAGTGACGGCGAATGCCATTTTGAAGTTGTTACCGAAAAGTGCTGCCCACTATTTGCAAGGGGAGATCTTTTTTGATGGTATCAACACGTTGAACTGTAGCGAGAGGCAATTAAGAGGTATACGAGGCGGGCGGATTGGTATGATTTTCCAAGAGCCAATGGTCTCACTCAATCCTCTGCACAAAGTTGGTAAACAGTTGATCGAAGTTGTGGAGATTCATCGAGGACTAAGAGGCAGCAAAGCACGTCAGTTGGCCATTGCATGGTTAGAAAAAGTGGGTATTCGATCGCCAGAAATTAAGATCAATGCTTATCCACATGAACTTTCTGGGGGAGAACGCCAGCGAGTCATGATTGCGATGGCTTTGATCAATGAGCCTGAATTACTGATTGCTGATGAGCCGACCACTGCGCTTGATGTTTCTGTTCAGGCGCAAATATTAGATCTACTTAAAAACCTGCAACAAGAACTGGGTATGGCCATGTTGTTCATTACTCATGATCTCAGTATTGTTAAGCGTATCGCTGATCGCGTTGCAGTGATGCAAAATGGGCAAGTGATCGAGGTGAATGATGCCAAAACGCTGTTCTCATCACCCTCTCACTCTTATACCAAAAAATTGATTGAATCCGATCCTCGAGGTTTGCCCGTTGACGTAAACCCTGACAACTCAATTCTAGTGCAGCTTCAGCATCTCAAAGTCTGGTTTCCCATCACTGGCGGCTTATTCAAGCGCACGGTCTCGCATATTAAAGCTGTCACCGACATGCAGTTTAAGCTTAAAAGAGGACATTCATTAGGAATTGTTGGCGAGAGCGGTTCGGGTAAATCGACCACTGGTATGGCGATACTAAAATTAGTCCATTCGGAAGGCTCGATTTGTTACGACAATAATGAGCTGCAAGGGTTAGATAGGAAAGCTATGTTACCTTATCGCAGCAAGATGCAAGTCGTTTTTCAAGATCCATTTTCAGCACTGAATCCGAGAATGTCGGTGGCGCAGATTATTGGTGAAGGGTTAGAGGTTCATAGCCGTTATGATCGACAAACTGTTGAACGAATGATTTGTGATGTGATGCGAGAAGTTGAACTCGACCCAGCCACTCGCTACCGTTATCCCAATGAGTTTTCAGGTGGGCAACGACAACGTATCGCGATTGCTCGGGCATTGGTGCTTAAACCTGAGTTCATTTTACTTGATGAACCAACCTCTTCTTTAGATCGTACGATTCAAGCGCAAGTGTTGGATCTGCTTAAATCGCTGCAACAAAAATATGGGTTAACGTACTTGTTCATTAGCCATGATTTACATGTGGTGAAATCATTATGCCATTACACTATGGTGATGAAACAGGGTGAAGTCGTTGAGCAAGGGGAAACGCAACAGCTGTTTCTCAATCCTCAGCACCCTTATACCCAAGAGCTTATTTCCTTTTCTTATTAAACATCACGCTATGTCATACAGTTAAATAACGTGATGTTGTCGCTAGGAAAACAGTGAGTGAATATTGAAAGTAGCGGTAAAGTTGGGGTGCTACGCGAATGTAAAGAATATCGTTATTAAATGGCCATCTTAATGGCTGGTACTATCGCTTCCGGCATGGCTAAAAAATAGCCTTGAAACATATCAATATCGAGTTTTTGCATTGCTTCGAGTTGCGCTTGGGTTTCGATGCCTTCTACAACGGTATTGGAACCATTCTGTTTCGCAAGGGTAATGCCATCCATAAGTGGGTCACAATCACCTTGCATATATTTGAGTAATAAGCTTCGATCAAATTTGATGATATCAGGCGTCACCAAATTAACCCGTTGTGGTGTTGAGGCTTGAGTACCAAAATCATCAATGGCAATTTTAAAACCATTTGCAGCCAGACTTTGCGTTGCGCATTGCAGCTTGCTTTCATTTTCTGAATCGATTTCAATCAATTCCATGACCAGTTGATTATGTTCTATATGCAGTTCTTTGAGGCGATCGCATAGCAATGCTTTGTTGATGTCGCTGATGGCAAACAATTCACCCGCGACAGGCAGTAAATTTAGAAATAATTGGCATTGACGATATTCGGAAAGGGCATAGTTTCGGATGTGGATAACTCGGCTGAGTCTTTCTACGTTAAGTTTGTCGATGGGATTAATAGTGTCGGAATGGAAAAAGCAATCGGGGCGAATGGTCGTGCTGCCATTGGCGGTTATTCTCACTAGGGCTTCAACGCCCACAATACGGTTATCCCGCGAGAATATCGGCTGGAAAACGCTTCGCAGCACAAGATGTTGGTAATGAGCAATAAACTGGCCATCGGAATCCAGAGACATGCATTTTGAAAACTGAGTTTTGTTAGTTAAAAGCATACAATTTTCGACATCCTAATCATTAATTTTTGCTTGAAGCATCCGAGCGCCAATATGCCATGCCATATTATTGACCCACCTTGACCTTTGTCAATTGTACCTTTGGCTAAGATGAAAATTTGTGGGTTGTCAAAACAGCGTCACAAATATTGAATTATTTAGTGAATGTGATGCGGCAGGCTCAATTGATTGAGTGTGTGCTAAATCAGAAGACAGCACAAAGAAGAGGGTAATAAGGTAAAATCTAGAACTTGGAAGGAAATGAGGGCGGTTTGTTTACGTTACGCCCATTGTAATACGGCATATAATTGAACGTATTTTCGGACTAGTTGCTGGTTTTTAGAGCGTTTTAAAGGATGGCTAAATTTAATATAACAAGGGCTAATTTGAAAACGGTTCTCTAAAGATTGAGTTAGCAATGAGTCACTTTCATACAGCGTGATACCTTGTGCGAGGTATTGATCTATTTCATCGGGTAATTGCCCTGTCCACCAATGAAGTAACTCGCGACTTTTTTGGCTACGACTGATCCAGTGATCGGTCAGTAATAACAGTAAATCATTCGGTTGAATCGCGTAAGCGTACTCATATTTCCACTGCGCAATGTCTTGCATCAACTTTTCTCGACAGGTTTTACCTGCACTGACCATATGGTGAGTCAGGATCCATACCGTTCCGGCATCACTGCTCACTCGGTAATGGTGTGGCATGTCTCGCTGAGGGATTGATTCAATAGCAGAATAGTGGCATGGGTGCCCAAATTCACTGAGTGTACGAGCCAACCTGCGAGCAAAAGCCAGTCCTAAGTGATGTTCACTCATTCCTTGGTTGTGTATGGTGGGGTAGTGCTTTTCACAAAGTTTTAGACAGTCAGCTTGAAATTCGTTGACGCTTTGCGTGAGTATATCCAATAGCAACTCGTTGTTCTCCTTTAATAAAGCCAAGCAAGATTACCACAGTTATCAACAAGCACGAGCAGCAAATGGCGAGTTCTTGATCTTTCACACTATTCTTCTAATACGAGCATTCTACAGGTGTTATACCCTTATGATTTGAAGCTACCGTTGTTTCAAGGTGTTTGAGCATAAGTCGTGGTTATCTATATCCACAATAAGTTCCTTCAGTTTTTTCGAATAACTCAATCAGTACTAAAGTATGTCCACAATGTAAAGTATGGTAAATACTGTGTTAATAATTTAGGCTAGAATATAGATTCAATTCACTTTGTTGCTGTTTCACTTGCTGGTTTAGAAAATTTATGACAACTGAAGTTAAAAATTACAACTTAGTCACGCGTCTTATCCATTGGTTATCCGCACTCGTTATCATTGGTATGTTTGGTGTTGGGATCTGGATGGTTGAGTTAACCTATTACAGTCAATGGTATAACACCGCGCCACATTGGCATAAATCTGTCGGTTTGTTGCTGCTCGCGGTCACCCTGTTCCGCATACTATGGAAGTTGGTGAGTGTCTCTCCTGCCATTGGGGGCGGCCACTATGAGCGCATTGCGGCTAAAGCGGCGCACGGATTAATGTATTTATTATTGATGACGCTGTTTGTATCAGGCTATTTGATCTCAACAGAAGATGGCCGAGGGATTGATGTTTTCAATTGGTTTACTGTACCAAGTATGGGCTTGTTGTTTGAAGGACAAGCCGATCTCTCTGGTACGGTTCACTTTTACGCAGCTTGGACGCTGATTATTTTAGCAGGCGTGCACGCTGTTGCCGCACTCAAGCACCATTTTATTGATAAAGACGATACGCTACGAAAAATGATAGGAGCTTCTAAATGAAGAAAACGTTACTTGCTACTGGATTGGCTTTCGCAACACTCATGCCGCTAGGTGCAAACGCTGCTGACTATGTTATAGATACCAAAGGTGCGCATGCTTCAATTAACTTTAAAGTCAGCCATCTTGGTTATAGCTTTACCAAGGGCCGCTTTAACAAGTTTGATGGTGAGTTTTCCTACGATCCTAACGACCTTGCAAGCTCAAAAGTGAAAGTTAATGTAGATACTCGCAGCCTGGATAGTAACCATGCTGAACGTGATAAACATATTCGTAGTGCTGATTTCATTGATGCATCAAAATATTCACAAGCCACGTTTACCAGTACTCAAGTGGTTGATAAAGGGAATGGTAAACTAGAAGTGCTCGGTGATCTTACTCTGCATGGTCAAACCAAACCCATTACTATTGATGCAGAATTTATTGGTGCAGGTAAAGACCCATGGGGTGGTCAACGCGCTGGTTTTTCGGGAACAACACGTATCGAACTCGCGGATTTCAATATTGCAGTAATGGGCGCTTCAAGCTATGTCGATATGGAACTCTATGTTGAAGGAATACAAAAGTAATCCACATCTTGTTATGCTTTAAGCAAACATGAATAAAAGGGTCTAACTCTAGACCCTTTTCACTAACTCTCGCTATATTTTATCTCTATACATTGGCTAACTGACGGATTTCTGAGTCTGGAATTCGGCGACCGCGTTGTCCATGTCGTTTGCTTGCTTGGAAACGATATCGACTTCAATCAAACACTGTTTGGCTGAGTGCATATTATTATCAGAGATAGAGTTAAGTTCGGTGATCGATTCACTGACTTGGTTCATCACAATGCCTTGTTCTTCAATTGCAGAGGCGATTCGCTCAGAGTTACTTTGTATCATTTCCATGTCAGAGAGAATCTGACGTAAACTATTATCCAGTTCTCCTGAAGCCGTTAGCGTCGCATGACCTTGAGTGTTGCATTGTGCAATATCAGTGACAACGGTGCTCATTTGGCTTTGAATTGCAGAAACGACATTGGTGATCTCTTCCGTTGACTGATGCGTGCGGCTGGCAAGTGCGCGGACTTCATCGGCGACCACAGCAAAGCCTCTGCCTTGTTCTCCGGCGCGAGCGGCTTCAATCGCGGCATTTAATGCCAGTAAATTGGTCTGCTCTGCGATACCTTGAATGATGTTAACAGCACCGCCAATTTGTTCGACATGCTTGTTCAATGAGGCGATGGAGATTTGACTTTTTTCCAATGTTCGTGAGAGTTCATCGACATTTTTTACCGTTGATTCCACCACCAAACGCCCTTGCTGAGCATTGTGCGCGGCTTTGTGTACACCTTCTACCGCTACACTAGTACTTTCTGAAATTTCGCTGATGGTGGACACCATTTCTTGAACGGCCGTTGCCATTGTCGTGGTGTGGTCAGCCTGAACGTGAAACTGTTCAATCACATCTTCTAATTCGTTATGCATACTTGATGTACTGTTCGATAGCTGGTGAGACTTTGTTTGAGAGCCAGCGATAAGAGTTTCGAACTTATCGAGTAAGGTATTAAAATAAGTTGCGATCGATACCAACTCGTTGCGGCCAGTCAGCTCAACACGCAAACTGATGTTGTTGCTGTTTGAAATCATTTGCATTACTGACAACAACTTACTCACTTGCACGTTAATGGAGCGCGCTATTTGGAGAATAAATCCAAGGATTAGCACGATCACTAACGCACTGAGCCCTTGTTTCACATAGTTAAGTTCTTGCTCAATACTTGTAATCTCTTTATTTAACACTTCAGAAAAGGTAACAAACTGTTGTTCAACATTATGAGAAAGATTACGTACTTCACCAAGTAGCCCTTGATTATATTTCAAACCAATCACTTTTTTCTGATCGACAAGCTGTTGGGCGGCCTGTGCTAATGCCGGAAAACGGTTGGTCACTGTGCTGTTTTGCAGCTCTCCAACCTGCACGCTTTGATCAAACGCCATTAGCTCTAAAAGTAATGCATCATCAGCATTAGGTTTTATGGTTTCCAATGCTTGTAAATAAGTGGCTAAAAGGCCGGATTTTTCATTTAATCCGTATAGGCTATAAGCCTGTACCAATTTTTCAAAACCTTGTTTATAAGCCAAAAGGTCTTGTCGGAGTTGGCTACTAGAGGGGAGATCTCGATCTAACAGGATGAGGGAAAGTTGCTATTCCAGATCTAAAAAAAGAGTGCTGTTTTTTTTAAAGGTTTCAAGGTATTTCACGTCGCTTCGCAGAAGAAAATCTTTCTCATTGCGCCGCAAATTGAGCAGTCTAATTTCAAGTTTATCGACTAAGTTAATGGCTTGATTGAGCGTTTCGGTGGTTTGGGAAAAATGTGTGGTAGTGGCTAACATTACCAGAACCCCGATAACCGCAATAGCACCCAGTGAATATAATTTTTGTTTGATACTCATGAGATTATACACCTAAGTAAAATGACAGTAATTGATGAAAATGTAATTATTAGTATGTTTAATTGGAATGTTAGGATTAAATGAAGCGTATATCAATGAACGCAAAAATATAAATTACATTCATTATCGTGACACAATATTGGAACTTTTATTTTGTTGATTCCCATAGAATTTGTTAGAGGCGCTCTATAAACATGATTGAATTAGAAAATTACCAAGGACTTATTTTTGATATGGATGGTACGTTGCTTGACACCATGCCAGCGCATTTAGAGGCTTGGTCAAAAACAGCGCAACATTTTCGTTTCCCATTCTCAGAACAGTGGTTGCACAGTTTAGGTGGCATGCCTAGCGCTAAAATCGTTTCACAAATCAATAAGCTGCACGATCTCAAATTGGTGCCAGAGCTGGTCGCTCAATTTAAAATGGCGGCATTTTCTTCTATCGAAAATAGTGGCGAGGTAATTTCTTGTACTCATGAAGTTGTTGAGCAGTTTTATGGTAAAAAGAAGCTTGCGGTTGGGACTGGAAGCCAAAGGCAAAGTGCACTCGCATTGCTTAAAAAGTCTGGGCTATTAAATCGCTTTGATGCTGTAGTAACGGCGTCTGATGTTGAAAACCATAAGCCGAATCCAGATACATTTTTGCGTGCAGCCTTTTTATTAGATCTCGAACCTAAGCATTGTGTGGTGTTTGAAGATACTCATTTGGGTAAACAAGCCGCTCACGCTGGAGGAATGGATTGTGTGATGGTAGAGGAAGGAAAACTGGTGTTTTATCCAGTCCCTTCTCAAGAATAGAGCCGCGTAATGCGGCTCAACACCGCTTTACTGGATTTCAATTAATTCCACATCAAAAATCAGTACGGATGCGGGTGGGATAGGGCCGCTGCCACTTTTGCCATAACCTAAATTACTGGGTATGAACAGGCGCATTTTTTGTCCTTCCACCATCAGTTGTAGACCTTCCTGCCAGCCTTGAATCACCTGCTTCAAACCAAACACAATCGGGTCGTTACGTTCAACTGAGCTATCAAACACCGAACCGTCAAGTAAAGTTCCGTGATAATGCACTTTTACACGACTGTTGGCTTTCGGATGAACGGTGCCAGTACCTTGTTGGAGTACGAGATATTGTAGGCCACTTTCGGTTGTTATCACGCCATCTTGCTGAGTATTTTCAGCCAAAAACGCTTGGCCTTTAGCAAAATTTTCATCGGCAATTTTGTGGTTATTCCACGTACGATAGATAAAAAAGCCAGCCAGTAAAAAAATAATAACTGGAAATACAAATTTAGACATATTTTTAAAGCCTTGTGGATTAGGGGTGAGTCAATAAATATGAGATGGTATTCGCGATATCTGCTACATCTTTATGACCGGAGGTGATGACTAAATATTTGCCTTTCACAATAAAGGTTGGAACGGCATTGATTTGGCCTTTTACTGAAATATCATCAGCGAGCTGAATCTCTTGGAATAACTGTTTTTGCTGCTCATCATCTAACGAATACGGGCTGATTAGCCCTCGTTGGCTGAAGGCCAAATCAATCGCTTCTTTACGCTCACTTAACGTTACTTCTTCATCCATTTGCACGACCGAAAATAGCTGTTCCATCATGGCATGATCGGGAATTGCTCCCAGTTGCATCACGGCTGAATAGTAAATCATGGCTCCAATCTGTGCGCCTTCGTTAAAGGTGACATGCAGTTTACCAAATGTTTCGCCTGTTATTTTCTCTAGCTCTGGGATGACCTTTTCCATTGAACGACAGTGTCCGCAAGTCAGCGAAAACACTTCCGTGACGGCTGGCAGGCGGTATGTTGCAAGACTTACGGGAAGCTCATCATATTGTTTCCCTTTTTGTGGCGTAGTGTTGTCACCGCAGCCTGCTAGAATCAGTAGTGTTGTGATGAGAGTCAACCAATAGCGTGTGTTTTTTTTCATAACGAGTATTGAGTTAAAAAAGAATACTTGAATTCTAACGGCTTACCGTGACAAGGAAAACAGAAACAACCACGAAATTGCTACCAAATATATATAAAGTTTTACAGTCTTGGCCGATACAGTTTAGGTAGTAAGAGAATGGAGTGATGCTTGAATGAAGTATTTAGCCTTACCGTTATTGATGTTGTTAACGGGGTGTGGAACATTAGCCACCGCAGATCGGATGTTTAGCGACAATCTATTGGATGCAGCGCCAAAAGGTGATTTTGACGTGCTCTATCCCGAATGGGGCTATGCGCCGAAGATTGCTTCAACAGGTGTTCAAGGCCCGATGGGACAGCAGCGCGTGAGTAGCTATGATTCTTTGCAAAGTTTTTTATTGAAGAATGGCGTTGATTACGAGGTTCTCCCAGGTAACCACATTATGGTTAAATTGAAAGATACGGTGAAATTTGAAACGGGCTCGTCCACCGTCTCCTCTGGCTCTGGTGATTGGCTTACTATGATGGGACGTTATTTAGCCTCAGAACCCGGTATTGATATTGTGATTGATGGCCATACGGACAGTAGTGGAGCGCCCACTTTTAATGATGGTTTATCTGAACGTCGAGCGAAAGCGGTAAAGAACACTTTAGTGAAAAGTAATGTGGCGATGGACTCTATTTTTACCCGTGGATATGGTGAATACGTTCCGGCTTGTACGAATAAAACCAATGCAGGTAAAGCATGTAACCGTCGTGTGGAAGTGTTATTTATTGTTTCCAATAATTAAGTTATGCCTTTTGGTGGCGTGCCTTTTAAGTGATGTATCTCTTTTCACACGCGACAAGATCAAAAAAGCCCAGCGAATGACTCGCTGGGCTTTTGCATTAAAAATAAGAAGACTTAAGCAAGCAGTTCTTGTGCTTGTTTCACCACGTTTTCAGTCGTAAAGCCGAACATTTTGAACAGTTGATCCGCCGGTGCTGACTCACCAAAGGTAGTCATACCGATAATCTTGCCGCCAAAACCAACGTACTTGTACCAGAAGTCGGCGATACCTGCTTCAATTGCAATACGCTTAGTCACGGCTGCTGGTAGTACGGCTTCGCGGTAAGCTGCGTCTTGTTTATCAAACGCATCGGTCGATGGCATCGAAACTACGCGCACTTTCTTACCTTCTGCTGTAAGTTGCTCTGCGGCTTTTACCGCCAGTTCAACTTCAGAGCCAGTGGCAATCAGGATAAGCTCAGGCTGACCCGCGCACTCTTTTAGGATGTAACCACCTTTCGCGATATCCGCAACTTGCGTTTCGCTACGTGGTTGCTGCGCTAGGTTTTGACGAGAGAAAATCAGCGCTGATGGGCCATTTTTACGCTCAATCGCCAACTTCCATGCGACGGCTGATTCCACTTGGTCACACGGACGCCATGTGCTCATGTTCGGTGTCAAACGCAGTGAAGCCACTTGCTCAACTGGTTGATGGGTTGGGCCATCTTCACCCAAGCCAATCGAGTCATGGGTGTAGACTTGGATGTTCTGAATCTTCATCAGCGC
>NZ_CAWMCN010000116.1:0-805 GCF_963865925.1 Vibrio sp. ZOR0018 | reverse complement strand
GAGAGTGTCCTGAATTCTGTGTAACTGTCTAAACTTAAGCCTTAAAGGCTAAGGATGGACAATATGGATAAGAAAGCACTCGAAGCTTTTGCTCGTGAAGCAGCAAAGTCAATTAAGACAGAATCTGATCTTGATGACTTCCGCAAAATGTTAACCAAGGTGACCGTTGAAACGGCGTTAAACGCTGAACTCGATGAGCACCTTGGATATCAAAAACACCAATCTAGAACCAGCTCCAACTCCCGCAATGGCTACTCGGGCAAGTCAATCATCACCGATGATGGAGAAATCGATATCGACGTTCCCCGCGACCGTGAAGCCAGCTTTGAACCTCAACTCGTCCGCAAGCACCAAACTCGATTCCAATCCATGGACGACAAGATATTGAGCTTGTACGCGAAAGGCATGACCACACGTGAAATCGTCGCAACGTTCAAGGAAATGTATGATGCCGATGTCTCGCCAACGCTGATATCAAAAGTAACGGACTCGGTGCTTGAGCAAGTGATTGAATGGCAGTCGCGACCTCTCGACGAAATTTACCCTATCGTCTATCTCGATTGCATCGTGGTTAAGGTGCGTCAAGACAAGCAAGTCATCAACAAAGCGGTCTATCTTGCGTTAGGCGTCAACATGGAAGGCCCAAAAGAGCTGCTCGGCATGTGGCTCTCTGAAACGGAAGGTGCCAAATTCTGGCTTAACGTGCTGACTGAGCTTCAAAACCGTGGGGTAAAAGACATCCTTATCGCTTGCGTTGACGGGCTAAAAGGCTTTCCTGACGCCATCAACACTGCGTTCCCAGAGA
>NZ_CAWMCN010000115.1:0-60603 GCF_963865925.1 Vibrio sp. ZOR0018 | reverse complement strand
AATCCGCGTGTTGGGAGTTCGAATCTCTCCACCCCTGCCATCTATCAAGCCTCCGCAGAAATGCTGAGGCTTTTTGCTATCTGTTCGCTTCCTCTATGATAGTAATCCGAAAAATTAACTAATTCCGTTTACCTCATCCCTTCGGCACATTTTTGTGGCCAGCTCTCTGTACTCAAGCTGTATCCAAGAAAGCGATCCCGAGCGTGAAATAGCCTTAATTAGATCATATTGTTACTTCAATTGGCATTAAGAGCGGTTTAGCTTATCCATTTACTCAGTAAGTGACGGATGTAACTTTTTAAAAGCACTAGATTATCAGCATAACTTTCCTTGATTATTTTAGTAATTAGGTTCGATTTATTATGCTTAGCGGTTAAAATAACGACGGTTACTTTTAGGAATTCGTTATGGGACAGCTGTCTATTTTAGGTTTTATTGCATTAGGTGGCGCATTTGGCGCATGTGCACGTTATCTAGTTACCGAGCTATGTGTGTTCTTGTTAGGACGCGGGTTTCCTTATGGAACGCTCACCGTTAACGTTGTCGGCTCATTTATTATGGGATTATTGATCGCTGCTTTTGAGAGTGAATTACTTGCAACTGAGCCATGGCGCCAGATTATTGGTTTGGGTTTCTTGGGTGCATTAACCACATTTTCTACATTCTCTATGGATAATGTATTGCTGATGCAGCAAGGAGCCTTTCTGAAAATGGGTGTTAATGTCTTATTAAACGTGGTGTTAAGTATCTCAGCGGCTTGGATAGGTTTCCAGTTGTTGATGAGAAGTTAACGAAATCACAATTTCATCTTGGTTAATGGATAGTCTTTCCCTATAATCGTGACTCAACTTGTCGGAGTGCCATAAGGCTGAGACCGTATTTTCGGGATCCGTTGAACCTGATCAGGCTAATACCTGCGAAGGGAACAAGAGAATATAACCTGCTAGTGATCTATCTAGCGTTATATCCTTAAGATCAAGACTCTATTTTGATCAACTCTTGTGCATTAATCCGTCAAGCATTTATCCCTAGTACAAAAAGGAAGATGCTATGTCGAGTCGCAAACAAGCGAGACTGAAAGCCAAACAATTCATTGACACATTGTCTGTCGAACCCTACCCAAATTCCTCTAAAATCTATATTACTGGTTCACGTTCGGATATCCGCGTGCCAATGCGTGAGATTAAACTAGCTGACAGCTTGGTCGGGGGCACAAAGTTCTCACCGATTTATCAACCGAATGAATCTATATGCGTTTATGACACTTCAGGTGTCTATACCGACCCATCTCATACTATCGACTTATATCAAGGTTTGCCTAAATTAAGGGAAAAATGGATCGCTGAGCGGGATGATACCGAGTGGCTTGATGAGGTCAGTTCTGCTTACACTAAAGAACGTTTATCTGATGATACATTGGACGAACTACGTTATGGGAACTTGCCAGCCATACGCCGAGCAAAGAAAGGGAAGTGCGTTACTCAACTTCATTATGCGCGGCAAGGTGTTATCACACCCGAAATGGAATACATTGCCATTCGCGAAAATACGCGACGTGGAGAGTGTATGGATGCACAGCTGAGCCAGCAACATACAGGGATTCATTTGGGGGCTAATCTACCAAAGCAAATAACTTCTGAGTTTGTGCGTCGTGAAGTTGCCGAAGGACGAGCCATTATCCCGTCGAATATTAACCATCCTGAATCAGAGCCGATGATCATTGGTCGTAATTTTCTCGTCAAAGTGAATGCGAATATCGGTAACTCATCCGTCTCTTCATCAATTGAAGAAGAGGTTGAAAAATTGGTATGGGCAACCCGCTGGGGTGGGGATACCGTGATGGATCTCTCTACTGGGCGCAATATTCACGAAACTCGAGAATGGATTTTGCGTAATAGCCCCGTACCGATTGGCACTGTGCCTATGTATCAAGCATTGGAAAAAGTAAATGGTATTGCGGAGGATTTATCATGGGAAGTAATGCGCGATACCTTACTTGAGCAAGCGGAGCAAGGTGTTGATTACTTTACAATTCATGCTGGTTTGTTGCTTCGTTATGTGCCAATGACCGCGAAACGTGTTACTGGTATCGTTTCGCGTGGCGGCTCTATTATCGCTAAATGGTGTTTAGCCCATCATACCGAGAGTTTTCTTTACACTCATTTCCGTGAAATTTGTGAAATTTGCGCCAAGTATGACGTCGCCCTTTCCTTAGGGGATGGACTACGGCCAGGATCCATTGCCGATGCTAACGATGAAGCACAATTTGCAGAGCTGCGCACTTTAGGTGAGTTGACCAAAATAGCGTGGGAATATGATGTACAGGTCATTATTGAAGGCCCTGGCCATATCCCCATGCATTTGATTAAAGAGAATATGGATGAACAATTAAAGCATTGCCATGAAGCGCCATTCTATACCTTGGGCCCATTAACTACCGATATTGCTCCGGGATATGATCACATCACTTCCGGCATTGGCGCTGCGATGATTGGCTGGTATGGTTGCGCGATGCTTTGCTATGTAACACCGAAAGAGCACCTTGGTTTACCAAACAAAGAAGATGTTAAAACGGGTTTAATTACTTATAAATTGGCAGCACATGCTGCAGACCTTGCGAAAGGGCACCCGGGAGCACAAGTGCGCGATAATGCGTTATCGAAAGCACGTTTTGAGTTTCGTTGGGAAGACCAATTTAATCTTGCATTAGACCCAGTTACGGCGCGTGCTTTTCACGATGAAACTCTTGCGCAAGAGTCTGGTAAAGTCGCGCATTTTTGCTCAATGTGCGGGCCGAAATTCTGCTCGATGAAAATCTCTCAAGAGGTTCGAGAGTATGCGCTAGATACCAAGCAAGTTGCTGCTGATGCGCTCATTTCCGTTACGCTGCTAGATGACCCGTTACAAGGCATGAGACAGAAATCGCAAGAGTTTAAAGCCTCAGGATCAGAGCTTTATCATCCTGCTGTTACTCAACGGTCAGTCGTTAGTGAGGAGTAATTAGATGATTCAATTACTTATCCCCCGTAATGACATTGCGTTGACTGCTCAAGTACAACAGGTTTTGCTATTGGCCAAACATCATGGTTTTGATATCGATGATATTTATTTGGGTGCCAGCCCAACTTTATATTGTCAATTAGTAACGCCTTCATACTCATCTTTGATTGGCAGCGATTGCTTAGCCTCGTGCGAAGATGCGCTAAGTGTTTTAACTGATAAGCCCAATTTATTCTTGCAATACCAAGTCAATTTTTGCGCTCAAATGCCATTTGAGCACTCCCAGAAACGAGAAACTTGTTTGGTCAAGATAGGGCTTACAGCTGCTGACTCACACGACTATGTTGATGAGTGGTATCACGGAGAAGAGCTGCGTCGTATAAGATATTCTACGAATGCTCATGCTGCTGATGCAAAGAGCGAGCACTTTGCTTGGGTTCTATCATTGTTGTGTCTCGACTTTCTACTAGAGGATGCTTTAGTGGTTGCTCGCGCGGCAATGAGTGTTTCACGTGAAACATGGCCAACGGATAGCCGATATTTTCCTCAGCTACAACATTCAGTAGCTGGCATCTTTGCTGACGATAAACAAAATCATATCTGTTTTCCAAAGATAGACAAAAATATTGGCCTTTACCCTGTTGTGGATAGCGCTGAGTGGGCCGAGCGGTTATTGAAGTTTGGTGTAAAGACAATCCAACTGCGAATAAAAGATTCAACGCATCCTGATCTCGAATCACAAATTATTGCCGCTATTGAGCTTGGAAAAGCCTACCAAGCACAGGTTTTCATTAATGATCATTGGCAGCTTGCGATAAAGCATGGTGCTTTTGGCGTTCATCTTGGACAAGAAGATCTCACCAATGCAGATTTAGCACAAATTGCTCAAGCTGGGATCTGTTTAGGCATTTCAACTCACGGCTATTATGAGATTCTGAACATCGCTTCACTAAATCCCAGCTATATCGCTTTGGGTCACATATTCCCAACCACCACCAAAATTATGCCCTCTAAGCCACAGGGGCTTGTTAGGTTGAAACTTTACCAGCAGCTAATTGAGAGTTTAAGTTGTGCCGCCAACTCAGATGAAGTTGTAAGTGCAAAAATACCCACAGTTGCAATTGGCGGAATTAACCTAGAGAACGCATTGCAAGTTTGGCAGTGCGATGTATTAGGCTTGGCCGTTGTACGTGCAGTGACAGAAGCAAAATCACCTCAGTTGGTCATTGATAGTTTCAATCGAATCATACAAAACCGATTACCAAGTAGTGCTGAGGAGGTATGTGATTATGCTTTCTGATGCGCAATTTATCCGTTATCAAAGGCAACTTGCGCTCCCTGAAATAGGTGAGAATGGACAGCAATCTTTACTTGATAGCCGAGTGCTGGTTATTGGTTGTGGTGGTTTAGGGTCTGCGGCCGTTTTGTATTTGGCGAGTGCAGGTATTGGACAACTGGTAATAGTGGATGATGACCGAGTTGAAAGCAGCAACTTACATCGGCAGGTGATCTACCGAGAGAGGCAAATTGGTCAAACCAAAATCGATGCGATGGCAGAGCAAATTAAAGCCATCAACCTTGATTGCAGAGTAAGAGCGATATCTAAACGCCTTATTGGTACTCAGCTCGAACTGGAAGTGCTTAATGCTGATGTCGTTCTTGACTGCACGGATAATATCCACAGTCGTCAGCTAATTAACCAGTTGTGCCGTAAACTAATTAAGCCATTGATTTCAGGTTCGGCTATTGGATGGAAGGGGCAAGTCATTGCTTTTGATCAACTGCCGTTGTCACCTTGTTATCACTGTTTAGTGCCTGATAGCGAACTGCCTGCCGCGCAGCGTTGTAATGAATTCGGTATTCTGGGGCCTGTCGTCGGAATCATCGGAACCCTGCAAGCTTTACAAGCCATCATGATATTGACTCGACAGACGATGCGTAATGCTAACCAACTGACACTGTTTGATGCTCATTTGTTTCAATTCCAAACCTTAAATGTCGTTAAAGATCCCCAGTGCGAGGTGTGTGGGTACCCACAGACTGATCAGATGAAGGGAGAAGCCACATGTCAGATATAACCATCAAGATTAATCAGCAGTTTCATCAAGTTTCAGCGGGAACCAGTATTGCGGATCTCACCAAACTGCTTTCGATCACTATTACCGGCTATGTGTTTGCCCTGAATCAGAGCGTGGTGCCACGTAGTGCGTGGTCAACGACCCTATTAAGTGAAGGCGACCAAATATCGCTGTTTCAAGCCATTGCAGGAGGCTAAATGTTAACGATAGCGAATAAACAGTTTGAATCTCGCCTGTTCACTGGAACGGGGAAATTTGCCAACCGAGAGTTAATGACAAAAGCTATTGCCATATCTGGTTCACAAATGGCGACGATGGCATTAAAGCGAGTCGATCTTAATCAATTAAATGATGATATTTTAGCGCCACTTATCGAGTCAGGCGTCCATCTTTTACCCAACACATCGGGTGCGAAAAATGCGAAGGATGCGATTTTTGCTGCCCATTTAGCGCGTGAAGCGTTATCGACATCGTGGCTGAAGCTAGAAATTCATCCCGATCCTAAGTATCTGATGCCTGACCCTATCGAAACGTTAAAAGCAGCGGAACAATTGGTGAAAGATGGATTTACCGTATTGCCTTATTGTCATGCTGACCCTGTACTCTGTAAGCGTTTAGAGGAGGTGGGGTGCGCGGCCGTAATGCCATTAGGTGCGCCAATTGGATCGAATAAGGGACTGGTCTCACGAGATTTTTTAGAAATCATCATTAACCAAGCTCGTGTACCCGTGATTATTGATGCCGGTATTGGCGCGCCATCGCATGCGGCTTTTGCGATGGAATTGGGCGCGGATGCTGTCTTAGTTAACACCGCAATTGCGGCCGCGCGCGATCCGATACAAATGGCGTTGGCATTTAAGTTGGCGGTGGAGTCGGGTCGAATGGCTTATGAGGCTGGGCTTGCAACTCAGGTTCATCATGCTATCGCATCCAGCCCTCTAACTGCATTTTTGGATCACTAGCGATGAGCTTTTTAGAACGTTTCAAACAACTCGATTGGGACGATATTGCGTTATCAATCCGTTCCAAAACAGCGTCAGATGTCGAGCGAGCATTGCATAAAGAGAAGCGCGATTTGGAGGATTTCAAGGCATTAATCTCTCCTGCTGCTGAGCCTTATATCGAGCAGTTAGCGCAACTTTCTTACGCACTGACGAGGCAACGCTTTGGCAATACTCTTTCTTTTTATATCCCGCTTTATCTTTCAAATTTGTGTGCCAATGCGTGCACTTATTGTGGATTTTCGATGGAGAATCGCATCAAGCGGCGTACATTAAGTTTGCATGAAGTTGAACGTGAATTGGCAGTTATCAAGCAGATGCAGTTTGATAATGTCTTGCTGGTCACTGGTGAGCATGAAACCAAAGTAGGCATGAACTATTTCCGGCAGATACTGCCGTTGATAAAGCGTGAAGTCAGCTATGTTGCTATGGAGGTTCAACCGCTTCAGCAAGCGCACTATGCGGAGCTAAAGAGCTTAGGTTTAGATGCGGTAATGGTATATCAAGAGACTTATCATCCATCGACTTACGCTTTACATCATTTGCGAGGCAACAAAATGGATTTTAACTTTCGCCTTGAAACACCGGACCGACTTGCCCGGGCGGGGATTGATAAGATTGGTCTTGGCGCTTTGATTGGCTTGGAAGATTGGCGGGCCGATTGTTTTTACGTGGCCGCTCACCTGGATTATCTTGAAAAGAGATATTGGAAGACGCGCTATTCGATTTCGTTTCCTCGCTTGCGACCTTGTGAAGGTGGTCTGCAACCTAAATCGGTTATGTCTGACAAGCAACTGGTTCAGCTCATCTGTGCATTTCGCTTGCTCAATTCAGAAGTGGAACTCTCGCTTTCTACCCGCGAATCGGCGCACTTTAGGGATAAGCTCATCCCACTGGGGATTACCAGCATATCGGCGGGATCAAAAACACAGCCTGGAGGTTATGCAATGCAAGAGGCCGAGCTTGAGCAATTTGTGATTAGCGATGAACGTGCAGCCGCACAAGTTGCCGCCGCTGTTAAAGGGCAAGGCTTTGAAGTCGTGTGGCGAGATTGGCATGCTGCCTATTCTGGATGAGGTTATGGCTTGCACGTTTCACGTGAAACATATGGATGCATTCATTAAAGTATGGTGATTTGACTAATAAGGTGAATTCGAGTTAAGAGAATCATAAGTTAAAGTAAAGGCGACCCGAGGTCGCCTTTCATCTTTCTAGGTTAAGTTACTACACAGAGACTACTTACAGCGCATTTGTTTGATCATACTGCAGTTTAATCATGCTCAATAGGCAGCGTCGCTTGGTGCAACCACGCTTTGTTATCACCCTCAACGAGTGGACCAACTTGATCCCATACTTTTTGATGGTAGTCATTTAGCCATGTGAGCTCTGGTCGAGTTAACATATTGATGTTGATCGCGCGCTTATCAATCGGGCAACGTGTGAGTGACTCAAACCCCAACACAGAGAAATCACCTTGTGTTTCAACTTCGACCACCAGTTCTAAGTTTTCAATACGAATGCCAAACGCATCGGCACGGTAATAACCGGGCTCGTTCGACAGCACCATACCCGGAAGCAGTGCAACGTTGTTGAAAACTTTGCTGATGCGTTGTGGCCCTTCATGGACACTCAAAAAGTGGCCGACTCCATGACCAGTGCCATGATCATAATCGAAGCCATTAGCCCATAGGTGCTGACGGGCAAGTACATCAAGCTGATGACCACAAGTGCCTTTTGGAAAGCGTGCTCTGGCTAGTGCAATATGACCTTTAAGCACTAAAGTGAACTGTTTTTTCATCTCTTCACTGGGGTTACCAATGGCAATGGTACGCGTAATGTCAGTCGTACCATCACAGTATTGGCCGCCAGAATCGACAAGATAAAGTGAGTCTTGGGCTAATTGTCCTGGTTTTACTTGGTTGATGTGGTTGTAATGGCACATAGCTGCATTACTGCCTGCCGCTGAAATAGTATCAAAACTAAGATCGGCTAGAGTTGGGTCTTCCTCTCTAAATGCTTGTAAGCGGTCAGATAAATAGCCTTCGTCGTGCAGTCTTTGGCTAGCCACTTCATTATCCAACCAAGCAAGAAATTTGGTCATCGCCACACCATCACGCACGTGGCACGCTTTCATTCCAGAGACTTCGGTTGCATTTTTTGCCGCCTTTAGCAGTAAGCACGGATCGGCGTCATTAATGATTTCAGCAGCGGAATTTTGTAAAGTCAGCGTAAACCATGCATTACTGGTAGCAGGGTCGATTATCACTTTTTTACCTGCGAGTAAATTAAGCTGCTTTTCTAGTTGATCTGGATGGTTAACGCGAACGCCGCCACCGACATGCTTGTCAAATTCCGCAGGAAGACGAGCAGGGTCAAGGAAGAAATCGACGTTGGAGTCAGCATAAATAATGGCATGGGAAAGTAAGACTGGTAATCGGGAAACATCAAGGCCACGGATATTTAGCAGCCAGCAGATGGAATCAAGTTCTGTCAGTACCGCCGCATCAATCTTTTTCTTACTCAGCTGATGGGCTATTTGCTCACGCTTATCATGGCTACTGATACCGACGAGTTCATTACCCATTAGGCGCACTGCTGAAATTGCAGCGCTAGGACGGTCCTTCCATAACTCATCGATTGGGTTACTGCCGACGGCAATAAGCTGTAACTCATCAGATAATTTTGCCTGTGCTGCTTTAAGCCAGCTTGCTCGATGCATGCGCGGATCAAATCCCACTTTACTACCTGAGACCAATGCGCTTTGGAGCCAATCAAGAACGGGCTCTTCAATCAAGTGACGGTACTCAAAGGTTGCCTCTGGCACTTGTTTACGAACTTGCACGGTATAGCGGCCATCCACAAAAATAGCCGCGTTATCGTGGGTGACCACAGCCGCGCCTGCCGAGCCAGTAAAACCAGTTAACCAATGCAGGCGTTCGTTGTGTTGCGGTACATATTCCCCGAGATATTCATCTTCGTGTGGAATGATGATGGCATCAAGCCCTTGTTGTGTGAGCCAGCCACGTAAGGCTGATACGCGTTGTGCGATTGAATCATGCATCTGTGTTATATCCTTTCTTATAACCGTCCGTTGTAGGTGTAGGGGGCTGTGCAAATCCATAGCAAACCCTGACTTTATTATTGTGTCTATGGGGTTGTGGCGATGGGGACGAGCTTCAATAAGCTACTCTTTTTATCGAACTGGCGCAAACCGCAGCTTCACCTGAGATGCAGAGTTTTGGTTTGGATCATCTGCCTTAACCAGCTCAATGCGGGGTCACTTTCTCTGTCTCTGTGCCAAAATAACGTATAAGCCATAGGTGGAAATTCCATCGGTAATGGCAACACGACGAGATCCATCTGCTTAGCTACTAGGTGGGTGAAGTGGCTCGGCGCGGTAAAGATAAAATCAGTATAGGTACAAAGGCTGGCGGCACTATTAAAATCCGGTACTGTAATTGCGATGTCCCTTTCTCGGCCGATATCCGCCAAGCGATAGTCGAGTAGCCAGCGATCATTACCATCGCAGCGTACTTGTACGTGACGTAGCGATAAATAGCGCTCTAACGTCCAATTGTCTCGTAATGCTGGGTGGTCTTTACGTACCACGCACATTTGGCTATCTCGATAGATCTCTTGCTCACAGATATCACTGGGTGGCAGCATCGTTAATTTGGCATCATTGATATCAATGTCCTTGCCGGTAATGCCTAAATCCAACTCACCAAGCTGCAATTTCTTAAAGGTTTGGTCATTCCAAGAGTGAGTATTGATGTTGAGATTTGGACCTTGGCTGAAAATAGCGGGCAAAAAATGGGGGAGAATCAATGGGTAGACGCTTTCTACTGCCGCAATATGAAAACGGTATTCACTGCTTTGTGGTGAAAACTGTTGTGGTTGAGTGAGTAGCTCGAGCTGATTGATGAGGGTGTCGAGTTTGGGTTTGAGATAGAGCGCCTGCGGTGTGGCCTTTAAGCCATGTGAATTACGAATAAACAACGGGTCATTAAACTGCTGACGAAGCTTGGCAAGCGATTTACTGACGGCAGATTGACTCAAACAGAGGCGATGGGCGGCGCGTGTTACGTTCAGTTCTTCTAGCAGTACGGACAGACAAACAAGCAAATTAAGATCGATTCTGGCTAATTTTTCTATATTCATCTGTATTTCCATTTGGGAATAATTGTGATGAGTATAAGCCATTTCTATTCATATCATCATTGCTCTATTATAGCCGAGTTGTAAAAGTGTGTTCTTTCTCATTACTGGAGTGTTTCGTGAAGCAAATAACCTCTGACGCGCATAGCAAGCGTCAATTGGCATTACTGATTTTGTTGGTTCTGTTTAGCCCGTTAGCGATTGATATTTATCTACCAGCTTTGCCGCAAATTTCTCAAACGTTTCACGTGGAACACGCTTATGCACAAGATACGATTACTTGGTTTCTGTTTGCTATGGGAGTCGGTCAACTCTTTGCTGGCCCGCTAGCGGACAAACTCGGTCGTCGAACTGTTGCATTAGGAGGGATCAGTATTTATGCATTGAGTGCTTGCTTGGCGTGGGCCGCTCAAAGTATTGAATGGATGCTGATGGCTCGGCTACTACAAGGCTTCGGTGCGTGCGCGACATCGGTAGCGGCTTTTGCAACAGTTCGCGATATTTTTGGCCCACAACGTAGCGGCAAAATGATCAGCTACTTAAATGGTGCAATCTGTTTTATTCCTGCATTAGCGCCAATCCTTGGTAGTTGGTTAACTCAGCAATTTGGCTGGCGCAGTAACTTCAGCTTTATGGCTGGTTTTGCCGTGGTCGCGGGTTTAATGATGGTGATTGGTATGAAAGAAACCAACCCGCAAGCCACCGAACAGCAAGCGTTCTTTAAGTTATCGCGTTACTGGTCCGTATTGAAAACACCATCTTTTCTCTTCCATGCTTCATTGTGTATGTTAGCGATGGCGGTTATTTTAGCCTATGTCACTTCTGCCCCAGTGGTATTGATGGAAGGTTATGGATTAACCATGAACGAATTTACTTTCTGGTTTGGGCTCAATGCCATCATTAATATCGTTGCCTGCCTAAGTGCGCCGAAATTTATGGATAGGTTTGGTACCCATATGGCGCTGGTGGTTGGAATTGGCACGTTATTGGTTGCGGGGACTACCATGGTCGCGCTGGCACAACAGAAAACGGCGATTGCCTTTATGCTGCCCATTTTTATGTCATCAATCGGTTTTGCTTGGATTCTGGGAGCGGCCGCAGGAAAAGCACTGGCGCCATTTGGTGACCGTGCAGGAACCGCCGCGGCACTGCTTGGTTTGTTTCAGATGAGTGGTGCTGGCCTATTAGTTGGCACCATGCAGCGTGTTGGGTTAGAACCTCAGATATTAATTGCACTGCAAATGTGGCTGATTGCGCCAGCGTTGTTTATCCTGTTTTCTAAAGCAGGGCGTTATTGGCATCAATTAGTGGTGAATTAATAAATTGTCACCTGCTGTTTTATATTCTTTTTAACGGGTGTATATTTAGCCACTTAATTATTTCAATTGCACTTTGGAAACGAAACAACAATGTCAATGACAACCTATGAAATGGCTCGAATTTGGGAACAACTCGACGAGTCTCCAGAAAAGGTCATGTTCGGAAAATTGCTGAATGAATTAGGCAACCAAAGTAGTGAGCGTATTCGCAGTGCCGCCAAACAAGTACCATTACCAGTTCTGCGTGATTTAGTCTTTCAGTTTCAACAAGTGATTGAAGCGCGTAAAGGCGAGCAAGTCGAAATCATGGCGAAGGAATTGGCAAAGCAGGGTATTTCGGCTGAAGAGCTTTTAACTTATCTGAACAAATAATTTATTATCAGTACCGATGCCATAGCCCGGAATTTAGTTTCGGGCTTTTTATTGCGTTATTGCGTGGTGTTTGCGGCTTCGGTGATTAAGGATTCACATTTCGGTTAATCGGGTTCTGCAAGGAAATAAGCGTCTCTGTGGATTGCACTTCATCAATTGCCTGTAATTTGTCGATCAGCACAAATTGTAATTCCTCAATCGAGCGGCACATTAACTTCACAAAAATATTATAGGCTCCTGTGGTGTAATAGGCTTCCACCACTTCATCCAGCGCATTGAGTTTGGCGAGCGCCGAATGGTAGTCTCGCGCGGCATTGAGATTGATACCGATAAAACAACACACGTCATAACCCAATTTTTTGGTATTGACGATCACTTCCGTACCCTGAATGATATCGGCCGATTTCATCTTTTCAATGCGAACATGGATAGTGGCAGGACTAACGTTGAACTGCTTGGCCATTTCTGCGTAGGGCGTGCGTGCATCGTCCATTAAAATTTTTAAAATGGCGCGGTCGAGTTCGTCCAGTTTAGCGGTAGTGGTTTGCATCACAGCATCCTTATCATTGAAATGGTTCGTCAGTTTATCACTGGTCGTTGTTTCTCGTAAGCCGCCGTTTAAGAAAAGCGATAAGCTTTAGTCACGTCAGTGAAAATTGGGTAAACTCAAGCCTCCTCATTATTTCCTTGGTTTCGGAGTTAACTTGCAGCTACAACTGATTTGCGAAGTTCCTGCTCAGCAAGCACATTTGGATACATTAGCCGCGCGTTGGGGATTAAAACCATGCGCCGAGAGCCCATTTGCCTTGGTATTAACTCAGTATCGTCTTGAGTTGCGTAAACTGGATGAGCCTAAACTCGGCGCTATTTATGTCGATTTAGTCACGGGGGCGGTTGCTCACCGACGTAAATTTGGTGGCGGTAAAGGTCAGTCGATAGCCAAAGCTGCTGGACTAAACAAAGGAGCGACACCGACCGTGTTAGATGCAACGGCAGGGTTAGGTCGTGATGCTTTTGTGTTGGCCTCGCTCGGCTGTAAAGTTCAAATGGTCGAGCGGCATCCCGTTGTGGCCGCGCTGCTTGATGATGGTTTAGAGCGTGCCAAGCAAGATGCAGAGATTGGCGGCTGGGTAAGCGAGCGAATGTCGTTACTTCACGCTTCGAGTCATGATGCGCTCGAAAAACTGGCGCAAGATGAAAATTTTGTAAAGCCAGATGTGGTGTATCTTGACCCCATGTACCCGCACCCGGAAAGTAAAAAACAAACGGCTTTGGTAAAAAAGGAGATGCGCGTCTTTCAATCGCTGGTGGGCGCTGACTTGGATGCTGATGCATTATTAAACCCAGCCTTAAGTTTGGCGACCAAACGCGTGGTGGTGAAGCGTCCTGACTATGCCGATTGGTTAGACAAACAGAAGCCGAGTATGGCGATTGAAACCAAGAAAAATCGTTTTGATGTGTATGTGAAAGCGGCGATGATCTAACGCATTCAATACGTTAGCTTTGGCGAGAAAATCTCGTGGCCCATAGATGTAATTTAGTGCTTGCTTAATCGTGTTTGGAATTGTATATCTAACTAATAATTATTCCTATTCGTGATCGAGGCGTACATGAATAAGCGTTTATGCAAATTGAACCGACACGATATTACTAGCCAGCTTGGGGATATCCATCAGATTGTGGCTGCGCCAAAATTTCTTTGTCGCTCATGTGCTCGTTCATCATCGGATAAAAACACGCTGTGTAAGCCTGCTGCTATTCCGAGTGCATCGACAAAGCTTGTTTCGGAAGGGAAGAAACAACTGCGCTCTGGTACGTCAAATGGCATGACGGACAAAGGTAAAAAGGCCGCCAAGCGATCGGAAAAACAGAACAAGAAAGCGTTAAAAAAACAAAAAAAAGTACTGAAGAAGTTAGAAAAAGTGCTGAAACAGCAGCAAAAACTGTTAAAGAAACATCCTGCATTACAAGTAAAGTTTGCCGATGTGAATCAACGAATTTCTTCGGTTAGTGAACGTTCACTACAACGGCAGATTCACTAAAAACAGATAGTTTACTAAAAATAGATGGTTTACTGAAAGCAGATGGTGAGTTAAACCGAGCCACGATAGCCCCTTTTTCAACAACAAAGCCCGCGATGATTGCGGGCTTTGTTGTTTTTAACACTCAACCTGATTCAGTGAGTACGGCTGGCAGCGACTTTGCGCTTTACCCAAGTTTCATTGACCCACAGTGAGAGCAAAATGATCACGCCGCCAATTGCAAGGCGCATTAAATCTACGTCGCGATTCCAAATCAGAATGTTCACCACTAATCCGGCGGGAACCAGCGCATTATTCATAATCGCTAATGCGCCGGCATTGACTAAACAGGCTCCTTTGTTCCACACGAAGTAACCAAGCCCAGAAGCAATTACCCCTAAGTAGATCAAAATACCCCATTGCAAAGAGGTAGTGGGCAGTTTTTCACTATTGCCAAACAGTAAAAATGCCACGCTTGCTACCACCAATGCACCTAAGTAGAAATAACCGAATACGCTGTGTTGCGCTAAAGTGATGGTCTCTTTTTCCATGACGTATTTATAAGCCACTTGGCCGATAGCAAAACAGAGGTTAGCCCCTTGCACCACCAAAAAACCCAGCAAAAAGTGCTCGTTTATTGCTGCAAATTTAATAAAAACGGCACCGATTACGGCAATGGCCGCCGTCACTAAGTACCACGGAGAAAAGCGGCCTTTCAGTAGATCGTAGATCAGCGTGACGTAGATTGGTGTAAACACCGTAAACAGCAAAACTTCAGGAACCGATAGCAGTAAAAATGATTGATAGTAGAAACAGTACATCAGGCCCAGTTGGATTCCACCAATGGTCATCAACTTAGCGATCAACGGAGCGGGAACGGTTTTAAACCTGATCAAAGGTAGAAATACTAAGCTCGCTAATGCAACGCGCATCCAAACCGCGAACCAAGAATCAACTTGACCGGCGAGATAAACGCCGATCAAGCTAAATGAAAATGCCCAAAGTAGGGTGACTGCAGAGAGATAGGCCATAACAAACAACGCTGAACAGTAAATAACCTGCAGTCTAACCGAGTTTTGGCTTGTCGTCAGTCGTGAAGTGGTATTACAAGCATGTCGACTGGCGAACAGTTAATCAGTTGCCGAGTGGATGAGAGTAACTTGCTCCAAAAATCTTGATGATGACCGCAGACCACCAAATCAACACTGAATTCGGCGATGGTTTCGCATAGCTCATTACTAAGGTCGCCGCTGCCTACTAGTGTATGGCGGATAGGGTATTGCGCGTGTTCCGCTAAGGCTTGCAGCTGCTTTTGTGACGCTTCCATCGCGTGATGTTGAGTTTCTGCTAAATTGATATCAATGAGTCCGGTATACAGCTCGGCATAGTTGACATCAATGTGAATGAAAGAAACGTCAGCATCGAGTGGTTTTGCCAGTGCAACAGCTTTGTCGACTAAGAGTTTACTGTCTTCTGAAAGATCAATGGCAACCAAAATATGTTGATAACTCATTGTATTATCTCCTGATGGGGTACTGATTAAAGATTAGCACTGAGGCCGAGAGTTTTTTGTCGTCGTGATCTCATATCCGCATACCTGACTCAAAGTGTTATGGTGAGGTTCATGGTATAGTCAATTCAAATCGTTACATAAACTAGGAGTCGACATGTTGTCACAAGCTATGGTTGAAAAACTGAATGAACAAATTAATCTGGAATTTTTTTCATCCAATCTATACTTACAAATGAGTGCTTGGTGTGAAGATAAAGGATTTGAAGGTGCTGCCGAGTTTTTACGCGCTCATGCCGTAGAAGAAATGCAGCACATGCAGCGTTTATTCACCTACGTGAGTGAAACGGGTGCACTGCCTATCCTTGGTGCGATCGCAGCGCCAAAACATAAGTTTACGAGCCTTGGTGAAGTGTTTCGCGAAACTTATCAACATGAGCAGATGATTACTCAGCAGATTAATAAACTCGCTCATGCGGCGTTCACATCTCAAGACTACTCAACGTTTAACTTCCTTCAGTGGTACGTTGCGGAGCAACATGAAGAAGAGAAGTTGTTTAAAGGGATTTTAGATAAGCTAGAGCTTGTGGGTGATGATGGTAAGGCGCTGTTCTTCATCGACAAAGACCTAGCCGCAATGGCAAAAGCCGGCTCATCTTCTGTAATGGATACCCAAGCTGTGTAATCGCAGCAGAAAGAGTATGAAGCGATCGTCTTTTTCTTTGGGTTCTATGCAAAGGTGTAGGGAGGAAAAGATGATCACTGGGGATACAATTTTATTTGCGCTAATGCTGGTCACTGGGGTTAACCTAGTCAGGTATCTTACGGCGCTACGCTCACTTATTTACATCATGCGTGAAGCTCATCCATTGCTTTATCAACAAGTGGATGGCGGTGGCTTTTTTACCACTCACGGTAATGTCACCAAGCAGGTTCGTCTTTTCCACTATTTGAAAGGTAAAGAGTATCACCATCACCACGATCCCCTATTTACGGGCAAGTGTGATCGCGTTAGAGCGCTGTTTATCTTGTCGATGTCATTGCTGGCGGTGACAACCTTCGCGGCTTGTATCGTATAACTGAGCCAGTCATTGTATTGATTAAAGGAGCTATCGTGCTCCTTTTTTATCGTCTGTATAAAGTCATCGACTTATTTCTTCACTATTATGCATCTTCATTGTGCGGCGACTATTATTAGCAAGAGCAATCGAAAGGAGAAAAATAATGGATGAAAAAGCACTGCTCGCACGTTTGAATGAGTTACCTCGTATTCAACAAGTATTACAAGAACTACTCGAAATGGTTAATAAGGAAGAGGTCGATTTTGGTGCGCTCACAAAAAAAATTGCCATGGAACAAGTGTTGAGTGCGCGGCTGCTTCGCCTTGCAAATTCGGCACATTTTGGCGGAAGCCGCACAGTGGCCTCTATCAATGATGCGGTGATTCGTGTCGGAAGTGGCTCGGTGAGAACTATGGTGGTGGCATCGGTATTATCCAGTGCTTTTCCTAAAATTGACACCTTGGATCTGCAGCAATATTGGTCCGATACCTTTGAAATTGCCATTATCGCCAGCAAACTGGGGGCCGCTTGTAAACTCGATGCCAATAGCGTCTTTACTACCGGAATATTGCACAACATTGGCCAATTGATGATCCACACATTAGCGCCGCAAGAAGCGTTGAAAATTCGCCTTTGTGTTGATGCTGGTGAAGTTGAACTAGAAGCACAACAGCAAATCATCCATACCGATGCGAATGTACTGGGGGCGAAGCTAGCCAAAGCTTGGAAGTTTCCTGATGAGATGGTCGATGCGATCGCCTACTCTGCGCAGCCAGAAAAAGCGCAGCTTTCACCAAAACTTGCCCGTGTATTGCATTTTGCCCGTGATATCCACCATCAATGGGATATCCTGACCGAAAAAGAAAAACGTTTATTTCTGGCTGAGCACCCAGATGCTCGTGTGCTGGCAATATCTGCCACATTTGCTGAAACAATTGACGCCGTTCGCGGAAAAGGGCGCGAGCTTGCCGAGCAACTCGTCTAATACCGTCGCTGGTGGATTAACCTTGTCTTCACTCAATTAGTCGTTAAAATGTCCCCCATTGATAAGGATGTACGCCACCAGCGCTGCATCCTTTTTGTTTGTCATTAGGTGCGTGTGCGTCTAGTTAAATGAAGGTGAAAGCATGAGTCAGTCGTTTGATGTTGTCGTTATTGGTGCTGGCGCCGCCGGGCTAATGTGCGCCGCGCAAGCTGGCCTGCGCGGGCGCAGCGTATGCGTTCTCGATCATGCCAAAAAGCCTGGCCGTAAAATTTTGATCTCAGGTGGCGGTCGCTGTAATTTCACCAATTATGAACTATCGGCCGCCAACTACTTATGCCGCAATCCCCATTTCGTTAAATCAGCGTTATCGCAGTACAGCCAGTGGGACTTTATCTCGCTGGTCAGTAAATACAATATTGCGTTTGAAGAGCGCGATCATGGCCAGCTCTTTTGCCTTGATTCGGCGAAGGACATCGTCAATATGTTGCTAAAAGAGTGCGATTTACCGACGGTCAAGCAGCGTTATCAAGTCGAGATTCAATCGATAGATAAGGTGCCAAACGGCTTTCAGCTCACCACCAATGACGGGCCGATCGAGTGCCAGTCATTGGTGGTCGCAACGGGCGGCTTGTCGATGCCCAAGCTTGGTGCGACTCCTTTTGGTTACAAAATTGCAGAGCAGTTTGGACTGGCGGTGATCCCAACCACGGCCGGGCTCGTGCCTTTTACACTGCATAAACAAGATAAAGAAGATTTCGCCGAACTGGCTGGCATTGCCATTCCAACTGAAATCACTACTGAAGATGGCACTGTGTTTAAAGAAGCACTGCTGTTTACTCATCGTGGTTTATCTGGGCCGGCGGTGTTGCAAATTTCTTCTTACTGGAAAGCGGGGCAGAAGGTTAGTATCAACTTAGTGCCGGAAGTAGACATCGAGCGGTTATTGAATGAATCACGTGAAGCACACCCAAATCAAAGCTTAAAAAACACACTCGCGAAAGTACTGCCTAAGCGTTTGGTTGAAGTGCTGATTGAGCGTAAAGCTTTTGTCGATAAACCGCTCAAACAGTTAAACCCACACGAAATAACCGCTATCGCACACGACTTACAACATTGGCCGATTCTTCCCAATGGTACTGAAGGTTATCGCACAGCCGAAGTCACATTAGGTGGCGTAGACACCGATTGCCTCTCATCGAAAACCATGGAATGCAAATCGGTTCCGGGCCTCTATTTTATTGGTGAGGTAATGGATGTAACGGGCTGGCTTGGCGGCTATAATTTCCAATGGTGTTGGTCAAGCGGTTATGTCGCCGGACAGTGGGTGTAAGTGTGTAGAGAAGGCCCAAAAGGGGTGACGAGGATCACCCCAAGGATACAAACTTTATTATCTCTACACAGTGCTTTCACGAACGGACTAGCCTGTCTCATTTGTAGGCGTTGATAGCCTCACTTGCCCGCAACGGGGCAAGGCGTTGTTCAAATAAGGTCGGCTGGTTTTTGCACCAGACGCAATATCAGGAAAAATCTTCTCGCCCTTACATTACTCAAGCGAATGCGTCTGCATATCAAATGCTTGGTTCTTTGTACTTATCCTTTGATATCCAAAAATCATAAAAAGTTCGCGCTATCCTTCTGCTTTTTGTTTACTCGAAGATTGAACATAGCAACGGCTTTTTCATGCTTATCACTTTTAGCTCAAAGCATGTGATTCGATATGCTGTAAAAGTATGAATAAATGTGCATTTTATTGAACCAGTAAACGGCTAAAAATTATATTCACAACGGATGTAAACTCATCTGGATGAAATCAATCTTCTACATTTACTCACAAATAAAGACATGACCTTTTAGTCATCCTCACGTCCAATAAGATGCATCTCTATACATCATACCGCGGTGATAATATAGCGCCTTCCACTGTGCTGACTATGGTTCGCTTAGATATCGTTTGAACAAAGCCTAATTTTATAAGGATTTGAAATGAAAACATCTTTTACATTTACGGAGCCTCAAAGCTATTCCCTCGAACGGGCAACATCACTACAAGAACCATTCTTTGTTAAACAGGTAAAGAATGTACCAGTCAGTGCAACGCAAAGCGCTTTGGAACTTCGCCAGCGCCGGGTAAAAGATATGGATGATAATCGGTTCCTCTCTGAACCGAGTGATAAAATTAACTTATTAAAACATGTGCAAGAGAAGCTATGCCAAGGGGTTACGCCTCAAGAACAACCAAGCGCCTTTGTTGTTACAGGGCAAATGGGCGCTGGGAAATCGACCGCGATAAAAGCATGTTCGTCACAGCTCAAGAATAACTGTGTGGTGGTTGATTATGATGAACTGAAAAAATACATTCCAGGTTATTCGGAGTTAGCAAGCAATGGGCACCCAAGCACGGTGTCAAACTGCCAACAAACGGCGTTGTTTCTCTGCGAAGGTTTAATAAAGTACGGACTTGAAAAAAAATTCAACATGGTGATACAACGCTCCATGTTAGATCAGCAACACTCAATATTACACGTTCTGGATGATTGTAAAAAACATGGCTTTAAGACTCATTTGACGGTGCTAGCCGTTGATAAGTCGTTAAGTATGATGGGGGTTTTCACAAGGTATGAGTCAGCACTTAAAAGTATTAGAGAAGGAAAGTTAGTCCCTGATGGTGCTAGAAGAACGCCATTGAACAAACATGATGAAGCCTATAGCGATATGGAAAGTGTCGAGAAGTTTCAAGAGCTTCTTCCATTATTAGATACGATCACTGTGACCTCAAGAGCGGGAATAGAGCTCTATACAGGAAGAAATCCTGACGAAATTGTCAAAGCTTTACAAGATGGTCGAACGGCTAGTAAAAACGATAAACATTTACAGATGGAGGCATTTAACACTCTAATCGGGCTAGTGCGGTATAACGTCCAATTCCCCAATTACGACTATAACTAAGTGGTCGATTCTGTCGAAACCTTTGACGTTTTAAGTCTAGATACCCTCTGATAGGTCAGTGTATCTAGAGGCCGTTACCTGTACGTCAAGAATAAGTTTTGCGATAGAAGCCATCCTTAGCGATAAATGTCACTAAAAAGCACTGTCAAACCAATGGATAGTTTTTTAGAAAAAAGAAGAGCTGCACAGGTTAGCCCTTCTTTTTTGTTGTGTGGCAATGAGTTGCTTCTAGCTGGATTTATTTTGTTTATAGCGGTCAAAGATAACCGCCGCGAGCAAAATAGTTCCTCGCACTACGTATTGAGAAAAAGGTGACATATTCAGTAGATTCATCGCATTCTCTACCGTACCGAGGATGAGCACACCCGCAATAACGTAAGATACTTTACCTATCCCGCCTTTGAGCGATACCCCACCGAGCACACAAGCCGAGATGACCACTAACTCAAAACCGACGGAAGTCATCGGCTGACCGCTGGTCATACGCGCGGCTAAAATAACCCCAGCGAGCGCAGAGATAAAGCCAGAGATAGTGAAAATGATGATTTTAGTTTTTACGACGTTGACACCCGCTAATCGTGCGGCCTCTTCATTACCGCCAATCGCTAAT
Organism: Vibrio sp. ZOR0018; assembly: GCF_963865925.1. Classification (NCBI taxonomy): domain Bacteria; kingdom Pseudomonadati; phylum Pseudomonadota; class Gammaproteobacteria; order Vibrionales; family Vibrionaceae; genus Vibrio; species Vibrio sp. ZOR0018. Next base: position 39,542 of record NZ_CAWMCN010000115.1, on the reverse strand, counting down.
GTATTGCGCCCATAAACCGTACGATTTAGTAAAAAGGCAAAAATAGCGAAGGTGACTATGGTTAACCAAATTGGCGTAGGGATACCAAGTAAAGAGGAGTTACCTAGGGTGAAGAAATGTTCTTCAGTGATCCCAACCGCCTTACCGTCAGAGATGATATAACCAAGACCTCGAGCTATTTGCATCGTTGCGAGAGTCGTTATCAGTGCATTGATCTGCAATTTGGCAATAACGAAGCCATTTAGCAAACCAAAGAGTACACCTGAAAGTAAGCCTGCGCCGATACCCAATACCACACTGCTGGTTGCGTTAATCGCTACCGCCGTGACTACGCCAGAGCAGGCAATAACCGAAGCAATCGAGAGATCTAAATCCCCGCAGGCTAGGCAAAATAGCATGGCGCACGCAACCATGCCGCTCATGGAAATAGCCAGACCGAGCCCTTTCATATTAATGAATGTAGCAAAATAAGGGACAAATAAACTGCAAAGCAAAAATAGGCCAGCAAAGACCATCAGCATACCGAACTTATCCCAGATGGAAGAGAACTTAAAAGAGCGAATCGGGCTCTCGGTATTGTCTATTTTGGTTGAACTCGTTACAGCCATTAGGATATTCCTTTTTACGCAGCGACGTCGTTGCCAATCATGGCAAGACGTAACGCAGATTGTTCGTTAAATTCAGTTCGTGTTAATTCACCCGTTACTTTGCCATCTTTCATAACCAGTAATCGGTCAGCGATACCAAGCACTTCAGGCATGTCACTAGAGACAACTAAGACAGTCACGCCATTTTCTGCCAATTTGAAGATCAACTCGTATATCTCAGACTTAGCGCCAACATCAATGCCGCGCGTCGGCTCATCTAGCAAAATGACGCTCATATCGGTAGATAACCAACGACCAAGGATCACTTTTTGTTGATTGCCACCGGAGAGCTCGCCAATGGGTTGATCTAACGAAGCAGTTTTGACGTTTAATGACTGGTTTTGTTTGAGGGCATTGCTCGACTCCCACTGGAAGTTGATTAACCCGCCAAGCTTTAGATGCCATGGACGAGCGCTAATGTTGGTGTTTTCTTGCACCGATAAAATAGGCACGATACCGTCTGCTTTGCGATCTTCAGGGCATAAGGTAATGCCCGCCCGAATGGCATCTTCAGGTTTAGTAATCCGTATTTTTTGTCCGTGAAGATAAACATCGCCCGCGGTGGCTTTTTCTGCTCCGAAAATCAAACGGGTAAGTTCTGTTCTGCCCGCACCGACCAGACCAAACAAACCTAATATTTCGCCTTGCTTTATTTCTAGCGAGAGAGGAGCGGTGAGCCCTCTGCCCATCAGGTTTTTAATCGCTAATCCACTTTGACCAAGAGGACGAGAGCGGTAGTTGTAAATGTCATTGATTTCCCGGCCAACCATTAACTCAACTAAACGGTCATGAGTGAGAGTCGAAAGGTCATAACAGGTTTGCACATGGGTACCATCTTTGAAGATGGTGATTGCATCACACAGAGCGAATATTTCTTCCATACGATGAGAAACGTAAAGAATGATTTTGCCGTCGTCGCGCAATTCGCGGATCACTTTAAATAGGTTTTCAATTTCACGTTGAGACAAGCTACTGGTTGGTTCGTCAAAAGCGATGATGTGTGCATTGCGACTTAGCGCTTTAGCAATTTCAACCATTTGCCACTGGCCAATAGAAAACTCTTTTAATGGGCGAGAGGGGTCAAAATTTTCCCCCAAGCGCAATAGCTGTTTACGTGCGTTACGATTGAGGGTTTCGGTATCGACCCGGCCATGTTTAGTGGGAAGTTGCCCTAAGAAAATGTTTTCTGCCACGCTGAGTTCAGGAACCAAATTAAGCTCTTGATAAATAATGGCGATACCTTGCTCTAATGCGTCAACCGTTGATTGAAATGTTACTGGATGCCCATCAATGAGCAGCTTGCCGTGAGTGGGTTGATGCAGCCCGCTTAGCGTTTTCAATAGAGTCGATTTCCCGGCCCCATTCTCTCCCATTAAGGCATGAACACTACTGCTGTTAACGCGAAAGCTAATGTCGGTCAGTGCCTTAACACCCGTAAAGTGTTTTGATATTTGGCAAAACTCTAAGCAAGAGTGTGAAGCTGCCATAGTCTGTACTCCTGTTTACTTCGCGAAAGCGGTACGAAGAAGCTGTACCGCTTTTAGCCATTGACGACGAACGCCTTACAGGCCTTTCTTCGCCAGTTCTGCTTCGTAGTTGTCGCGAGTAATTAAGACAACGTCCGTCACTTCAACGAATTTTTGTGGTTCAACACCGTCTTTCACCCATTTATAAAGTGATTCGATGCTTTTGAAGCCGTGTACATCTGGGCTCGGTAAAAGAGAACCATAGAACCCTGTTGGTTTCGATTTAGCTAATTCACTGACAGCATCGACGCCATTAATGCCAACACCAATAACATTACTTGCGTTAAACCCTTGTCCTTCTGTCGCACGAACTCCGCCGAGAACGGTATTGTCGTTCATACCGACGATAAGCCACTGCTTGACCATTGGGTATTGCACCAGTAGCGAGTTTGCTGCATCCAGAGCGCCAGGGATGTCATTTGCTTTGGTTGGCACGCGGTAAATTTGGTTGGATGGGAAACCCGCTTCTTTCAGTGCCTTAATCGAACCATCGACACGACGACGCGCGGTATCCAGCTCGTCTGCGGTTATGGCCATAACGCCCGTTGTTGCGGTATCCCAGTTACGTTTTGTCATCTCTTTGTACAGTTCAGAACCTTGGCGATAACCAATTTCACTGGCAGCCATCATCACCAAAGGCACGTTTGTCATCGGTTCGCCTTTCGCATTAAGGAACTGGTCATCAACCGTGATGACTTTCAAATCGTAGCTTTTTGCTTTAGCCATAATTGCAGGCCCAAGCTTAGGGTCAGGTGTGCAGATGACAAAGCCTTTGGCGCCACTTGCCGCTAGCGTATCGATAGCGTTCAGTGTTTTTTCTCCATCAGGCACCGCCATTTTGATCACTTCAAAGTTATATTGCTTACCTGCTTGCTCAGCAAAATTCCATTCTGTTTGGAACCAAGGCTCTTCAGGTTGTTTTACCAAATAACCTAATTTGAGTTCATCGTTGCTACCGAAAAAGGCATTAGCAGAAATACTGAATAATGCGGTTCCGGTGAGTATTGCGGCAGCGAGTGTGGTTTTTATGCTTTTCATCTTATTTGTCCGTCCACTGGTAGGGTTGTTTCATCTCCATACTTAAGGAAGTTGACGAGCTTTGAAGTGATGAAAATCACAGCAGAAAAATGTAGCGTTTTTGTCCATTCATGTAGCGAGGTAGGGCATGAAGTACCTCTCACTTTTTATGGTTTTATGTGTTTGATTTTATATGTCCATCGGCTATTTGGCGTTTTTATGCGCTTTTTTTTCTGGAGAAAAGCTGAAGTGATGATTTTAAAACCATTAGCACAGAATGAGTGTGTCGACTAATTTATCCATATTTTTAGCTATTGGGTTCATGGTGATATTGACGTAAGACCGTTATAAAAATAGGCAGTTAATCGGTCTGATGTGGAGTGACCATGAATAATTTGAATATAGATTCACCTTACGTGATCGGCTTAGATTTTGGCTCTGATTCTGTACGAGCTTTATTGGTGAATGCTCGCAATGGTGAAGAGGTTGCGTCTGGCGTGGCTAACTACCCAAGGTGGGCAAAAGGACAATACAGCGACTCGAACCAATCTCAATTTCGTCATCATCCTCTTGATTATATTGAGTCTCTGACCGTTGCTGTCCGAGAAACGTTGGCGCAGGTTTCCACAGAGATCGCACAATCTGTTGTTGGCATTGGCGTGGACAGTACGGGTTCAACTCCAGCCCCTATCGATAAAGAGGGTAATGTGTTGGCGTTGCTTCCTGAGTTTGAGCATAACCCCAATGCCATGTTTATCTTGTGGAAAGATCATACTTCCGTGACCAAAGCGGAACGCATTAATGAGCTGGCCCATTCACACACTTTTCCAGACTACACCAAATACATCGGGGGATTGTATTCATCGGAGTGGTTTTGGGCGAAAGCCGCGTGGGTAGCGGAACAAGATGCAGGGCTTGTTCCTTATATCCATAGCTGGGTTGAGTTGTGTGATTGGGTTCCAGCTCTCCTTGCAGGGTGTCAGCATCCTACAAATTTACGCCGCGGTATTTGTGCTGCAGGGCATAAGGCGATGTGGCATGAAAGCTGGGGCGGTTTACCTTCGCAAGATTTTTTATCGGCCATTTCTCCCACGCTCGATGACATGCGAGATCGAATGTTTACTGAGGTATACACCTCAGACCAATTAGCTGGGCATCTGAGTGCGGAGTGGGCGCAGCGGTTAGGCTTACCAGAGGGAATTGCCATTGCCATTGGTGCTTTTGATTGCCATATGGGCGCGGTGGGCGCTGGCGCTGGCGAACATGATTTAGTGAAAGTTATTGGTACGTCAACATGCGATATTTTGATGGTGGATGCACAAAGTATCGGTGATCGAACCATTCATGGAATATGTGGCCAAGTTGCGGGTAGTGCGATGCCAGACTTAATGGCACTGGAGGCTGGGCAATCAGCATTTGGTGATATTTATGCTTGGTACAAACGTGTGATGTTGTGGCCAATCGCACAACTGGCTAAGCAAAACCCACAATTAGGAGTTGATCTGGACGCCGCTGAGGCCTTGTTAATTCCTCAACTTACGGCGGAAGCACAGTCAAAACGTCTGCAACTGGAAACGCCTCTTGCCTTAGATTGGCATAACGGGCGGCGAACGCCTTATGCCAATCAGCGTCTCAAAGGCGCAATTACGGGGCTGAATTTAGGCTCTAGTGCACCAGATATCTTTGCATCACTGGTGGAATCAACGGCTCATGGCGCGAAATCAATCGTCGATTGTTTCGTTGAGCAAGGTGTCGAAGTGAAACGTGTCATCGCCATTGGCGGAATTTCTCAGAAGTCACCATTTGTGATGCAAACCTGTGCCAATGTCATTGGGCGAGAAATCGCCGTTGTTGCTTCAGAGCAGTGTTGTGCATTAGGTGCGGCCATTTTTGCAGCTATTGCGGCCGGGGTTTATAGCGATGCCGAGCAAGCTCAAACTCAAATGGCGAGCCCAATCTGCGATGTTTACTACCCAGATGCTGATACCAAAGGGACCAGCGAATGGCGTTATCATGCTTATCGCCAGTTAGGGCGGCAGATCGAACAATTTTCTGAATTCTTGTTGGCACAGGAGTGTACTGATGAGTGTTAAGACTTCTCTAGGCTTCAATTTAGCAAGCGACCCACAAGCAAAGCAACGTCTGAGTGAGCTTCGGCAGCAAGTATGGCAAGCCAATATGGCGCTACAGACCCACGGTTTAGTTACCTTTACTTGGGGCAATGTATCAGGCATTGACCGCTTAACAGGGTTAGTTGTGATTAAGCCAAGTGGCGTCGAATACGAAGCACTCAATGCCGGCAATATGGTGGTGGTTGATCTGAATGGCTTAGTTGTCGAGGGCGATCTTAAACCCTCTTCTGACACGGCTACCCATTTGGCCTTATATCGCGCTTACCCAGAACTTGGCGGCATTGTGCACACGCATTCTCCTCATGCCACCTCTTGGGCTCAAGCAGGTAAAGCCATTCCAGCATTGGGTACTACTCATGCTGACTATTTCTACGGCAGCATTCCCTGTACTCGCCCCTTGACCAATGCCGAAATCGCAACCGACTACGAACACCATACAGGCAAGGTCATCATTGAAACGATCAGTGGTGGTGAAGTGTTGGCCATTCCTGGGGTTATTGTTAATGAACACGGCCCATTCAGCTGGGGTAAGGATGCTGATCACGCCGTTCATAACTCAGTTGTCATGGAGGTTGTCGCCAAAATGGCACTGCAAACTTTGCAGATCAACCCTCAAGTGACATTCATCAATCAAGCCCTACTGGATAAACATTACTTACGTAAACACGGAGCTAATGCTTATTACGGTCAAAGTAATGTAAAAAATAAATAAGGGATAACAATGAACACGTTTACCAATCAACAAGTGTGGTTTGTCACTGGGTCGCAGCACCTTTACGGACCTCAAGTATTACAAAATGTCGCGCAAAATAGCCAAGAAATTATCCATGGTTTAAATCACTCTCCAGCCATTTCAGTTCCTTTGGTGAACAAAGGTACAGTGAAGACGCCAGATGAGATATTAGAGGTTTGTCGCCAAGCCAATAATGATGATTCATGTATTGGTCTCGTGCTTTGGATGCATACTTTTTCGCCTGCAAAAATGTGGATTTCAGGGTTAAGTCAGCTCAACAAGCCGTTCTTGCATCTTCATACTCAATTCAATGCGGCCTTACCTTGGGATGAAATTGATATGGGTTTTATGAACCTAAATCAAAGTGCCCATGGTTGTCGTGAGTTTGGTTTTATTGGCACGCGACTGGGGATTGATCGAAAAGTAGTCGTGGGGCATTGGGAGAGCCCGATTGTTCACCAACAGGTGGATGATTGGTGCCGTGCAGCGATTGCTATTCATGAAGGGAAGTCGCTTAAAGTAGCGCGTTTTGGCGACAACATGCGTCAAGTCGCGGTGACGGAAGGAAACAAAGTCTCTGCGCAAATTCAATTTGGTTATGAAGTTCATGGCTATGGCTTGGGTGAGCTGAGCGAGAGCGTCAATCAAGTTTCAGACAGTGACGCTAAGGCTTTAATGGATGAATACGCTTCTTGCTACACCATGAGCCCTGAGCTTTTTAAAGACAGCACAAGTATCAATATTCTAACTCAAGAAGCGAAGTTGGAATTGGGCATGCTGCGTTTCTTGGATTCCGTGGGCGCGAAGGCGTTCACCAACACCTTTGAAAATTTATCGGGTATTTCGAACTTGCCAGGCTTGGCCACACAACGCTTGATGGAAAAAGGCTTCGGGTACGGCGGTGAGGGGGATTGGAAGACCGCAGCGATGACTCGCATTATGAAAGTGATGGGGCAAGGCCGAGTGGGCGGAACATCGTTCATGGAAGACTACACCTACAACTTTGGTCAGCAAAGCCAAGTGCTCGGCGCTCATATGCTGGAAGTTTGCCCTTCCATTGCTCAAGACAAGCCAAAGATTGAAATTCATCGTCACACTATTGGCTGCAAATGCGACATTGCTCGTATGATGTTCAGCGGAAAAGCGGGGCCTGCGGTAAACGTATCCTTGATTGATCTTGGAAATCGCTTTCGCATGATAGTCAATACGGTCGATACTCAAGCTCCACCACAATCGCTACCTAAATTACCCGTGGCGCATGCGTTATGGACGCCGCAACCCAACCTTGAGACGGCAGCCGCAGCATGGATCCATGCGGGTGGCGCGCATCATACCGTATACAGCCAAGCGGTGAGCGTTGAGATGTTAGCGGATTATGCCGAAATGGCGGGGATCGAAATGGTATTAATCGATAACCAAACCTCCTTGTATCCATTCAAGTCCGCACTCAAAACAAACAGCGTTTATTACCGTTTATCTTCAGGTATTTAAACCCGCGGAACACTCCCTCATCTGAGGGAGTGTTCATTAAGCTATGGTGTGAACATGAATGCTCTTCCTTTATCCACTGGCTTACCATTACTGCGTTATAAAGAGTGGTATTTGGAATTAAAAGCCGATACACCCGATCAATTTCAGCTGTGTTGTGAGGATAAACCTGTATTCGTTGGGCAGCTTGAGCTGATCAACAATGGGCTTATCATTGATATGCGCTCTGTGGTTTGGCATTTCAGATCTAAGCAAAACCATTTAGAGCAGTGGTGCAACATTCAGCTTAACGAAACACTCTCATTGAGTATGACTTACACCTTTTTTCAAGGTGCATTGGTGATTGATTATCTTGCGCGAAACAGCATCCCAACTCGGCTTGATATTCGACATCACATTACTCAAACAGACGTTAGCCACCAACTGGCCACGCAACCTGAAGACATCATCTCTTCGATTAAAGGTTGGCAAAGAAAACGTAATGACCAACCCAGTGAATACTTAATCGAACCCGTAGGACATGGCTTCTGTGAGGCTTTTTCTGCGACCCAATGGATAGTCTTAGATGAAAAGTGTGAACTGAAAAATCGTACTTAACGAAGAGGTTGCTTACACTACACGTAAATTACAGTGAATATTGCCCCCATGCAGAATAACCCTCTAAAACCTGGATATAACTTTAATGCTCATTTAGTGGCTGGACTAACGCCAATTATTGAGGGAGATGAACTGGATTTTACGATTGATCGACCTAATGGCATGAAAGGTTTTATTGTCAATTTTACGAGCAAAGGCGAGGGAACCATTTTTTATGGCGAAGATGAGTTTCACGTGAAACCTGGAGACTTACTTCTTTTCCCTCCAACAGCGGCTCACTATTATCATCGAAAAAAAGATTGTGCTTCTTGGTTTCACCGTTGGGTTTATTTTCGGCCACGAGCCTTTTGGCATGACTGGCTAACATGGCAACAGCAAAAAAATGGCGTCTACTTAACGCAAGGGTTGGATGAGAATACCATTCGATATATTGAAAACCTGTTTATCGATATTGAATACACTTCAAAACAAGATGTCCCTTATCGAAATGATTTGTCGATTAACTTGCTCGAACAATTATTGATTAGATGTAAGACACTGCAACCGGACGTTGTCAGCAAACCGCTTGACCCTAGGGTGGTGGAAGCGATGAATTATATGACGCAAAACCTCAATCAAGACTTCACTATCGAGGATGTTTCGGCCCATATCTGTTTATCACCATCGCGTTTAGGCCATCTATTTCGTTCTGAAATGGAGATGACCATAACCCAATGGCGCGACGACCAAAGGATCAGCCGAGCCAAACAATTACTGGTCACGTCTAACTACTCGGTCAATCACATTGGTCGAATTGTGGGCTATTCAGACCCACTCTATTTTTCTCGTGTTTTTAAACGTAAGGCCGGTGTGAGCCCTAAGATTTACCGCGATCAAATTACTTTGTAAACCTATGCAATCTGTCCGTTTGGGCTTTTCGTCAATTTGGGTCGCTGTCATTGAGTGATCGTTTTAGGCGTTTTAAACTGCTGCACGACAAGCCCTGTGATGATCAGCACTAAACCAATCAGAGTGGTGGGGTGAATAGTTTCGCCAATAATAGTAGCCAGCAACAGCAGTGAGATGAAAGGTGAAGCAAAAATGAGATTGCTGATCCTTGCGGTGTTGGCCGTGAGTTTTAATGCACTCAACCACAGCACGAAGGTGATCCCCATTTCAAACAAGCCGACATAAGTTACCGCGCTCCATCCTTTAATCGTAATCTGATGCCAGCTTGCACCTTCATAACAACTTAAACCAATCGCAAAAGGGATGGCGATCAAAAACCCCAGTAAAACGCCAATCACGGGGTCGGCGGTGTTTTTGGTATTAAGAATCCAGTAGCCAGCCCAAAGAAGCGTTGATAGTAGTGCCAGCCCAACACCCAGCGGGCTATCAAACTGCATGGCTAAAATATCACCCTTAGTCGCGATAACCACTACACCAAAATAGCTCAGTGCACACGCTATCCAATCTTGTTTACGGATGGTTTGTCCTAAAAATACAGCGGCCATCAGTGTCAGGGTGATGGCCCAACTGTAGTTGATCGCTTGCGCTTGAGAGGCGGGCAGCAGTGAGTAGGCCTTAAACAGAATGAGGTAGTATGCGAGAGGGTTAATTAAGCCCAACAATAAGTAATACCAAGGGTTAGCGAGAAAGGTACTCACCACTTGGTTGAGCTTGCCTTGCAGCGCGCAAATGCCCAGCAGTACGCACCCAGAGACAGCACTCGCAACCGTCAGCATCTGGATCGGCGTAAATTCAGCCAGCGTAAGTTTGAAAGCCGTGGCAACCGTTGACCACAATAATACGGCAGATAAGCCAAAGCCGAGTGCGCGTCGTTCGTCCATGAATCCTCGTTAGAATAATTGTTGAAATAGTGTTCAGCGGCGCAAGTCTATAGTTTGCTGTTAACTTGTACAAACTGGACATTTATCCAGTATCGAAATACCATTTGTCCATGACTGATAAAATGAGTTAACCCGTTATCATGCAATGGATTATCGAAAATCAAGCGTTAGTGCTTTCAACGTTAGGCAGCGCCGTACTGAGTGGCTCAGTCGCTGGCTGGTGGGTTAAGCAGAAGCTCAATTTGAAAAGTGAGCTATTACAACAGCAGTTAGAGACTCATCAAGCCCATCATCAGCAGCAGATAATCGAACTCAAACAAGCTTTGCAGCAGGCGCGACAAGAGTTGGATGAGCTGGATGAAGAACGAGATAAAGCCGCATTTGAGCTTAAGCAATCGCACGGGAAATTCATGGCCGCGATGGAAAAGTTACGCTATTTCGAAGTGGTTAAGCAAGAGCGGCAACAGAGCATGGAAGATGCGCACGCTCTGCGTGAGCAGAAATCGCAACTAGAGGCTCAACTGCGTGAGCAAGAAGCGCGGCATGAACAGCAAATTCAATCGAGCCAAGAAAAACTACAGTTACTTGAACACGCTGAGGAACGCCTAAAGCAGCAGTTTGAGCAGCTAGCCAATCAGTTATTTGAAGTCAAAACTGCGAAAGTGGATCAGCAGAACCGTCAAAGTTTGGAAGGGCTACTTTCTCCACTGAAAGAGCAGCTCGAAGGGTTTAAAAAGCAGGTCAATGACAGCTTCAATCATGAAGCGAAAGAGCGCCATACGTTGGTTCATGAATTGAAAAACTTACAACGCCTCAATGAACAGATGGCGCAAGAGGCACTCAATTTGACCCAAGCACTGAAAGGCGACAATAAACAGCAAGGCAATTGGGGCGAAGTGGTTCTCGCGCGGGTGCTGACCGAATCGGGCCTGCGTGAAGGGCACGAATATCACACTCAAGTCAGTTTGCAAAACGAGGCTGGTAAGCGCTATCAACCGGATGTGATCGTCAATTTGCCACACGACAAACAGGTGGTGATTGACTCGAAAATGGCGCTGGTGGCTTATGAGCGTTATTTCCATGCTCAAACTGAAAGTGAACGTGCTCGCGCATTAAGTGAGCATTTACTTGCACTGCGCGCCCATATAAAAGGACTCGGCCAGAAAGATTATCATCAGCTCAAAGGGCTACAAAGTTTGGATTACGTGCTGATGTTTATTCCCGTCGAACCTGCATTCCAAGTGGCGATTCAAGCTGATCCCAGCTTGGTAAAAGAGGCGATGGAGCAAAATATTTTGCTGGTTAGCCCAACCACCTTGTTGGTTGCGCTGCGTACGATCGATAATTTATGGCGCAATGATCGACAAAACCAGAACGCGAAGTTGATCGCTGAGCGGGCCAGCAAATTGTACGATAAATTACGCTTGTTTATGGAGGACATGGAAGGGCTTGGCAGCGCGTTAGACCGTGCAAACCAAAACTATCAAGGGGCGATGAATAAGCTCGCGACAGGGCGCGGCAACGCACTGCGTCAAGCCGAAAGTTTTAAACAGCTTGGCGTCGAGATAAAACGTTCCATAAACAGTGAATGGGTCGAACAAGCACAAAATGAGGCATGGGCAGACAGTGCGGTGGAAAATGCACCTTTAGTAGAAAGACATCACGCTGAGGATAAAGTAAACTGATCGCTCGCAGTCGCCTTTAACAAAACAGTGCTGCCCAAGAGGAACCTTCATGACGGATACCAGCGTGCAATCAAAAACAGCATTAGAGACACAAAATACCACTCACTTTGGTTTTGAAACCGTAGCGAAAGAAGAAAAAGTCGCCAAAGTCGCGCAAGTTTTTCACTCGGTTGCGGCCAAATACGACATGATGAATGACCTGATGTCTGGTGGCATTCATCGCTTATGGAAGCGTTTTACCATTGATTGCAGTGGCGCTCGCCCGGGCCAACGTATTTTGGATCTTGGTGGTGGTACGGGCGATCTAACCGCCAAATTTTCACGCATTGTGGGCGAAAAAGGTCATGTTATTCTGGCTGATATCAACAACTCGATGCTCAATGTCGGACGTGATAAATTGCGTGATAAGGGTGTAGTGGGCAACGTACATTACGTGCAAGCGAATGCCGAAGAACTGCCTTTTCCTGATAACTATTTCGACTGCATCACCATCAGTTTTTGCCTGCGTAATGTGACGGACAAAGATAAAGCGCTGAGCTCGATGTTCCGCGTTTTAAAACCGGGTGGTCGTTTGTTGGTACTTGAGTTCTCCAAGCCAGTGCTTGAGCCATTATCCAAAGTATACGATGCGTATTCGTTCCATCTATTGCCGAAAATGGGCCAAATCATTGCCAATGATGCCGACAGCTACCGCTATCTTGCGGAATCTATCCGCATGCATCCCGATCAAGAAACCTTAAAAGGGATGATGGATCAGGTTGGTTTTGAACAAACGAGTTACTACAACTTAACGGGCGGTATTGTTGCGCTGCACCGTGGTTACAAATTCTAAGGATTGGGCATGCCGTTTGAGCCTTTAGTTACCGCCGCGATTGAGACCACACTCAACACCTTAATTCAAGACGATCCTGAGTTGGTGCGCCGATTATCACGCCTGAAAGGGCAAGTCATCCAAGTGCATCTCAAAGAGTTCAATAAAACGCTGACCTTCATTTTTAGCCAGCAAATTGATGTGTTAGCGGCTTACGAAGGCGAGTCGAATTGCTACCTGTCGCTCAATGTTTCCATTTTGCCCGAGCTACGCGAGCAAGCGAACATCACCCAACTGATCAAACAAGATAAGTTGGTGCTGGAGGGCGATATTCAACTGGCGCAAAAATTTGCCCAGTTGATCACCGATTGCAAGCCGGATGTTGAAGAGTGGTTGTCACGCCTGACGGGCGATGTGCTGGCTCACGCTTTAGTGCAGGGTGTGAAAGACATAGGCCAAGCGCTGCAATCACAACGAAGCAAGCATCAAAACCATCTCAGCCAAGTGTTAACGGAAGAGTGGCGTTTATTACCCAGCTCGCTCGAGGTGGCCTATTTTTGTGACCAAGTGGATGATCTCAATAGCCAAGCGGCGCGTATCGAAGCCAAAATTCAACACTTGTTGGAGCAAGCATGACGCCAACTGAACTCAAGCGGTTGTACCGAATTATCAAGGTACAATTGGAATATGGTCTAGATGAACTGTTGCCAGAACATCAACTCACTAAAGCGCCAATATTAGCGCGTAAAGGATTGTTCTGGATTAAAAATCAGCATGCGGACAAACCATTAGGTGAGCGCTTGCGCTTAGCCTTGCAAGAGCTTGGCCCAGTATGGATTAAGTTTGGTCAGATGATGTCAACGCGGCGTGACCTGTTTCCACCGCACATCGCAGACCAACTTGCGTTACTGCAAGATAAAGTCGCTCCGTTTGATGGTGTACTTGCTAAAACTCAGATGGAAAAAGCGTTGGGCGGCGCTTTAGAAACTTGGTTTGATGAATTTGATATTGAACCACTTGCTTCTGCATCGATTGCTCAAGTCCATACCGCCAAACTCAAATCATCTGGCCGGGAAATCGTACTCAAGGTGATTCGGCCAGATATTCGGCCAGTGATTGATGCCGATATCAAACTCATGTATCGCATGGCGAAAATTGTTGCCAAAGCATTACCTGAAGCAAGGCGACTGAAGCCCGTTGAAGTGGTACGTGAATACGAAAAAACTCTGCTTGCTGAACTCGACCTACGCCGAGAAGCAGCCAACGCCATTCAACTGCGTCGTAACTTTGAAAATAGTGAAGAGTTATACATTCCAGAGATAATTCCTGACTTTAGTAATGAAACTGTCATGGTTTCTGAGCGAATATACGGCATTCAAGTTTCTGATATTGAAGGTTTAGCGGCCAACGGCACTAATATGAAGTTGCTTGCTGAACGCGGGGTGAGCGTATTCTTTACCCAAGTGTTCCGCGACAGTTTTTTCCATGCCGATATGCACCCGGGTAATGTCTTTGTTAATCCCGCGCATCCTGACAATCCACAATGGATTGGCTTAGATTGTGGTATTGTCGGTACCTTAAACAGTGAAGATAAACGTTATTTAGCCGAAAACTTCTTAGCTTTTTTCAACCGAGATTACCGCCGAGTGGCACAATTGCACGTTGATTCTGGTTGGGTTCCACGTGAAACCAACATCGATGAATTTGAGTTTGCTATTCGCGTGGTCTGTGAGCCAATTTTTGCCAAGCCATTGTGCGAAATCTCATTTGGTCACGTGTTGCTAAACTTGTTTAACACGGCTCGTCGCTTCAATATGGAAGTGCAGCCGCAATTGGTCTTGCTGCAAAAAACGTTATTGTATGTCGAAGGGTTAGGGCGTCAGCTTTATCCTCAATTGGATTTGTGGCAAACCGCTAAACCATTTTTAGAAAAATGGATGATGAACCAAGTTGGGCCGCAAGCGTTTATCCGCGCAGTGAAAGAGCGAGCTCCGCTTTGGGCTGAAAAATTACCTGAATTGCCAGAGCTGCTTTACGATAGCCTCAAACAAGGTAAAGCAATGAACCAAAGGTTGGATCAGCTGTACCAAGGTTATCGAGCCAGTAAGCGTCAACAGGCAACAGGAAAGTTTTTATTTGGTATTGGCGCTACTTTGGTCGTATGCTCGGCAATATTAGTGACCAGTGCTTATCAGCCGTTTGCAATAACCAGTGCGATTGTAGGTGTTGTATTTTGGCTACTCAGTTGGAGTGCTTACCGTCGTTAAGCGGTCTTTTATTTGAAATCAATTTGTTGAGAAATTCCTGAGGTGTAGAGAATGGGTGGTATCAGTATTTGGCAACTTCTAATTATTGCCGTGATTGTTGTATTACTATTTGGAACCAAGAAACTGCGTGGTATCGGTAGCGATCTCGGTGGTGCGGTTAAGGGGTTCAAAAAGGCGATGAGTGATGAAGAGCCTGCCAAGAAAGACGCAGATTTTGAACCTAAAAATATAGAGCAGCAGAAGACAGAAGCGACTGCTGAGACTAAAAAAGATAAAGAGCAGGCCTAACACGTGTTTGATATCGGTTTTTGGGAGCTGGTATTAATATCGGTTGTCGCGTTGGTCGTTCTTGGCCCTGAGCGTTTACCTCATGCTATTCGCAGTGTGGCAAAATTTGTTAGCACAGCAAAGAACATGGCGAACAGTGTCAAAGATGAATTAGCACATGAGCTCAAAATTCAAGAGCTGCAAGAAAACTTGCGTAAAGCAGAGCAAATGGGAATGGAAAATTTATCTCCAGAGCTGAAATCTTCTGTGGATCAGCTCAAGCAGGCTGCGCAAGATGTACAACGCCCTTATGCGAACTCATCGCCCTCTGAAACAAAAACAGAGCACGATGGACAAAGCGTTGAAGTGATTCCCGCTACAACGATTTCGTCGCCTGAAACGGCCGATAAGAAAGCCGACTCATCTCTGTAGGAGGAGTTATTGTTACCACTGTAATTCCTCCTCTTAAGCTCTATTTATACGAGGTTCGATATGTCTTCCGTTGAGCAGACACAGCCTTTAATCAGTCACTTGCTAGAACTACGCGATCGTTTATTGCGTTCAATAGCTGCGGTGATCGTGATTTTTATCGGCTTAGTCTATTTCTCTAGCGACATCTACGATTTTGTCTCCAAACCATTGGTTGAGCGTTTGCCTGAAGGGGCGACGATGATTGCGACCGATGTTGCCTCGCCCTTTTTCACGCCACTCAAACTTACTTTGATCGCGTCCGCTTTTCTCGCGGTGCCTTTTATCCTTTATCAAATCTGGGCCTTTGTCGCTCCAGGTTTGTATAAGCATGAACGCCGTTTAGTCATGCCATTGATGTTTTCAAGCTCATTGTTGTTCTATTGCGGTGTGGCGTTTGCGTACTTTGTGGTATTTCCGCTGGTGTTTGGCTTTTTTACGGCCATCTCTTTAGGCGGTGTTGAGTTTGCAACGGACATTGCCAGTTATCTCGATTTTGTGCTTGCGCTCTTTTTCGCTTTTGGTATCGCCTTTGAGGTTCCCGTCGCCATCATTTTACTGTGTTGGACGGGGGCGACGACGCCGAAAACCTTGAGTGAGAAAAGGCCTTATATCGTGGTTGGGGCATTTGTTGTGGGTATGTTACTGACGCCGCCTGATATGGTGTCGCAAACCTTGCTCGCCATTCCGATGTGTTTATTGTTTGAGGTTGGACTTTTCTTTGCTCGTTTTTATGTGCGCAAAGATGAGGAAGAGCCGGAAGATGAAAGTCATTAATACATGAAAAAAGCGGCGAATAGCCGCTTTTTTTGTACCTATGATAGTGGACTATTTAATCTTCAAAAGATAACCGCACTGAGAGCATCGATAGACTTCCTTGATGCCCAGAAGTTTTTGCCAGAAGGTTCGATGTTGACGTTGTAAGTGATTACCATGTTCACACATATTAGCCACGTTTATGTATTAAAATTTTGCCGCATACTATAGTGTTTGCATAATTATTTTTGTGATATAGATCACGCTGATGTGTATGTCACTCTATCTATAGTTCTATAAATTATAATTTAAACAGTGAGTTAGCATTAGTGTTTGTAATGTTATTCACTTCAACCAACGAGAGTTCGGTGAGTTCTGCGATGCGTTTGGCAACTAGCGTTGTGTAAGCTGGTTCGTTGCGCTTACCTCTGTGAGGGACAGGGGCTAAATAGGGACAATCTGTTTCTAGCAGAACAAAGTTCATATCGAGATGCGGTAATACTTTATCCATACCGCCATTTTTAAACGTTGATACACCACCAATCCCAAGATGAAACCCTAGCTCATTAATGGCTTTAGCTTCTTCAAGCGTGCCGCCAAAACAGTGGAATACACCGCTAAGTGAGCCATCTTGCTCTTTTTCCAGCAGTTGTAGAGTTTGAGTGATGGAATCACGGGTGTGGATGACAACAGGCAAATCGCGCTCTTTGGCCCAATTAAGTTGAGTGACGAAAGCCATCTCTTGTTCGGCCTGAAAGGTTTTGTCCCAATATAGATCAATGCCAATTTCACCAATGGCGATAAAGGGGTGTTTATCTAGCCAAGATTCGATAACCGCTAGCGTTTGCTTCACATTTCCATCCACATAGCATGGGTGCAGCCCCATCATCGATCGGCAAAGTTCAGGGTAAGCTGCTTCTGTTTTAAGCATAGGCTCAATGGAGGCAAGATCGATATTGGGCAACAAAATAGCCTCAATGCCTTGCGCCTTAGCGCGTTGCACGACCTCATCTCGATCGTGATCAAATTCAGCGGCATAAATGTGAGCGTGAGTGTCAATCATGGTGTGTCTCGATAAACAGAGAATGGGAGAGCAGTATACGGAAGTGTGAGCCTGAGGTCATTTTTCTGATTTTTGTCGATTGGCGCTAGCGTCAAAAAGCGAGAGTGATATGATTTCGCCACACTTGAGCGATAGCGGTAGTGAAGAAAGAATGCTTTCTCACACCGCGTATAAACAAGGAGAAGAGAGTGTCAGTATCCATTCAAGGTCAGTTCCCAGGGCGTCGCATGCGTCGCTTACGCAAGCATGATTTTAGCCGCCGTTTGATGGCTGAGAATCAGTTATCGGTTAATGATTTAATTTATCCCATGTTTATTTTGATGGGTAAAGATCGCCGCGAGCCAGTGGAGTCTATGCCCGGTATTGAGCGTCTCTCTATCGACTTAATGCTCGAAGAAGCGCTGTATTTGGCTAATCTCGGCGTGCCAGCCATCGCACTTTTTCCAGTGGTTAATCAAGATGCTAAAAGCTTGTGTGCTGCTGAAGCACATAATCCTGACGGCTTAGTGCAACGTGCGGTGAAATTATTAAAAGAGCATATACCACAAATGGGTGTCATTACCGACGTCGCGCTGGATCCTTTCACGACCCATGGCCAAGATGGCATCATCGATGAAAGTGGCTATGTGATGAATGATGAGACCACCGAGGTGTTGATCAAACAAGCGCTGTCTCACGCTGCAGCCGGTGCCGATGTGGTTGCCCCTTCCGATATGATGGATGGACGAATTGGTAAGATCCGCGAAGCGCTTGAAGAGGCAGGTTTTATTCACACACAGATCATGGCTTACTCTGCGAAATACGCATCATGTTATTACGGCCCATTCCGCGATGCGGTTGGTTCCTCTTCGAACCTGAAAGGGGGAGACAAGAAAAACTATCAGATGGATCCGGCCAACAGCGATGAAGCCATTCACGAAGTGGCGATGGATATCAATGAAGGGGCTGACATGGTGATGGTGAAGCCCGGCATGCCATACCTTGATGTGGTGCGCCGCGTGAAATCTGAATTACAAGTTCCTACGTTTGCGTATCAAGTGTCTGGCGAATATGCGATGCATAAAGCGGCCATTTTAAATGGTTGGCTTAAAGAACGTGAAACCGTAATGGAGTCATTATTGTGCTTTAAACGCGCTGGGGCAGACGGCATTTTAACCTATTTTGCTAAAGACGTTGCGCAGTGGCTGGCAGAAGATAACGCCAAAACGGCACAATATTTACATCAAGATAACTAAGTCGTGAATTTAGACAGGGGAGCGAATTTTTTTATCTATTTGAAAATCAATTAAAAAAAGATTTCATGAAATAGATGGGTAGGTGTTTTTAGCATGATTAGAAAATAAATGAGATTTTTTCTCATTTAGGGGTTGATAATTAAATGAGAATCATTATTATTAACCATGTCTTAGGGAATGGCGAAGTTCACAAGGACGTCGAGTTTACGATTAACGAATTGCTAGGTGTTAAAAGTAACAAGACAAATTGGCGACGAACTTGCGCAAGTTCTTTTTGACACGACATTGCTCACATTGCTTCCAGTGTAATTTATAGCTTTATCGTAAGGCTGAATGAATCACTTCACTTAGTTTTACCTGTTTTTGCTAGGCGACATCCTCGGGTGTCGCTTTTTTTATCCTCATTTTCAAGAGGATGCTTTTGTTGTGAATAAAAGGCCATCGATAGTCTTTTCCACAATCAATGATCGTAAAAAGATCATGATGGGAATGTTCGATCTTTGTTTTATTCATTTATAAACAATAAGTTAATGCCATTGTTTTCCTCGTTAATCACTGTTTAATAACCAGTGGATAAAAACTATGAACAGAGTTATCCACAGAATGTCATTTGCGGTGGTGGACAAATCAGCAAAATGTTTCGTTGCTCAAGGTGCATTGGCGTGGAATCCTCAAGACAGTCATGGCATCCTTAGTCATTACATTTCGTACTCGCTTTGGATTGCAAAAGACTATGGCTCGCATACCTGACAACCCGTTCATTCTGATTGATGGCTCTTCTTACCTTTACCGTGCATTTCATGCCTACCCAGGCACCATGAGTAATGGCGAAATTCCAACTAATGCTGTCTATGGCGTGGTCAATATGCTCCGTAGCATGATGCGCCAGTTTTCCGCTGAGCATATGGTGGTTATTTTTGACGCGAAAGGAAAAACCTTCCGCGATGATATGTACCCACAATACAAAGCTAACCGTCCACCAATGCCTGATGATCTACGTTGTCAGATTGAGCCGTTGCACAATGTCATCCGTGCGATGGGGCTACCGCTGATATCGATTGAAGGTGTCGAAGCCGATGACGTGATTGGTACGCTAGCCTCTCAAGCATCACAAGCCGGCATGCCAGTGCTGATCAGCACTGGTGATAAAGACATGGCACAGTTAGTGGACGAGAATGTCACCTTGATCAATACCATGACGAATGTGGTACTTGACCGTGAAGGGGTGATTGAAAAATTCGGTATCCCTCCTGAGCTTATCATCGATTATCTGGCCTTGATGGGCGATAAAGTCGATAACATTCCTGGTGTACCGGGTGTCGGTGAGAAAACAGCGATTGCGTTACTACAAGGCATTGGCAGCCTAGAGCAAATTTACGATAACCTCGATAAAATTGCGCAATTGGGTTTTCGCGGCTCTAAAACCATGGCGCAAAAACTGGCGGATAACCGTGAAAACGCTTTTCTCTCTTACCAATTAGCCACCATCAAGCTGGATGTCGCTTTGGAAGAGAAACCAGAAACCTTGCGCAAAACCCAGCCCAATATTGATGAGTTGATTAAACTTTATGGTCAGCTCACGTTTAAATCTTGGTTAACAGAATTGCTGGATGGTGGTAATGGGGTGATTGACGCTGATGAAAAAGTGGGTGCGGTAAACACTTCTTCTTCACAAGCAAGGGAGATGGATACAACCGCCGCCACGATTGATCGCAGCCAATATCAAACCATTTTAGATGAAGAGACGTTTAATGCTTGGTTAGAAAAACTGAAAGCGGCAGAAGTGTTTGCGTTTGATACGGAAACCGACAGCCTCGATTATATGGTAGCGAATTTAGTTGGCCTCTCTTTTGCAATCGAAGAGGGCGTTGCAGCGTATGTTCCTGTTGCGCATGACTATCTTGACGCACCAAAGCAACTGGACCGTGATTGGGTACTCGCCCAACTTAAACCCATTTTAGAAGATGAAAGCCAAGCCAAAGTGGGGCAGAACCTAAAATACGATGCCAGCATTGTTGCGCGTTACGGTATCAATATGAAAGGCATCAAGCACGATACGATGCTCGCATCTTATGTGTACAACAGCGTCGGTGGCAAACATGATATGGACAGTTTGGCGCTACGATTCTTGCAACACAGCTGTATTTCATTTGAACAGGTGGCGGGCAAAGGTAAAAACCAGCTGACCTTCAACCAAATCGAACTTGAGCAAGCGGCACCGTACGCTGCGGAAGATGCTGATGTGACTTTGCGACTTCATCACCGTTTGATGAGTCATATTGAGCAAGATGAGAAGCTCAATCGCATCTACCAACAGATAGAAGTGCCTCTTGTTCCCGTGTTGTCACGTATGGAACGTACAGGCGTGATGATCGATGATATGTTGCTTGGCGCGCAATCGCATGAAATCGCTGCTCGTTTAGAGCAACTAGAACAACAAGCGTTTGATATCGCAGGTCAACCTTTCAACCTAAGCTCACCAAAACAGCTGCAAACCATTTTGTTTGAACAGATGGGGCTACCGGTGATTAAGAAAACACCAACAGGTACACCTTCCACCAATGAAGAAGTACTGCAAGAGTTGGCACTCGACGGTTATCCTCTGCCTAAAGTGATCATTGAACATCGTGGTTTAGCTAAGTTGAAATCAACCTATACCGATAAACTGCCTAAAATGATCAACCCAACCACAGGGCGAGTGCATACCTCGTATCACCAAGCTGTAACCGCCACTGGTCGTTTGTCTTCAACCGATCCAAATTTGCAAAACATTCCGATCCGTAACGAAGAAGGACGCCGGATCCGTCAAGCCTTTATCGCTCCTCATGGCTGGAAAATTCTGGCCATCGATTACTCGCAAATTGAGCTGCGGATTATGGCGCATTTGTCCGGCGATAAAGCGCTGCTTGAAGCCTTCCAGCAAGGGAAAGATATCCATGCAGCGACCGCGGCTGAAATTCTTGGAGTGAGTATTGAGCAAGTCAGCAGTGAGCAGCGTCGCCGTGCGAAAGCGGTTAACTTTGGTTTGATTTACGGGATGAGCGCCTTTGGTTTAGCTAAGCAGCTCGGCATTCCTCGTTATGAAGCCCAAGAATATATGGATAAATACTTTGAGCGTTATCCTGGCGTGATGCAATACATGGAAGATACACGCTCTACGGCTAGTGAACTTGGCTATGTTGAAACTTTATTTGGTCGCCGTTTGCATCTGCCTGAAATTAAATCGCGTAATGGGATGCGCCGCAAAGCCGCTGAACGTGCCGCGATCAATGCTCCAATGCAAGGTACGGCGGCGGATATCATCAAAAAAGCGATGCTATTAGTCGATGCTTGGATTGAGGAGCATGGACAGGGACGCGTTAAACTCTTGATGCAAGTGCACGATGAACTGGTGTTTGAGGTGCAAGAGACGGCTTTAGCCGAAATTGAAATTAAAGTACAACAATTGATGGAATCAGCGGCAACGCTAGCGGTGCCATTGGTCGCGGATACTGGTCATGGAGACAACTGGGATCAGGCGCATTAGTTGTTTTTTGAGCAGAATTAGCTAATTTATATGAGCCGACGCACAAATGTCGGCTTTTTTATGGCCTAGAAACAAGTGTTCTTGATTTTAAACTTTGTGTTGTTTAATAAAATTTTCATGAAAAAAAACTACAAAAATAGTTTTCATTTCTGACCATTTGTTATACATTAACTCTCGTAGGGTACAGAGGTAAGATGTTCTATCTTTCAGACCTTTTGTTTCACGTTATTGGATTAGGCTGATTCAGCCGCCCCAGTCAGTATTTGACTGGGGCGTTTTTTATTGGGCCAAAGAAAATATTCACCACTGTTTTTTACGAGAATTTAGGTGATAAAAACACACTATTCTATTGCTGAGTAGTTACTTTATTTCTTTTATAAACACCCAATTCTGTAACTGGCTAACAGTCACACTTTGATTATTTCTAATGAGAAATCAAGTTCGCCTCAAACGCAAAGAATATGTTTAAATATCATTAGTATTCATTATGTTATGTTGATTTTATTGGGGTGAGCCAGAGGAGTGTTCGGTAAGTGAGTGAATTGATGACTCTTTGACCTATTGAAAAGTTGGAGGGATTAAGGAATGCTTAGCAAAACAATAATAAATTACCTCCTACTTCTCTCCCGTTGCCCCACCAGGATGGTGGGGATTTTTCTCTTTGCCGTTCGCATTTGGATTTAAAGCCTATAAAAAAGCCCCACGATTAGGTAGGGCTCTGTTGGAGTCACGATGTTTAGTGTTCTTCAGAATGGTCTGGATTCTCTTCTATCTCTTCTAAGTGAGTTGAGTCACACTCATCCATCTCTTCCACTGCTTGTTGCTCGGCTAAATGTGTGAGTGCGGGTGCAAACCACGTATCCAATTTATTACGCAGCACATCGACGCCTAAGCCTTTCAATGATGAAAAAGCATCGACAGTGACATCGCCGCCAAAAGAGCGTGCCTCTTCACGAATTTTTAACACTTGAGCTTTACGTGCGCCACTTTTTAGCTTGTCCGCTTTAGTCAGTAGTACTAGTACTGGGATGTAGCAATCGACAGCCCAAGAAATCAATTGTTGGTCGAGATCTTTCATCGGATGGCGAATGTCCATTAGCACAACCAGCCCTTTTAAGCTCTTGCGCTTTTGTAGGTATTCACCTAATGATTTTTGCCATTTTTTCTTTAGTTCCAAAGGAACTTGAGCAAAACCATAGCCCGGTAAATCCACAATATGACAACCTTCAGTGACTTTAAATAGGTTGATCAGTTGGGTTCGGCCCGGAGTTTTACTGGTTTTAGCCAAGCTCTTCTGATTCGTTAAGCGATTCAACGAACTCGACTTACCTGCATTGGAGCGTCCTGCAAACGCAATTTCGATCCCTTCATCATCAGGTAGATGACGAATGTCAGGCGCACTGGTAATGAAATGCGTGTTTTGATAATGAATTTTTACGCTCACTGTTAACTCCATCTCGACTTTGTGTAGTCGATTGATTACTTTTTTGTGAAATTGTGTAAAATAACCGTGCTCGGCATAAGGTCGCCTATTGTACCATGAGTCGCCACTGAGAGTGAGTAGCAACTGCAAAGTGGTACTGGAAGCTTGATAATTATAAATGGAATGTCATGAAGAAATTAGCGCTAATCTTGAGTCTTTTAGCCAGCTGCTCAGTGTGGGCCCAAGGCAGCATTGAAGCTGGTAAAGCAAAATCCCAAACGTGTGTTGCCTGTCACAGTGCTGATGGCAATAGTCTACTTACAATCTATCCTAAAATTGCTGGTCAGCATGAGAAATACATAGAGAAGCAATTGCATGATCTCAAGCTGGGAATGACAAGCGGTGGCAAACAAGGTCGTTACGATCCCGTAATGAGTGCCATGGCGATGCCTCTTAGCGACGAAGATATAGCTGATCTTGCAGCGTATTTTGCATCACAAACTATTTCAGCGAACTCAACGCCTGAAGACGTTGCAGTGAAAGGAAAAGCACTTTATAGCGCAGGTGATGCAGAGCGTGGTTTAACCGCTTGTATTGCGTGTCATGGTCCACGTGGTAATGGTACTGAGCTTTCAGGTTTCCCTAAAATTTCTGGTCAGCATGCTGACTACATCAAAGCTCAACTGCAAAAATTCCGCGATGACGCTCGTAATAATGATATGAATGCCATGATGCGTGATGTCGCGAAAAAGCTCAGCGACACTGACATCGAAATACTTTCTAAATACGTTGGCGGCCTTCACTAAACCCTACACCGTTCGAGCACTGTTGTTTGAAAACGCCTTAGCACTGAGCTAGGGCGTTTTCTTTTGTGCTGAAGAAAACGTAATTTTTTGCTCAATGATCGGCTTACCTATCGCTTTTTTTATCTTTTTTTGCCTAGCTGGTGAAAAAATACGCGCTGACTCTCCACTCTAATGCCACTTTCTGGTATGTTGCGCATCCCTGTTTGAGGATGTTACATGCACATTTGCCCATTATGTTTTAGTGAACAAATAGTTCCTTATTTTGCCGATAAAGTTCGCCCTTATCTGCAGTGCCAACACTGTGCACTTGTGTTTGTTAGCCCTGAACATCGTCTTGACGAAAAAGCGGAAAAAGCATTTTATGATTTGCATGAAAATAACCCGCAGGATAGGGGTTATCGCCAGTTTTTGTCACGCGTTTGTGCGCCGATGTTGGAGAGGCTTTCTCCGGCATCTAACGGGTTAGATTTTGGTTGTGGGCCGGGGCCAACCTTATCCATTATGTTGGAAGAGGCTGGGCACACAATGTCGTTATACGATATCTTTTTTCATCCAGATGAAAAGGTGTTGCAGGCGACCTATGATTTTATGACTGCCACTGAAGTGATTGAGCATTTACATAAGCCGCACCAAGTTTGGCAGCAATGGTTAAATTTAGTTAAGCCAGGAGGCTGGATTGGGTTAATGACCAAACTAGTCAAAGACGTGGAGGCGTTTGCTGGGTGGCACTACAAAAATGATCTCACACATGTGATCTTTTTTAGTCGTGAAACCTTCCAGTACTTGGCCAAGCGGGATGAGCTTGAACTTGAATTTATTGGTAATGATGTAATTTTACTGAGGAAACCCCAGTAATGAGCCGTAGTAAAAAATCGAGAAAGCCGGGTTCAGCCGGTGAAGGCGACGTGATTGTCACGCGTAATCGCAGTGAGGCAGATGTTGAAGGCCGTTTGCGTAAGCGAGTTAAAAAACAGAAAGGTCTGAAAGCGGGTAGCCGCCATTCCGATGGTTCAGATCAGCAGCAGCGAGAAGCCGCTAAAGCGCGCGATCCACGTTTAGGCAGCAAGAAAAAAATTCCTCTGGTGGTTGAGCCAGCGAAGAAAATGACCAAGCAAGAGCGTCGTTTGTCGGCTGAGCAAGAGCTCGAAATGCTGGAAAATGATGCGCAATTGAACGTGTTGCTCGATCGTATTGATAATGGCGAAAACCTAGGTGCCGGCTTACAAAAATACGTTGATGAGAAACTCGATCGTATTGAAGCACTGATGAAGCAACTTGGTCTGTATGCTGAAGAGCAAGAAGATGTTTTCGAGCCAATCGTGACTGGCGGTAGTGCCAAAAAATCACGTTCAGATGATGATTTATTATCAGATTTTGAAGGCTTCGACCTAAATGATTTAAAAGGATAGAAAGTGCCATGAATGTAACCTTGTTAGCCATTGCTGGTGGAATCATTATTCTCGGCTTAGCGTCTTACGCTGGTTACCTTCTGCTGCAACTGAAAAAGCAAAAGGATTTGCAGCTTCAACATCAAACATTGGCCATTGAAAAACGCAATGCAAATATTTTTGATAGCGTAAATACGCTTTGCATGGCTGGGATTCAAGGCCAATGTGATCTCTCCGAGATCAGCATCCGTGTCTACTGCATTATGGATTATGTTCAAGGCGAACAGAGAATCGACTTTGATAGTTCGTATCCCGCTATTTCCGAACTGTATTCTATAGTGAAGGATATGCCGCGTGGCGAAGAGCGCAGCCAACTCGCTAAACAAGAGCGAATGAAGCATAACTTAGTGCGCCAAAAGGCGGAGGCCCGTTTAATGGATGCGATTGTTGAAGAGTTAAAAGTTCTGCAAAAACGCATTGCCCCTTTGAATAGTCAAATTCCGATTCAAATGATGTAATGGCTCGACTGCCTCTTTCGAGTGAGTGATCGCGTTAGCAGTTTAGAACATTTATACACAAATTTCGTTTTGTCACCCGACGTCCATCATTGTCATGTGGCAAAATAGCCCGTCAAAGTTTCGAACGGAAAGCACAGCATGTCTTCGCAAGTCGTACCCAGCCAACAGATCGTATGGGATCAAGCTGTTTTAGATAAGTATAACTATTCAGGCCCGCGTTATACCTCTTATCCTACAGCACTTGAATTCCATGAAGCATTTACTATTGCCGATTATGATATGGCGTGTGCCCAATACCCTGACAGGCCACTTTCGCTTTATATTCATATCCCGTTTTGTCACAAACTTTGTTACTACTGTGGTTGTAATAAGGTGATTACCCGTCATTCGCATAAAGCCGACGACTATTTGGATGTGCTCGAACATGAGATTCGCCAACGAGCCTCTTTGCTGCATGGCCGTAGAGTCACACAACTGCATTTCGGTGGTGGCACACCAACCTTTTTAACTCAATTGCAAATTAGCCGTTTAATGGCCATTTTGCGTGGTGAGTTCCGCTTTGAAAATGACGCAGAAATCAGTATTGAAGTTGATCCGCGTGAAATCGAGTTAGAGATGCTTGATCACCTACGCAGCGAGGGATTTAACCGCCTGAGCATCGGCGTACAAGATTTCAACAAAGAAGTGCAAAAGCTGGTGAACCGCGAGCAAGATGAAACCTTTATTTTTGCTATGGCGGAACGAGCTAAACAGCTGGGTTTTCGCTCAACCAACCTTGATCTCATATACGGCTTGCCTAAGCAGACTAAAGGCTCTTTTGCTAAAACATTAGCGCAAGTGTTGGAGATGAAGCCGGGTCGATTGTCGGTATTTAACTACGCGCACATGCCGCAGCTGTTCGCTGCGCAGCGTAAGATTAAAGATGAAGATCTACCTACGGCGGAAGAAAAACTGGCCATATTACAAGACACGATCGCGACCTTAACGGGTGCTGGTTATCAGTTCATTGGCATGGACCATTTTGCTCTGCCCAATGATGAGTTGGCCGTCGCGCAGCGTGAAGGCATTTTACATCGCAACTTTCAAGGTTATACCACGCAAGGTAACTGCGACTTAGTTGGCTTTGGTGTCTCAGCCATTTCAATGATTGGGGATGCGTATGCGCAGAACCAAAAAGAGCTGAAAAAATACTATGAGCAAGTTAATGAGTTACGTCATGCACTCTGGAAAGGGGTGGCACTGGATAGTGATGACTTACTTCGTCGCGAAGTGATCAAGCAGCTTATCTGCAATTTCAAACTGGATAAAAGCCAAATTGAAGCACAGTTTAACGTGACGTTTAATCACTACTTCAAGCAAGATCTTGAGTTGCTACAAACTTTTATTGATGATGAGTTAGTGGAAGTCGATGAAAAAGAGATCCGCGTTACTTTGCGCGGGCGGTTGTTGATCCGAAACATCTGCATGTGCTTTGATAAATACTTGCGTGTTCGTGCTCGTCAGCAACAATTTTCGCGGGTAATTTAACGCCCTTACCATGAATCAAAAAGCCACTGCTCGTCAGTGGCTTTTTCTTTGAAAAGAGGGATGAGTTATGGTGTCAGGTATTTATTCGCTGCAACATCCCACAATGCTTTGATTAATGGGTTATCAAGCTGTGAGCGTTTGCAGCACACACCGAGCTGAAATGGTTTTACGGGTGCTAATTTAAGGCGCTGGATCTTATCTCTCACCGGGCTATTGTTGATCACCACATCTGGCGCAATGCCGATACCACAACCGAGCGCGACCATGCTGACAATCGCTTCATGCCCTGAGCTCTGCGCGTAAATATTGGGTTTGATCTTCATTTTTTTAAACCATGCATTGGCTCTATCTCTTGCCGTTCCCGCTTCAGGAACAATAAAAGGGACAACTGACCAATCGGGTGTGTCATTTTGCAGTTGTTCGATAAAGCTACTGATCCCGAGCGGCGCGATCACCGATAAGGGTATTTCACCAATCGTTTCAAATTCAACGCGAGCTGGTAGCTGTTCGGGCATGGCTGAAATGGCAATATCCGCTTCATCATTCAAAATCTTATCAATCGCTTGAGCAGGATCGCCAGTCAAGAGTTTGAACTCAATATACGGATGGCGAACTCGAAAATCGGACAGTAACTGAGGCAGGTGGCTGTAGCTGGCGGTGACTGAGCAAAACAAACGAATTTCACCTTGTAATACGCTGTTTTGGTTTTTCATTTGTACGTTATATTGCTGCCACTCTGTAATGATTTTGAGTGCAACAGGAACCAGTTTACTGCCTGCTGGCGTTAGCTCAACGCTACGATTATCACGCACAAATAAGCTTTGGCTAGTTTCTTCTTCCAGCTTCTGGATCTGCCGGCTGAGCGCGGATGGGCTGATGTGCATCGCGGCGGCAGTCTTACTGAAGTTTTTACTCTCACACAGATGGATAAACATCTGCAGGTTTTTAATGTTCATAAGTTAATCACATCACGTTGCATAAATTGCAATAACTAATTGTGAATATATCACTTTAAGCAACTTGATGTCTGCTTTAGTATCAGTTTATTCGGTTCTAGAAACCGACCTGATGGAAAGAATCTTTAAAGGAGAGCGCTAACATGGCTAACTATTTCAATACCCTAAATCTACGCCAACAACTTGACCAACTTGGTCGTTGCCGCTTTATGGATCGCTCTGAGTTTGAAAGCGAAGCCGAGTACCTCAAAGGTAAAAAAGTAGTGATTGTCGGTTGTGGTGCACAAGGTTTAAACCAAGGTCTAAATTTACGAGACTCTGGCCTTGATGTCTCTTATGCATTGCGTCAAGCAGCGATCGACGAACAGCGTCAGTCCTATAAAAATGCTAAAGAGAACGGTTTTGAAGTGGGTAGCTATGAAACGCTTATCCCTCAAGCAGACTTGGTCATTAACCTAACGCCAGATAAACAGCACAGCAATGTTGTCGAAACCATCATGCCGCTGATGAAAAAAGGTGCAGCATTGGGGTATTCTCACGGCTTCAACGTGGTTGAAGAAGGGATGCAGATCCGTAAAGACATCACGGTTGTGATGGTGGCGCCTAAGTGTCCGGGAACCGAAGTGCGTGAAGAGTATAAGCGTGGTTTCGGCGTGCCGACTTTGCTTGCTGTTCACCCAGAAAATGACCCTCAAGGTGAAGGTTGGGATATCGCAAAAGCTTGGGCGGCGGGAACGGGCGGTCATCGTGCTGGCTGTTTGGAATCCTCTTTCGTTGCCGAAGTAAAATCGGACCTTATGGGCGAGCAAACCATCTTGTGTGGCATGCTACAAGCGGGTTCGATTGTGTGCTATGAGAAGATGGTAGCAGAAGGTATTGACCCAGGTTACGCAGGTAAACTACTGCAATACGGTTGGGAAACGGTAACCGAAGCGCTGAAATTTGGTGGCATCACTCACATGATGGATCGCCTATCAAACCCAGCAAAAATCAAAGCGTTTGAGCTGTCTGAAGAGCTTAAAGACTTGATGCGCCCACTGTACAACAAACATATGGATGACATTATTTCTGGTCATTTCTCTAGCACTATGATGGCTGACTGGGCCAACGATGATGCTGATTTGCTGGGCTGGCGTGCTGAAACCGGTGAAACTGCGTTTGAAAACTACCCACAGTCTGATGTACAGATCACTGAGCAAGAGTACTTCGACAAAGGTATTTTGATGATTGCCATGGTTCGCGCTGGGGTTGAGCTGGCATTTGAAGCTATGACGGCTTCCGGTATTGTTGAAGAGTCAGCTTACTATGAATCTCTGCATGAGCTGCCACTGATTGCCAACACAGTAGCACGTAAGCGTTTGTATGAAATGAACGTGGTTATTTCTGATACAGCAGAGTATGGTAATTACCTGTTTGCCAATGTCGCAACACCGTTACTGCGCGAAAAGTTCATGCCAAAAGTATCTACTGATGTGATTGGTAAAGGCCTTGGTGAAAGCTCGAATTTCGTTGATAACGCGACCTTGATTGAAGTGAACGAAATTCTTCGTAACCATCCGGTTGAGTACATCGGTGAAGAGTTGCGCGGTTACATGACAGATATGAAACGCATTGCTGTCGGTGGCTAAAGGCTAATTCACCTTCCGGCGGTTAAGAAGGGGCCGAGAGTTCGCACCTTTTCAATGACGAGAATGATGACGTAAAGCTCCAGACTGACTGGAGAATAAATACAAAAGCAAACACAATATAAAACAAAAGGCTTGGTCGCCGTTGACCAAGCCTTTTTTATTGGGGAAATTTTTATCTCAACCGGGCAATATTATTTGGCGGTGATTTTCGCTTCTAGCTCGGCCAATTTTTGCTCCATTTCAGTGAGCTTTTGGCGAGTACGCATCAATACTTGAGTCTGTACATCAAATTCTTCACGGCTTACCACGTCCAATTTATTTAATTGGCCTTGGATCACTTGGCGGATTTTTTGATCAACGTCGGCACCCAAATCTTTTACGGGTTGAGGCATTGAATCGTGAATTTGTTTGGCAATTTGCTCAAGTTTTTTAGGGTCAAACATAGCGGCTTACACTCCTGTCAGTTTGTCTCCATTCTAAGCAATTGAGCTGAGAATGTCGTTATTCAAGGTAAGAAAAAGGCCACTGAGGTGGCCTTTTTTGAAGCAGTCTTAATTATATTGTGTTATTTATTTTCAGCGAGTCGGCGTTGTGCTGCTTTGGCCTCGTCAACTCTGGCTAGCTTTTCGAGGTCTTTATCCTCAACAAACACAGGCAGTGGCTTATGTTTTTCGGCTAGATAGCTGTAAATTACAGGCAGTACGAATAGCGTAAATAGTGTACCAATCGCAAGACCTGCCACAATCACAATACCAATACTAAAGCGCTGAGCTGCACCTGCACCCGTTGCGTACATCAACGGGATCAAACCTGCAATCATCGCTGCTGTCGTCATTAGAATTGGGCGAAGACGCACTTTGGCTGCCTCCATCACCGCTTCGATGCGAGACTTGTTATGGTGTAGCTGCTCTTCTTTCGCCACTTCACAAATAAGAATACCGTGCTTGGTGATAAGACCAACCAGTGTAATCAACCCTACTTGCGAGTAGATGTTCATGGTTGCTGCGCCCCAAGCCAGGGCAATTAATGCTCCGCAAATGGCGAGAGGAACAGATACCATGATAACCAATGGATCTTTTAACGACTCAAATTGAATCGCCAGTACCAAGAAGATGATGGCGAGTGCCAAACCAAAGGTCGCGTAGAGTGCGCTTCCCTCAGTCACGTATTGACGTGCTTCACCCATATAATCGTGGTTGTAGCCTGCGGGCAGTTTAGTCGCGGCAACATCCTCAAACCACGTAATCGCATCACCCATTGCAACTCCTGGGCCCGGTACACTTCCGACGGTTGCCGAGTTTAGCTGGTTAAAGTGCGGCAGTGAGCGCGGCTCTGCAATCACATCAATGGTAATTAGGCTCCCTAATGGGATCATTTTTCCGTCAACGGCACGCACAAAGTAGTGATTCATCGATTCAGGGTTGAGGCGATATTTACGTTCAACCTGCGGGATCACTTCATAAGAGCGGCCATTGAGATCGATGCGGTTGACATAGCCATCCGCCATCATGGTCCCTAATGTCGTGCCAATATCCTTCATCGTGATGCCATAAACCCCAGCTTTATCTTTGTCGATATTGATTTTCATCGTCGCAGAATCGTAATTGAGGTCTAAATCGGAGTACACAAACATCGGGCTTGCTTTCACTTCTGTTAGCACTTCAGTGGCAATAGCAAACAAACTTTCAAAGCTATTGGGTGTAGTGATGACAAATTGAATTGGCAATCCAGAGCCTGCGCCGGGAAGTTCAGGCATTTGGAAGGCCGTCACGGCCATGCCTGGAATATCTTGCACTAAGGTGCCGACTCGAGTGGCAACCTCAGCTTGGCTTGCCTGGCGTTCACTCCAAGGCACCATCGAGGCAATACCAAACGCTTGGTTGGAGCTTGGAACACCGGTAAAGACTTGAGCAAACTGGACTTCTGGCTGTTCAGACAGAATCGTATTCACGTCATTCATGGTGTTTTGTAAATAGTCCAAGTTCGCATTCGAAGAACCCGTACCAATTAACATGACCACGCCTTTATCTTCAGAAGGGGCAAGCTCACTTGGAATGAATTTGAACAGCATAGGCAGGCTGGCAAACACGATCACCGCAAAGGCAATCACGACAGGACGGCGCTGCATTACTTTCTCGAGTAATTTCGCGTAGCGGTTACTCATTGAATCAAGTAATCCATGCACTTTTTGTTCAAACTTGTTGGGCTCTTCGTGCGCTTTAAGCATTTTAGAACACATCATGGGTGAAAGTGTCAGTGCAACAATACCTGAAACAAATACAGCACCAGCCAGTGTGAGTGCAAACTCTTTAAAGAGTGAGCCTGTTATGCCACCCATCATCGCTATCGGTGCATAAACGGCGCCCAGTGTCAGCGTCATCGCAATTACCGGAACGGCGATTTCACGAGTACCAATAATCGCGGCACGAAATGGTGATTCACCCAGCTTAATGTGGCGGTCAACGTTTTCTAGTACAACGATTGCATCATCCACCACAAGGCCGATAGCCAATACCATCGCTAGCAGTGTCATCAAGTTCCATGAGAAGCCCATTCCCTGCATTACCATAGCAACACCAACTAAGGATAGTGGAATGGTAACAATCGGGATGATAACGGCCCGTAAAGAGCCTAGGAATAGAGTAATGACGACAAGTACGATCAAGGCGGCTTCAGCGATGGTTTTTATGACCTCGTGGATCGATTCATTGATCGCCACCGTGGAGTCATACATCACGTTCATTTCGATGTTACTTGGTAGATTACGCTTTAACTGCGGTAACAGATCCAGCACATCTTGAGCAATGTTGATTGGGTTTGCGCTAGGTGCTGCGTTGATGGCTGCTACAACCGCTTCTCGGCCGTTTGCACTTGCGCGGTAAACATCATGGCTTTTTTCTAGCGTGACGTTTGCAATATCACCTAGGCGAATAACATTGCCGTCGCCCGTTTTAACCACCAGGTTTTTCAGCTCATCGACATTTGACACTTGCGTATCGGCACTACCGTTATACAGCACGAATTCGCCAGTGGCTTGTCCTGTTGCTGATTGATAGTTGTTGGCATTCAGCACGTTCATCACATCGCCCGCAGTGAGCTGTAGTCCTGCCATTTTTGCTGGATCAAGCCAAATGCGAAGGGCGTATTTCATGCCACCATACAAGTCAATCTTAGAGACGCCGTTGACGGTGAATATTTGAGGGTTAAATACACGCTCAAGATAGTCAGTAATTTGGCTTGAACTAAGTTCATCACTAGTGAAACCAATATACAGCACCGCGGTGGTTGAGCCGGTAGACATAGTTACCGTCGGATCTTCGGCCTCTTTAGGAAGCTGTGAGCGTACCGAGTTCGTTTTTGCTAACACATCTGAAAGTGCAGCGTTGGGATCGGTATTGAGCTTCATCGTTACGGTAATCGTTGATTTACCCAATACCGAAGAAGAAGTCATATAATCAATGTTGTCGGCTTGTGCGACTGCTTGTTCCAAAGGTTGAGTGATAAAACCTTGGATTAAGTCGGCACTTGCACCGTAATAGCCTGTACTCACTGTAACAACGGTATTCGTCATTTCAGGGTATTCACGAACTTGCATTTTGAAAATAGCTTGAAAACCAAGCAGAGCTATCAAAAAGCTGATCGATACCGCGAGCACTGGACGTTTTATAAAAACATCAGTAAAACGCATGATTCCTCCAATTACAGCATCGGTGTTTCAGCAGGTGGTGTAGTCGCATTACTTTCGACTACCCGAACTTTCGAATGGTTACTTAAGCGCACTTGACCTGAAGTGACCACGATGTCTCCATCTTGTACACCCTCTAAAATATGCGCCACAGCACCTTTGCGTTCACCTACTTTTACAACGCGCTGCTCTACTCGTTTAACGCCATCTTCTTCTTTCAACACGTAAACATTATCACCATACAGGGTGAAGGTAATGGCGGTTTGAGGAAGCGTGACTTGGTTTTCTAATTTCGGCAGGATGATGTTGGCACGAGCAAACATACCGCTGCGTAGTTTACCGTCACTATTTGGAATATCGGCTTGCACTTGGATTAAACCACTTTGAACGCTAACGGCAGGCTCTATCGCAGTAATGGATCCTGTAAACGCTGCATTAGGATAAGCATCGATAAAAATATCCACTTGCTGGCCTAATGAAATACGTGAAATATCCGTTTGTGGAACGGTAAAGCGCAGACGCATTACACTGGTATCTTCCAAGCGAACAATATCGGTGCCTGGCTGTAGGTATTGGCCTAAATACACATTACGGATACCCACCACACCAGCAAAGGGAGCTTTGATTTCACGACGATCAATAGAAGCTTTTAAACTTTCAATATCTGCAGACAAAGAGTAGTAGTTTGCTTCGGCTTCATCATAAGCTTCTTTTGAAATTGACCCTTTAGCAAATAGACCTTTATAGCGTTCGTATTTCGCTTTTGCAGCAGGTAGGCGAGCTTGTGAGCTTTTTAAATTCGCTTTCTCAACCGCGGAATCAAGTAAAACTAAAGGTTGGTCTTCCTCAACTTGTGTCCCTGATTCAAATGAAATCTTATCGATCACGCCGCTGGTTTCAGATGTCAGTGTCACGCCTTGATTGGGTTCAATAAAACCAATCGCTTCAATCACTGGGATCCAATCAACAGGAGTTACATCAGTCACTGTCACTGGAAATTCAGGTTCAGGACGGTTGGCCATGAATTCGGCAATTTTTTGTTGTTTAAACAGATTAAAACCTATCACGCTACCAAACAGTAGGAAGGCGATAAGTAACATAAAGAATGTCCACTTTTTCATTCTAGTCAGAACTCCAAGTTAGTGTTGAGTAATTGCATCCCAACTGGCGTCAATCACAGCACTGAGTGCGCTGTCATCCAGTTGATAACATTCCATCGCTTTTTTACGGGCAAGGGCGACCGTTGTTTCGAAGCTTAAAGCAGACAAAATCTGGTTATCCAACGGCTTGAATAATCCCTGCTCTTTACCTTGATCAAATAGTAAATCCACTTTGGCAAACATTTTTCGCTCAAGTTCCTTAACATTGCAACTGATTGTTGTTGGCAATGATTCATATTGAACTCGGTTGCTGAGTGTTGCACTGCTTGATTGTGCTAATTCCCAGATATTAAGCCACATCATTTTAAAGCGTTCTTTCAAAGGCATCTCATCATCAATATTGGCTTGCACCGCGTCAGCAATATGCTGACAAACGTGTAAGCGAACTGTCACAAGAAGATGATCTTTGTCATCAAAGTAACGGTAAATTGTTCCCGTTGCGACACCGGCTTCTTTGGCTAATTTGTGCATCGATAAGCCTTGAAATCCAGATTCAGCGATCAGCTTTTCAGCAGCCACCAATATCTGCTGGTACTTATCCACGTGAATACAGTTAGACATGCTGACATCCCACAGTGAATGAACGTTCATTCATTATAGACCAAACTATAGCCCCTTATGCAATACACTAGTGTAGTAAAATGACAAAAATCTTATGGTGAATGACGTAGTAATCAGTAAAGCGCGGCATTATCATAGACGGCCCAAATAAAAGTGATACGAGTACCTCATGAAGCTGAATCCAAGACAAGACGAAGCCGTCAAATATGTATCGGGCCCATGTCTAGTATTGGCGGGGGCTGGCTCGGGTAAAACGCGCGTAATTACCAACAAGATCGCTTACTTGGTTCAACAGTGTGATTATAAAGCGCGCAACATTGCTGCCGTTACATTTACTAACAAAGCCGCTCGAGAAATGAAGGCGCGGGTAGCACAAACGCTTGGAAAAGCTGAGTCAAAAGGGCTGCTCGTTTCCACATTTCATACTTTAGGCCTCAATATTATCCGTCGGGAATATAAATTTTTGGGCTTGAAAGCGGGGTTCTCTCTGTTTGACGACCAAGACCAGCTTGCGCTGCTCAAAGAGTTGACAGAGAAACAGCTCGAGGGCGATAAAGATCTGCTGCGCCAATTGCTCAGCACCATCTCCAACTGGAAGAACGACATGTTGACGCCAGAGCAAGCGAAAGGTTTTGCTCAAGGTGAACAACAACAGCTGTTCGCTTACTGCTTCGATCTTTATCAAAAGCAAATGAAAGCGTATAACGCGCTCGATTTTGATGATCTTATTTTAATGCCGGTGCTGTTATTGCAAAACAACGCCGAAGTTCGTCAGCGTTGGCAAAACCGCATTCGCTACTTGCTGGTGGATGAATATCAAGATACCAATACCAGTCAATACGAGTTAGTAAAATTGTTGGTTGGAGAACGTGGCCGTTTAACCGTGGTGGGTGATGATGATCAATCCATCTATTCTTGGCGAGGGGCGAAACCGCAAAACCTCGTGTTGCTGGGGCAAGATTACCCAAATCTTAAACTGATTAAGCTTGAGCAGAACTACCGTTCAACCAGCCGTATTTTGAGAGCGGCCAATATTCTGATTGCTAACAACCCACACGTGTATGAGAAAACGCTTTTTTCTGAGATCCCTGAGGGTGAAAAACTCAAAGTTTTGCTAGCGAAAAATGAAGATCATGAAGCGGAGCGGGTCACTGGTGAACTGATTGCGCATAAATTTCTCAATCGCACCGAATATCGTGATTACGCGATATTGTACCGCGGTAATCATCAGTCACGCTTAATTGAAAAATCGCTGCTGCAAAACCGCGTGCCTTATAAGTTATCCGGTGGAACGTCATTTTTTGCCAGAGCCGAAATTAAAGACATCATGGCTTACCTCAAAGTGTTGGTGAATCCTGACGATGACAATGCTTTTTTACGCATTGTGAACACGCCAAAACGAGAAATTGGCCCAGTCACGTTAGAGAAATTGGGTAGTTACGCCAATATGCGTGGCAAAAGCTTGTTTTCGGCCAGTTTTGAACTTGGCTTAGAGCATCATTTGTCTGGAAGAGGGCTCGACAACTTGCGTCAGTTTACGCAATGGTTAGTAGCTATCTCAGATCAAGCTGAACGAGGCAATACCGTTGAAGCGGTGCGATCGTTAGTCCGAGATATTCATTATGAAGATTGGCTGTATGAAACCTCTTCCAGCCCCAAAGCGGCCGAAATGCGTATGAAAAACGTCTCTGATCTCTATTCTTGGATTGTGGCCGACCTTGAAGGTGACAACTATGACCAACAAGAAAAATCGCTCAAAGAAGTTGTACAGCGCTTAACCCTACGCGACATGATGGAGCGAAGTGAAGAAGAGGATGAGAGTGATGCCGTTCAGTTGATGACATTGCATGCATCGAAAGGCCTTGAATTTCCTTACGTTTATTTGATTGGCACTGAAGAGGGTATTCTTCCTCATCAAACCAGTATCGATGAGGACAACGTCGAAGAAGAACGTCGTTTGATGTATGTCGGGATAACTCGCGCGCAGCGAGAACTGACTTTCACTATGTGTAAAGAACGTCGTCAATACGGGGAACTGCTTAAACCCACACAAAGTCGCTTTTTGGATGAATTACCCTTTGACGATGTTGAGTGGGAACAGAGCAAAAAGCCAGTAAGTCAAGAAGAGCGAATGGTGAAAGGACAAAGCCATATTGCTAATTTGCGCGCTGCCATGTTTAAGAAATAGTGCTTAAAAAATAATAAAAACAAAGGTTTGGAATTAAAGCCAACCCTTTGTTTTATAGGAATTAATGTATTAAAGACCTGCAATCATATGCTCAATGGCGGCAACGATTTCGTCGTCAGAGCAATCCATACAGGTTCCTTTAGCTGGCATGGCATTAAAGCCTTGCAGTGCATGATTTTTCAATACATCTTTACCTTGGGCGATACGTGGAGCCCACTCTTCGGCATTGCCAATTTTAGGTGCGCCACTGATGCCTGTAGAGTGGCAAGCGATACAGAATGTACCATAAACTTGCGCGCCATCACGAGGGCCTGTCGGCTCTGCCGCAACGGGTTCACTACCCGCTAAGTAAACATCACCTACAGGTTTAATGCGATCAGCAATGGCATCGTATTCAGCTTGGCTGGTTGCCAATGCAACACTAGAAAAGGTTAAAGCAGCGAATAACACGCTTATGATTCGTCGAGACATATCCATTAAACTCACTTTATATTCCAAAGGTAAGTTCATGCTTACCTATTTATACTTAGATTTAGAGTGTGGCTGATTTAAAAGCCATTCAAGCTGTTAAATCAATGTAAATATTGGGTGATTATATCCCGATAAGTTGTTGCAATAAACAACAAGTTGCGATCTTCAAGGGGTGAGTCACATCCTTATTATAGAGGTAATAATGGTTATCTGATGAAAAAGGCGTCAAACGATAAAAAAAGTTGAAAAAGTACTAGACGCCCTAGTGTGAACTCCGTATTATTCCACTCCGCCGATAGGGCATGCGCCCGTAGCTCAGCTGGATAGAGCGTTGGCCTCCGGAGCCAAAGGTCGAAGGTTCGAATCCTTTCGGGCGCGCCATCCGGATGCTTATGTAAATAAGTAGCAAATTGGCAAAACAGTGGTGGCTATAGCTCAGTTGGTAGAGCCCCGGATTGTGATTCCGGTTGTCGCGAGTTCAAGTCTCGTTAGCCACCCCATTATTTGGTAACTTCGGTTTCCTTTCTTGGTGAAAGTCGAGAAAAAAAAGATTTACATCGATGAATAGACTAGTTTGATAGTGCATCATGATGTTAGGAATAGCGGAGCAGAGGGTTCTCTATCGCTTATTCCAAAAAATGAATTTGTATCGGTGAATAGCGCAGCTTGGTAGCGCATCTGGTTTGGGACCAGAGGGTCGGGGGTTCGAATCCCTCTTCACCGACCACTTTTCTTTTCTTCTCATTGGTTAAAAATGAAAAGAAAAATAACGGCAAGCAAGCGGTTATTGCAAAGTTTGATGGTGGCTATAGCTCAGTTGGTAGAGCCCCGGATTGTGATTCCGGTTGTCGCGAGTTCAAGTCTCGTTAGCCACCCCATTATTCGGTAACTTCGGTTTCCGTTCTTGGTGAAAATCGAGAAGAAAGAGATATATCGGTGAATAGCGCAGCTTGGTAGCGCATCTGGTTTGGGACCAGAGGGTCGGGGGTTCGAATCCCTCTTCACCGACCACCTTAATAAGCCTCAGTCGAAAGACTGGGGCTTTTTAATATCTGATGTTTGGAGCCTTAATCAAGGTAATGAGAGCCAAAGTGGGGTTCGTTTGATTTTCAAAACCGGGCTCTTCACCGACCACCTTAAAAAGCCTCAGTCGAAAGACTGGGGCTTTTTAATATCTGATGTTT
>NZ_CAWMCN010000114.1:0-1515 GCF_963865925.1 Vibrio sp. ZOR0018 | reverse complement strand
GTTTGATTCGGCTTTAGTGTTTACGGCACAATGGTTTAGGTTCAGTGGTTGCGTTGCTCACTACTTAACGCGGCGTTATGCTCTAGGAGTAAAAATTGACCGAATTGATGAGAAAAGTCTTTTTAATCAATATAGTGGCCTTTTTGATTGTTTTCGCTTTATCTAATTATGTTCCTCTTTTTGCTACAACGCGGCCTGCTGATTTTTTGTTTTTTGTCGTGATTGTTATTTGGCTTTTAGCAAAGTTAATGTGGGAAGGTGGTATACACAGCAAAACGACACGATTAGATGATCCGGTTACCGATAAAGTATACAAAATGGTAAAGGGACATGATTTTGAAGAAGAGCAAGTTGAGCATTATCGAGCTAACTACCAAACAGGCTTGGTTCTCTTTATTGCAGGTTTACCCGCATTAATTGGTTGTCTAGTTCTGCAGTTTACTTGAGCACAAGCATAACAAACGGCTCAAGAGGGATTGCCAACGCGTGGCGGCTTTAGTTCAAAATTTAAGTTCAGTGTTTACGGTGTGTTTTTTTGAGTTCGGCGGTGCGTTGTCAACCCCTTAGCCGGGCGTTATACGACGTACGGCGTTAAAATTTGTTGCATATCATTTTCTTATGGTTAATATTGGTCGAATCGTTTGTGGGAATATTTTCTGTAACTCTTTAACCCAAACGAGGAAATGGTATGTATGATATCTCTGATTTTTCAATAGCTAATGGTCGCCTGTCTATCAAGGAAGATAGCTATGAGCTTTCCAAAATTAGGAGCGTTAAAGTAGTTAAAAACAAACTGAGTTCGCATCTAGTCAAGGCGTCTGTTATTTCAGCTATAGCTTCAAGCATTTTATGGCTATTCGAGCCATTTGCCACACCTTGGGGATTTGATATCAATGCTGGAGTTGTAGCTCTAGTCATCACATTCCCAGTGGTTTTATTACTCTCTCTTTTTCGCTCAAAGTATCAGCTTCAAGTTGAGTTTGAACATCAAGATGAGGTTGGTTTGCAATGGGTAACGGTAGCAAGTGGTAAGGCTGAGCAAGAACTGACAGCGTTTAAAAAAGTAGAGCAAGACTTGTCGCAAGCTGTTGTATAACAAACAATTTAAGAGTGATTCCCAACGCTTGGCATTTTTCATTCCATCGTTGGGTTTTGTGTTTAGGGTGGTATGGTTTCGTTCCGTGGTAGCGTTGCTCACACCTTAATTGGGCGTTATGCAACTCAGGTAAATTTAGGGATTCAATCTTTTGGGATTTCTCCGGCCATTCGTTTCGAGCTGTCGGCAAATGAGCATTTTCGCCTTCAAATTTGTGACTAACTCAAACCGTAAAACAGGCAAATTTCTTTGTTTGCCTCAATGAAGTTTAGTGTTGGCGCGTTGTGAATTGAGCGGGCGCAAAGTGTGGAAAGGGCAAGTTTATCGAGCATTTTTTACTTGCTGAAGTTTTCGCTCGTTGAGTTTGTCTGATTCAAAAGCTTGGTTTGTTGTTGAAAGGTGGGCTTTGTTTTGGCGGC
>NZ_CAWMCN010000113.1:0-7493 GCF_963865925.1 Vibrio sp. ZOR0018 | reverse complement strand
AACGCTTCAAGAGGGACAGCCAACGCGCGGCATTTTTACTATGCGTTGGTTTTTGTGATTACGGTGTTATGCGGTGAGTTGGTAGTAGCGTTGGCTGCCCCTTAAGCGGGCGTTATGTTTCAAAGGGTAATTATGTTTCAAGAACTTAGTAAATCAGTAAAAGCTAATTTATATGAGAGGGTATCAAGCCCTTTAATTGGATCAGTGGCCATCTCATGGGTTGCCTTCAATTGGAAAGCCATATTCCACATGTTGCTTTCAGACGCCAAAATTGAAGATAAAATTGAATATTTTTCAGCAAACTACTCTGATATTGATACAAATATTGTTTATCCAGTGGTCGTAGGGGGAGCAATTTCTATCATATATCCGCTAGCTGCATTTGTGCCATTTTGGATTTGGGAGAGAGTCCAGCACATTCAAAAGCAGTTGAAGCAGACTCTTTCTATGAATCAACGTTTATCTGTCGAACAGTCAATGCAGCTTCGTAATGAACTTGTTCAAAAAGATAAGAAAATACGAGAAATCATCGCAGAAAACCAAGAATCGCAAACCGAGCTTAACAAAACAATAAGTGAATTAACTCAAGAAAATCGTAATTTATACTATAAGCTATCGGAACTTTCTCCTCTCGATCCAAAAGCTGATCCAAGTAAAATAAACCTACCTGAAGTTCAATACAGAATTCTAAATGAGCACACAGGGTTAAAAGATGGGAATGTCCAGATCGCATCAGATATTGGTAAAGCGTTAATGTTGCCAGATGCAGAGGTAGAAAGGGCTTTACAAGAGTTAGAGAATCAAGGGTTTCTTAAAAATGAAGGCTATGTGACTGATGATAGTGGCAACGATGTATTGGGTTATAGTCTAAATGAACTAGGCAGAAAATATTTAGGTTACAAGAAATCACAGCTCGCAGCATAGAAACATAACAAACTGTTCAAGAGGGATTCGCAACGCGTGGCATTTTTACTATGCGTTGATTTTAGTGATTAAGGTGGTGTGCGGTGGCTTCGGTATTGCGTTGCTCACCCCTTAACAGGGCGTTATGCAACTCAGGTAAATTTAGGGGTTCAATCTTTTGGGATTTCTCCGGCCATTCGTTTTGTGTTGTCGGCAAATGAGCATTTTTACCCTCAAATTCGTGGTTAACTCAAACCGTAAAATAGGCAAATTTCTTTGTTTGCCTCAATTGGTTTTAGCGTTGGCGCGTTGTCAGTTTTGCGGGTGCAAAGTGTGGAAAGGGCAAGTTAATCGATCATTTCGCATTTGCTGAAAGTCTTGCTCGGTGAGTTTGTCTCATTCAAAAGCTTGGTTTGTTGCTGAAAGGTGGACTTTGTTTGGTGGCTTATTTATCACGGTTCAGGCTTGGGTTGATTCTTGGTTCACTT
Organism: Vibrio sp. ZOR0018; assembly: GCF_963865925.1. NCBI lineage: Bacteria > Pseudomonadati > Pseudomonadota > Gammaproteobacteria > Vibrionales > Vibrionaceae > Vibrio > Vibrio sp. ZOR0018. The sequence goes on along the minus strand of NZ_CAWMCN010000113.1, from coordinate 6,102 downwards.
AACCAATGTTTTGATTGTTTTCTTAATCAAATTTAGTGTAACTTCTGCATAACAAACGTTTAGTGCAAAATTGAAGTTCAGTGTTTACAGTGTGTTTTTTGAGTTCGGCGGTGCGTTGTCAACCCCTTAGCCGGGCGTTATATTCTCCCTCGTCCCGTAAACTTTCCGTACGAATTGAATGTGCTTTAAGTTTGGACCATAATCTCTCAGGTTACGGAATGTATCCGTACGCAGGAGGAGTTATGGCAACGGCACGTTTAGATATCCGCCTTGATGAAGAGATCAAGGCAAAAGCCGAAAAAGCATCGGCTTTACTTGGTTTAAAAAGTCTCACTGAATATGTAGTGAGACTTATGGACGAAGATGCGACTCATGTTATTGAGGAGCACGAAAGTATTGTGGTTAAAGACAGTGTTTTTGACGAGTTTATGGCTGCGTGTAATAAAGTAAAAACACCGAATCAAGCTTTGCTTGAAGCGGTTAAATTTACAGATAAGAGTGGTATCAAGTGAGTTGGGGTAAAGAGTTTGTAGAACTTAGTAAATCAAAGCATGATCGCGACTCATTTGACTGTGGTGAGCAAGAGCTAAACACATTTATCAAAACTCAAGCTGCAAAGCACATGCAAGCAGGTGTTAGCCGAACAATGGTTTTACCTAGTGCTCAACCATTGTTAAATCAAAAATTCGCTATTTGTGCATTTTATAGTGTTGCACCGAGTTCAATCAGTCGAGAAACATTGCCGGCACAACTAGCAAAGAAACTTCCTAGGTATCCAATCCCTGTTTTTCTTTTGGCTCAATTAGCTGTGCACAAAGAGTTTCATGGCTCAGGGCTCGGAAAAATTAGTCTAATTCGCGCACTGAAGTACTTGTGGGAAGTGAATCATCACATGAGGGTATACGCAATTGTTGTGGACTGTCTGACAGACTCCGCTCAAGCGTTCTATACGAAGTTCGGTTTTGAAGTGTTGTGCGAACATAATGGGCGTATTCGTATGTTCTTACCAATGAAAACGGTAGAACAGCTTTTTAATCAATAGGCTACGAATATAACAAACAATTCAAGTGGATTCTCAACGCGTGGCAGTTTTACTATGCGTCAGGTAAAGTGTTTTACGGTGCAATGCAGCGGCTTGGCCAGTGCGTTGTTCACCACTTAATTGGGCGTTATATGCTTTCAAGTTTCAACCAATAAAAGGACTTAAAAATGATTCTAAATCACGTCTCAGTTGGTGCTTCTGATGTGGTAAAAGCAGTTAGTTTTTATGACTCAGTTCTTTCTACTTTGTCTATTAAGCGTGCTCATTATATAGAAAATATCGCAGCAGCTTATGGTGAAAGCTTTGAATTTTGGGTCGGAAGCCCTTGTGAAGGAAAAGCGACATCAAGTAATGGTGTTCATGTTGCTTTCAATGCGCCTTCAAACGAAGCTGTTGACCAGTTCTATGCTACAGCCATAGAGTTGGGTGGTTCATGTGCAGGTAAGCCAGGCTTAAGGCCAGAGTATGGTGAAACTTACTATGCAGCATTCGTACGTGACTTAGACGGAAACAAAATCGAAGCAGTTTCAATGTAGCTTCGAGTAAGCATATAACAATAAATTTAAGAGTGATTCACAACGCTCGACGTTCTCACTTCAAGCCAGTTTAGTGTTTATGGCACAATGGTTTAGGTAAGGTGGTTAGCGTTGTTCACACCTTAATTTGGCGTTATGCCTTAGGAGGTAAATTGAACATTCCAGACTTTTTAATTGAACGAGAAACTGAATTGTCTTCTCTTCGAGACAACGAATTATCTGCAATTCTAGAGTTCAAAAAAAGAGCTGAAGAGTTTGAAATTGCTATGAAGCGATACTATAAGGGAGCAATTTCGAGTCGCCAAATTACTGATGATATAGATATTAAGAAGTCTACATTTAAAGCAAATACACCAGATATAGAACATATTGAATATTTGGCGCTCAAGTTTCGATTCTTTTACGCTGAAAAAGAGCCGACTAGAGTTGAGAGAATTATTGGTATTCTTCGGAAAAATGCAAAAGATGAATGGGCAAAGAACTATATTGACCGTCTCCGTGCTTTGTACCTTAATGCTATGAACAGGACAAGAATGAGTAGTGAAATGGGGTACTCGGTGAGTAATCGAGAAATTATCAACTTGTGGTTTAACTCAGAGTTCTTCCATTCTGATATCGACAAAAGGGAAAGACTTCAGCTCATAAATAACGCTATTTCAGGAAAAGTATCGCTATTTCAGCTTTATACTGCTATCTCAGGTGTATCAACTCAGATCAATTCTTTGTACGCCGTAGTTCATCAAGTTTCAAATGAGAGTTGTTTGATTTATACACCTAACCATCACTTTTCAGCGGTAGAGGCAGGTCAGGCATAACAAGCAATTTAAGAGGGATTCTCAACGCTTGGCACTTTTGCTTCTACTTCAAATTTAGTGTTTATGGCACAATGCTTTAGGTTTGGATGGCGGCGTTGTTCACCCCTTAATTGGGCGTTATATCAATAAGAGGGTATTTTAAGAGTTGTATGGATAAACTAAGTTTAGAAGAATCATTAGTAAGTACTATGGGGCAGCAATTAGGTGGTACTGGAACTGAATTGGCTGAGATCGCAATAGATTCGGTACTAGATGATGGAGTACTTAAAGATATACCGGTCGTTGGAACTGCGGTTTCTCTATACCAAACAGGTGTCGCTGTACGAGAAAGGCAATATGTAAAAAAGCTTGTCACCTTTTTAAGTGAATTGAATAAAACTAATGAAGAAGCTCGACTCAGGTTTATTGCTGAAGAAATGTTAACTCCAGAGCAAAGAGAACGCTTTGGGGAAACAATATTATCCCTTATCGATAAGGCTGATGATAATAGAAAATTTGAGCTTTACGCAAAGGTATTTGAAAGACTTTTCATGAATGCGTGTAGCTACGATGACGCTATTAGAATTTGCCAAATGATTGAACGCACATTCTTCAGTGATCTTCAATATATATTAGTATTCGAGAATGGGTGTGCAGACGACCAGTTAACGGCTGGTGAACTATATAAAGTAGGCTTCTTGAGTTTTGGTGGATTAGATGGTGGCACATTTGATGACAAAAATTCGGGTGGTGTAATTTACAATCGAAACAAGTATGGAGACATATTGTTCGAACTACTTAAGCATTGATATAACAAACAATTTAAGAGTGATTCAGCACGCTTGGCATTTTTGGTTCGGGTTTGGCTCGGTGTTTACGGTGGTCAAATGAAGTGCTGTGGTTGCGTGCTTCACACCTTAATTGGGCGTTATGCTTAATCACCAAAAAGTCAGTGGTTTATGGTTCTTCTTTGTTCCCTCGGCTGATTGGTTTTGTGTTTGTCGGCAAGTTGGCATCAGTGGGCGCTTTTTCCGGACAATTATTCTTTGGCGCTGGAAATTCAAAGAATTGCCTCAATCAATTTTCGGGCAAGCTCGAGGTTGGGGCGGTTGGCTCAATCAGAAATTTGATCTTAGTTTTTGAGTTTTGGCCACCAAAGTTCAAAGTCTGATTTTCAAAATTATGAGTCATTTCAGTTTTTTGGTTTTCGGCTTTTGTTTGTGAGTTAAAGTCGAGTTAATCTTGGTTCTGGTAAAACGTAAGTCATTGAAGCTTAAGCATAACAAAGCGTTAAAGAGGGACTTGGCACGCGTGGCATTTTCAGTTTGCGTTGGGTTTAGTGGTTAAGGTGTTATGCGGTCACTTTTGTATTGCGTGCCCGCGCCCCTTAACGCGGCGTTATGCTTAATCATTTTAAAACAGTGGTTTATGGTTTTTCTTTACTCCCTCGGCTGGTTGGTTTCGAGTTTGTCGGCAAGTTAGCTTCAGTGGGCGCTGTTTTCCGGACAATTATTCTTTGGCGCTGGGATTTCAGAGAAATGCCTCAATCAATTTTCGGGTAAGCGCGAGGTCAGGGCGGTTGGCTCAATCAAAAGTTTGATCTTAGGTTTTTCAGTTTGAGCAGCCAAAGCTCAAAGTCCGATTTTCAAAACTATGAGTCATTTCGTTTTCCTACGTTTTGGCCTTTGTTTGCGAATCAAAGCTGAGTTAATCTTGGTTCGCGTAATACGTAAGTCATTGAAGCTTAAGCATAACAAAGCGTTAAAGAGGGACTTGGCACGCGTGGCATTTTCGGTTTGCAGTTTGTTTGGTGGTTAAGGTGCTATGCAGCAACTTTTGTATTGCGTGCCTGCGCCCCTTAACGCGGCGTTATGAGTATATGGGTAATATATGACAGAGTTTTGTTCACAGTGTTCTAAGCATAAAAATGAAAGACGTCCTACATCACCAAAAAAATTGGCAGATGTCGTCGATATGATTACGCAGTGCATTGCCAATGAAGAATTATCTGAAGAACCTCTGATAAACCAGCCTTACTATACTAGTTTTGATTCAATCAAGAGTAGTAGTTGGCCTGATATTATTTGGTGTGTTTTCAAGTGTTCAGCATGTGGAAAATTATTCGAACTGAATGCTATGACCTATGTTGGTACTGGTAATAACCGTTTTGGCGAACAAGTTGAAAAATACTCATAACAAGCAATTTAAGAGGGATTCACAACGCTTGGCATTTTTGCTTCTACTTCAAAATTAGTGTTTATGGCACAATGCTTTAGGTTTGGGTAGGGCCGTTGTTCACCCCTTAATTGGGCGTTATGTGTTTCTCGACTTTAAACTTTTAACTGAACGACGTTTCCATTAGCTTTTATCGGGTATAATCAATCTTTTTCAATGCATGTAATGGAGTATTTTATGGATTTTATTGAACGGCTTCAGGCTCTTTCGAAGAAAGTTTCTCAAGTTTCGGCTAATCTGGCTACCGAAGAAGCAACAAAAAATGCTTTAGTTATGCCCTTTCTGCATTCGGTCCTTGGCTATGACGTATTCGATCCAAATGAGGTTATACCTGAGTTTACGGCTGATACTGGAACTAAAAAGGGGGAAAAGGTTGATTATGCGTTGATCAAAGATGGTGTAGTTCAAATTCTAATTGAATGTAAGAAGTATAGTGAATCATTATCAACAAAGCATGCCAACCAATTATTTCGATATTTCTCAGTAACAAATGCACGTATTGCCATTTTAACTAATGGCTCAGAATATCAATTTTTCACTGATTTGGATGCTCCTAATAAAATGGATGAAAAGCCATTTTTGACATTAGATCTCGAAAATTTAGATGAGCATGTTGTCCCTGAAATAAAAAAATTAACTAAATCCTCCTTTGATGTTGAATCTGTAGTTGATGCAGCAGGTGAATTAAAATATTTGAACCAAATAAAGAAAGTTCTAGGTGAGCAGTTCCAAAACCCAGAAGAAGATTTTGTGAAGTTCTTTACTTCTCGCGTCTATGACGGTGTTCAAACTGCAAAAGTGAAATCTCAATTCCTAGACATTACCACTAAAGCTTTAAAGCAGTTTCTCAATGACAGTATAAATGCCCGTCTAAAATCAGCTATTGGTGCTGACGTCAAAGAATCGATTAATGTTGAAACTCAAGTTATTCCTGCTGAAGACGCAAATGAAAGTTCAGAAAAATCTAAAATTCTTACTACAGAAGAAGAAATAGAAGGTTTTAATATAGTTAAAGCAATACTTAGGCAAAAAGTAGAAGTACAGAGAGTTTGTGCGCGTGATACTCAAAGCTATTTTGGGATTCTGCTCGATGATAACAATCGCAAGCCTCTATGCCGTTTGTGGTTTAATACTAAGCAGAAATATATTGGCATCTTTGACGAAGCTAAGAATGAAACTCGGCATCCGATCGAAACTGTGGATGATATATTCAATTTCAGTGAGCAATTACAAAACACCCTCGCATTATATGAGTAAAAACACATAACAAAGCATTTAAGAGGGACAGTCAACGCGTGGCATTCGTGGTTTACTTGAAAATTTGTGTTTACGGTTGTCTATTTTAGTTCTGTGGTGGCGTTGTCTGCCCCTTAATGCGGCGTTATGCTACCAGTCGAAATCTTCAATAAGGAATGCTATGAAACAGAACATTGTCCATATTGCTTTAGTTGTAAAAGATTATGATGAAGCCATTGATTTTTATGTAAACAAACTC
>NZ_CAWMCN010000112.1:87506-185185 GCF_963865925.1 Vibrio sp. ZOR0018 | reverse complement strand
CTTCTAGCATGGGCACTCCTTCGGGCAATAGCCCCAAGGTTCAATCACCACCGCCCAAGGCGGTGGTTTAGGGATGACAACAAAAAGGGCCATTTCTGGCCCTTTTGAATGTAAATGTTTAGTCTTGATGAGCAATAATTTGGTCATTGCTAACAACTAGCTTAACTTTTTTATCCGGTAGGATTCTTCCTGCCAAGATTTCTTTCGCTAATGGATTTTCAACGCTTTGTTGAATCGCGCGTTTCAATGGTCTTGCTCCGTAAACAGGATCAAACCCAACTTGAGAAATCAGCTCTAACGCTTTTTCAGATACCTCAAGCTGATAACCTTTCTCTTCCATTCGTTTACCAAGACGGGCTAATTGAATAGAAGCGATCGATTTAATTTGTTCTTGCGCCAACGGATGGAATACTACACTTTCATCCACTCGGTTTAAGAACTCTGGTCTAAAATGTTTACCTACAATCTCCATTACCTCTTTTTTAATGCCTTCATAATCCAAGCTTGCGAATTTTTCTTGAATTTGTGAAGACCCTAAGTTTGAGGTCATAATTACCACTGTATTACGAAAATCAACTGTGCGTCCTTGTCCATCAGTTAAGCGCCCATCATCTAATACCTGTAGCAGGATATTAAAGACATCAGGGTGTGCTTTCTCAACTTCATCCAACAAGATAACCGAGTACGGTTTACGACGAATAGCCTCGGTCAAGTAGCCACCCTCTTCGTAGCCCACATAACCTGGAGGCGCGCCGACTAATCGCGCTACTGAGTGTTTTTCCATAAATTCAGACATGTCGATTCGCACCATGGCATCTTCACTATCAAACATAAAGTTTGCGAGTGTTTTACACAATTCAGTTTTACCCACACCAGTTGGCCCTAAGAATAAGAAGGAACCAATCGGTCTATTTGGATCAGATAACCCAGCTCGGCTACGGCGAATCGCATTTGATACCACTTCGACGGCTTCAACTTGTCCGATAACTCGTTGATGCAGCGCATCCTCCATTTGCAGCAGTTTTTCTTTCTCAGCTTCCAGCATTTTAGAAACTGGAATACCAGTTTGCTTTGAAAGCACTTCCGCAATTTCTACATCAGTTACTTTGTTGCGTAGCAAAGTCATCTCTTGCATTTCAGCTTGGGTTGCAAGGTCGAGCTGCTTTTCAAGTTCAGGAATTCGGCCATATTGAAGTTCTGACATACGGTTCAAGTCACCCGCTCTACGTGCGAAATCCATATCCATACGCGCTTGCTCTAATTCGGACTTAATATGCTGAGTACCCGAAAGAGCTGCTTTTTCCGCATTCCAAACTTCTTCCAGCTCAGCAAACTCGCGCTCTTTCACTTTTAACTCTTCGTTTAACACCTGTAAGCGTTTTTCACTCGCTTCATCGTGTTCATTCGTTAGCGCTTGTTGCTCAATTTTCAGCTGAATAATTTTGCGCTCAAGCTTATCTAAAGATTCTGGCTTTGAATCTATTTGCATTCGAATACTTGAAGCGGCTTCATCGATCAAGTCAATCGCTTTATCGGGCAACTGGCGATCAGAAATATAACGGTGCGATAAGCTCGCAGCAGCAACAATAGCGGGATCGGTGATCTCCACATGGTGATGGAGCTCATAACGCTCTTTCAAACCACGCAAAATAGCTACGGTGTCTTCTACGCTAGGTTCATCAACCAGTACCTTTTGGAAACGTCGCTCAAGTGCCGGATCTTTCTCTATATATTGACGATATTCGTCTAAAGTGGTCGCACCGACGCAGTGTAGATCTCCTCGAGCCAGAGCGGGCTTAAGCATATTCCCCGCATCCATTGCGCCTTCGCCTCGACCTGCACCGACCATAGTGTGCAATTCATCAATAAAGAGGATGACATTACCCTCTTCTTTCGCTAGCTCGTTAAGCACCGATTTTAAGCGTTCTTCAAATTCACCACGATACTTAGCCCCTGCGACCAAAGACCCCATGTCTAATGACAATACTCGACGACCACGTAGACCTTCTGGCACTTCATTATTAATAATGCGCTGCGCTAACCCTTCCACAATCGCCGTTTTACCTACACCGGGCTCACCAATAATCACGGGGTTGTTTTTGGTCCGGCGTTGCAATACTTGAATGGTGCGACGAATTTCATCATCACGCCCGATGACAGGATCAAGTTTGCCTTGTTCCGCTCGTTCAGTTAGATCTATTGTGAATTTCTCAAGCGCTTGTCTTAGCTCTTCTGCATTTGGATCATTCACTTTCTGACCTCCACGCACTTTTTCTATTGCTTCAGAAACTTTTTTCTCGGTAAGCCCTATTTCTTTGAGTAATTGACCAAGCGCGCCTTTATCTTCTAGTGCGGCTAGCAAAAATACTTCCGAAGAAATGTAGGAATCTTGCCGTTTTTGCGCGAGTTTATCGCACAAATTGAACATAGTACCCATTGCGCTAGAAAGCTGAACATCACCACCGATACCGCTAACTTTTGGCAAACGGTCTAATATCTCACTGAGCTTCGAGCGCAATTGCATAACGTCCACACTTAACATAGTAAGAAGTGGACGAATTGGACTGCCATTTTGATCGAGCAATGCCACCATCAAATGAACAGGCTCGATATATTGATGATCACGGCCTAATGCCAATGATTGAGCATCAGAAATGGCAATTTGAAATTTGCTTGTAAATCGATCAAGACGCATACCAACTTTCCTCACCTTAATTGAGAAACTAATCTTACGTAGCTAAAGATGGCTACGCACTAGTGCTTTTTCAAGGGGCAAGTTAGGGAAGATTGATCTTGCGTAAGTTACTCTTCAATCCAAATAAATGAAGCTTGGCGACCTGTGATTCCGTCGCGTCGATAGGAATAAAACTGATGAGGATTATGGAAGGTACAAAGGCCGCTATCTGATATTTCTGAAACACCGCATTGATGCAACCTTAACGTGGCTAACTGTGCAATATTTGCTAGCCATTTTCCATTCTCTTGAAGAGAAAATGCGGCCTTTGCTTTGGTATTTTGATCAACAAAGGCATGGTATACATCATCACCGACTTCAAATGCCGTAGGACCGATAGCAGGACCGAGCCAAGCTAGGATATCACTAGAAAATTTGGCGAGCGCATTTTCGAGTATCCCATTAGCTAAACCGCGCCAACCAGCATGAACTGCAGCCACTTCGCTGCCTTGGTGATTAGTGAGTAGAACAGGTAAGCAATCAGCGGTCATTACAGAACAAACCACATTATGCTGATGGGTAAAAACACCATCGGCACTCAGAATCTGCTGAGTAGGTTGAGTAACCTCTAGCACTTGTGTTGAATGCGTTTGTTCAAGCCAAATAGGTTCAGAGGGCATCGCCGCTTGCTGCGTTAGCCATTGGCGATTTTTTTCAACGGATAAAGGATCATCCCCAACATGCATGCCTAAATTCAGCTCTTGATAAGGAGCTAACGAAAAGCCACCGACTCTAGTCGAGGAGAAAGCTTTTACATGTTTAGGTGCATTCCAGTTAGGGATGATCTTCTGCATTAGAACTCGTCTTTTTTATTCAACTTAGTATCTACGCGTAAAGCTTCCGCCATAATGATCATATCGTCAGGTACTGGCGCATGAAATTCTAGCATTTCACCAGTCACAGGATGCTCAAGTCGAAGCATAACGGCATGCAAAGCCTGACGATCAAAACCACGGATCATATCGGTCAGCTCTTGCGTTGCCCCTTTCGGAATGCGAGCGCGGCCACCATAGGCGGTATCCCCAAGCAAAGGATGCTGTAAATATGACATATGCACACGAATTTGGTGAGTACGGCCCGTTTCTAAACGCAAACGAAGTCGCGTATGTTCACGAAAATGCTCGGCCACACGATAGTGAGTTACCGCTGGTTTACCCATCGGGCTTACCGCCATCAATGTACGTTTTGTTGAGTGGCGGCCAATCGGCTTATCGATCATCCCACCAGCAGTCATAGTACCGATCACAATCGCTTCATATTCACGCGTAATCTTACGCTTTTGCAACGCTCGAACTAAGTGTGTTTGTGCAGGAACCGTTTTAGCGACCACCATTAGACCAGTCGTATCTTTATCCAAACGATGCACAATCCCCGCACGAGGTACTTCTGCAATAGCTGGATAGTGGAACAACAGTGCATTTAAGACTGTGCCATCTGGAGTACCCGCGCCTGGATGAACGACAAAATCTCGTGGTTTGTTGATGACCATAATATCGTCATCTTCATACACGATATTTAAAGGTATATCTTGCGCTTCCCAACGCTCTTCATCTTCAAGCTCGGCTTGGACCGTAATGATTTCTCCCCCCATGACTTTCGTTCTTGGTTTAGTGATCACCTCACCATTGACCTGAACTTTGCCTTCTAAAAGCCACTCTTTTAGACGTGAACGAGAGAAATCTGCGAATAATTCAGCGACAGCTTGGTCTAAACGTTGACCTAACTGGCTATCTTTTACTGTATTTGTTAATTCAATCTGCTGAGCCATATCGAACTTTTTTAAAAACCGTGAGACTAATAGCGTCTAGTATGGATAAAATATGGCGTCATTGTATCTGTTACTGCTAAGAAAGTAACGAAACGATTTGTAAAGCGATTACGCACTCAATTAAGAAGCATTAATTCAAGGAAACGACTCCTGTCATGAAACACCACACTTTATCAGGCTTACTCGCATTATCACTGTTATTTGGCTGTTCAAGCAGCGAAGAGATTGTCCCTGATGTGCCGCCTTCTGAATTATACTCAGAAGCACAAACCTCACTGCAAAGTGGTAACTGGTTAACGGCCATTCAAAAACTTGAGGCGTTAGATTCACGTTATCCCTTCGGCGCGTATTCAGAACAAGTTCAACTTGACCTTATTTACGCTTACTACAAAAACGATGATCTTGCGTTAGGTTTAGCGACCATTGAACGCTTTACCCGTTTGAATCCAACCCATGAAAAAATGGATTGGGTACTCTACATGCGTGGTTTGACGCATATGGCGCAAGATCGCAACTTCATGCATGACCTATTTAATGTCGATCGCGCAGATCGTGATCCAGAACCGGTAAAAGCTGCGTTTGCTGATTTTAAAAAACTGCTGCAACGCTACCCAACAAGCCCTTATGCAGAAGATGCTCATAAACGCTTATTCGCGTTAAAAAATAGACTGGCTGAATATGACCTTGCCACAGCTGATTTTTACTTACGCCGTGAATCTTGGATTGCGGCTATCAACCGTGCTCAGGAGCTACAAAAAACGTATCCAGACACTGAAGCGGCTCGCAAATCATTACACATTCAGTTGGAAGCGTATAAACAGCTCAAACTGAACGATGCCATTGCCAGAACTCAAAAGTTAATTGCACTCAATCCACAATAGTTTGCAATAAGCTTAAGTACGCCATGAAAACCACTCACGCTTTGAGTGGTTTTTTTATTTGGAGTCGATGGGAATAATAACACGCCAGCAAAAGACGGCTGGAAAATGAGTGGTGCAGGGAAAACTGAAAAACTGAAATAAAAAGGGAGGTGTTCAAAACATCGTTAGAATAAAGATCACAAAAAACACTTGAATAAGAAATGAGCAGCGCTCTTTTTAGGCCGCAAAAACACCCTAAAAATGGGAAATTCTTAGCTTGATCCTTTAACCAATCTATCCAGATTGATAGGAATCACAAGCTTTTTCTTTACTCTTTGTCAGCACTCTTTGCGTGAGATCACGTTTAAACTCGCCCTTTGAAATCACATCCAATAAAGTGATCTGGATCACATTACTTTAGTATTAAATCAGTAATCTGAAGTTAACCCATGAGGGATGCAACAGAGGAAAACATCTATGAAAGTAACTATCACTGGTAAAAATATCGACATCACCTCTGCAATCCGCACTCACATTGAGAGCAAATTTAAAAAACTAGAAAAATGGCAAGTGGATATCATAGGATGCCAAGCTAGCTTTAGTGAAGAGCCTAATAAACAAAAAAGATTCGAAGCTATTATCACGGTACCCAAAGGACAATTAGTCGCTTCTGCAACCCATGAAGATCTTTACGCAGCTATCAATGAGGTAGAACAAAAATTAGAACGCCAACTCAACAAACTGCGCCATAAACCGGAAGCTCGTCGTACCGACAAACCGGAAGTAGAAGAAGAAGTTGAATAAAGTTTAATATGATGAAAAATAGCGCTTTCAAGCGCTATTTTTTTGCTTGACGCTCTACGGTTGCTTGCTTATTGTGTCTTTACATTCAAAGAGAAATCACCTTCTTATGCACTTAACCTCACTGTTCTTTTTTGACTTCTTTTTTCTCCAATAACCTTGGAGGCATGGTCGTTGACAGAAGATAAGTCAAAAACGAACAGGAAGCCTCCCACTGGGAGGCTTTTTTACAAGGACATTTTTATGACTGAAAAGCACTATTCACTTGAAGAGATCCGCTTGCGACTGAACGAGCTTGATGATCAACTGCTAAACCTACTGGCAGAACGTCGAAAGTTCAGCATTGAAGTCGCTAAAAGCAAAGTGGAAACCGCAAAACCAGTGAGAGATGCAATACGTGAACAGCAACTTTTAGTCAAATTGATTAATACTGGTAAAGAAAAATACAATTTAGATGCTCAGTACATTACTAAACTATTTCATACCATCATTGAAGACTCCGTCTTGCTACAGCAAGCATACTTGCAGAATCTAGCCAATCCGCAACTGAGCCGTAAACCGCTGGCAAGGGTTGCTTTTTTAGGTGCTAAAGGTTCTTACTCCCATCTTGCAACCCGTGAGTACTTCAGTCGTAAAAATACAGAGTTGATCGAACTCAATTGCGATCAGTTTAAAGAAGTCACTAAAACAGTTGAATCGGGTCATGCCGACTATGGGGTATTGCCGATTGAAAATACCAGTTCAGGTTCAATTAACGAAGTGTATGATTTGCTGCAACATACTACCTTGTACATTGTCGGTGAGCTCACTTTACCGATTGAGCACTGCTTGGTCGCCACCTCTGAATTACGTTTGGAAGAGCTTAAAATCCTTTATTCACACCCACAGCCCCACCAGCAGTGCAGCGAATTTTTAAGCCGCCTAAAAGGCGTTACACTTGAAACCTGTGCGAGCACCGCTGATGCGATGCAAAAAGTACAGCAGCTTAATCGCAACGATGTTGCCGCAATTGGCAATGCCTCCAGCGGTAAACTGTACGGCTTACAATCGATCAAATCTAATATCGCCAATCAAACAGAAAACCAGACTCGCTTTATTGTTGTTGCGCGAAAACCCGTGGAAGTCTCTACTCAAATTCCAGCGAAGACGACATTAATCATGTCGACATCGCAACAAGCTGGTTCACTTGTTGAAAGCTTGTTAGTGCTGCAACGCTACGGGATCAATATGACCAAATTGGAATCGAGACCTATTATGGGTAATCCTTGGGAAGAAATGTTCTATGTTGATCTTGAATCTCATCTTGATTCCATTGAAATGCAGCAAGCATTGAATGAGCTAACAAAAATCACTAAGCATTTAAAAGTATTAGGCTGCTACCCAAGCGAAAATGTTAAACCGACCCAAGTAAAACTTCAATAATCACATTTAAGTCAAATATTTGACATAAGTCAGCTGACAGACATCAACATAGTTCATATAATGCCCAATCATTTCACACATAATTAATCACTATGTTTTGGGCTGTCAGCTTACTTTGAATTCACGGAATATATTCCACACGTCATAAGATATCTGTGACACTTTCATTGTGAACGATGCCCTTTTCCAATAAATAAGGTTCATCTACTTATATCATGATGAAAATCCATCCTTTGGCTTTAATGCTATTTCTGCTAGGCATTTCAGCGCACATTCGAAGCTCAGAGCTCAATATTTATTTGTGGGAAGACACTATGTCACCGCAAATCGTTGATCAATGGCGGCAAAGCAGCGGCATCGATATTAATCTATATCATTTTGATAATGACGATGAACGCAGTCTATTGATGGTCAAAAGTGTCCAACTGCCTTTTGATATTGTAGTGTTAGATAACGTATCAGCTCTTATCTACTCTCAGCTCAACACCTTTGAAGATCTGAGTACTCTGCCCAATAGAAAGCATAATGATACGAAATGGAATCAAGCTTGCGGTAGCCACGCCGTTCCCTACTTTTGGGGAACCGTAGGCATCGTCTACAAAAAAAGTAAATTTCCAGCCAAACCCAAAAACTGGGCTGATCTCATCGACATGCCACCAGCACTCCAAGGCCATGTTGGGATGCTTCACGATACCGTTGAAACCCTGTTGCCAGCATTGTATGCCCAACAACAATCGCCAATTACAAATAACGATAATGCACTGAAACAGGCTTATCAAAAGATGCTATCCGTGAATCACAACATCTTAACCTATGAATATATATTGAGTTACGTCCGAAGCCATCCTGACAGTGATAGCTTAGATATGGCACTCGCATACAGCGGTGACCAATTTTCATTGAATAAGTATTTTGGCAGCAATGATTGGGATTTTGTCACCCCGCAAGGCCGACCCTATATTTGGGTGGATTGTTTAGCCATCAACAGCAATTCAAAAAATAAAGAGCATGCAAAAGAGTTTATAAACCACTTATTGAGCCCAGAAGTTGCCGCAATAAATGCAAAAGATATTAAAGCTGCGACACCAAACTTAAGTGCCCTAAATTTAATGACAGATAATTACCGAAATGATGCATCATTATTTCCAAACCCAGCTTTGTTAGAACAAGGCATTATTGATAGCGAATTGCTCCCTGCCGATATTAGTTTGAGAGCAAAAATCATTAACAGTATTTTGGAACAACATGAAGCTCAACAATAGAATTCTGTTGCTGATAACACCGGTTATTCTTCTCAGTGCAGTGGCATCTAGTTACATTATCTACTCCAATCAAAAAGATGCTTTGCTGAAAAGAGAAGAAAGCTATCTTCAACTGAGTATGGAAAAACTCGCGGGTCACTTTCGTCAAACCCAATACCTGGTGAATAGCTACGCTTACACCCTAACGAAAAGCGATATCATTCGTCATTACGTTGCACATGAGCGCAACCCTTATCGAGAGTTAGAACTGGTTGATAACTTTCAGCAAACATTGGACATTCTCCAATCACAAGAGAATAATTTCATTGCGTTATCGATTTTGGATGGCAGCAAAAATGTTCTTTATTATGCCGAAAATAGTGGTGATCCCTTCGCCAAAATCGATACAAAAATTCTCAACCACATACAAGACACTTTCGATAGCACACAGAAAACCT
The DNA here is from genome assembly GCF_963865925.1 of Vibrio sp. ZOR0018. Taxonomy (NCBI): domain Bacteria; kingdom Pseudomonadati; phylum Pseudomonadota; class Gammaproteobacteria; order Vibrionales; family Vibrionaceae; genus Vibrio; species Vibrio sp. ZOR0018. The sequence continues at coordinate 175,901 of NZ_CAWMCN010000112.1, read as the reverse complement.
CTTATGTTGACTATACGACAAATTCCAGCGGTGAAGGTATTCTAGTTCGGTATGATGTTTTAGATACTCAAACACTTACGACACCGCTTAGCTATAACCGCGATAAAATTTTCTTTGTTGTTGTTTTCGTCGTACTCGAACCCTTTAATCGACTGATGAAGAAAATAGAATTTGATAACCGAAGTACCATTTTTTTCACTGACGCAGCGGATATTAAAAAGGTAGGATTAACACAAACTGTTGAATTAAAATCAGATCTTTATGCCACGCTTGATCCTGCACAGTATCTAATTAACGACAAACTTTATGCCATTAAAAAACGGTTAGCGTTGTCGTTTGGAATATCGACTCTAGTGACTGTGTTGCTGCTTTTGTATTTATTATACCGATATGTAATCAAGCCCATATCCCAATTAGATCAACAATTGAAAGAAGTAGAGAATAAGCAGCGTGACAATATCGAAACTCTCAAGAGTAACGATGAAATTGGCCGGCTATCCTCTCGTTTTTACGATATGTATCAGGAGCTTGATACCACATATAAGAAAACAAAAGCACTTGCAGAATACGACCACTTAACAAAACTTGCCAATCGCCACCACTTTCAACAATCAGTAGAAAGAGTGCTAGCAAACGCAAGACACACCGATAACATCTGGGTTTTGTATATTGATTTAGATAATTTCAAATACGTCAATGATAAATATGGACATCAGGTCGGTGATGCATTATTAGTCAACTTTGCACAGCATATTGGCTCATTGCGCAACTTTTTCTTTGAAAAGTATCAAGTAAAAAGCCTAGCAGCGCGACTATCAGGGGATGAGTTTTCAATTTTTATTTCTACACCTGATAGTAGTTTTATACAAGCGGCAAGCGAATTTGCCACTCAGCTACTGATCCCATTACAAAACCAGCATAACTCACCACTCGGAAATTTCCCTATCACAGCAAGTATTGGTATCGCTACCTACCCAACCGATGGCTATACCTTAGAAAAATTATTATCTAATGCTGATACGGCCATGTATCAAGCAAAAAATGCTGGGAAGAACCAAATAGCTTACTACTCGCCAGAGCTCAATAAGGGTGTTCTGCGCAGAGCCAATATTGAGCAAGCATTACGCCGAGGTGATTTTGATCAGGAATTTAGCTTGGTCTACCAACCTTATTTAAATCGTGCTGGCAATACAGTCTCAGGATTTGAAGTTTTACTTCGTTGGGAATCCAAGCTGCTCGGTACGATTTCACCAAAAGAATTTATTCCGATAGCTGAACAAACTGGATTATTTGGCAACATTGATCGCTGGGTCGTCCGTTCAGCTTTCGAGGAGTTCCATGCACTGCAAGCAATGTTTGAACACCCTGTTCAGTTATCGATTAACCTTTCATCAGCAGAATTAAACTCTTTACAGTTAGCTCATTACATTCATAAACATGCGCAGGAAAATGCAGTTCCTCCCCATTTGATTGATTTTGAAATTACAGAAACTTTTTCTGCCAATTCAAAAGGTTTTCCACTGCTTCACGAACTATCGCATTTAGGCTACGGATTGGCGATTGATGATTTCGGTTCTGGTTACACCTCCATTACTCAATTGGTGCAATATCCAGTACAAAAAATTAAGTTCGATCGGCTTTTTTTAGATACACTCATCACCACTGACAATCACAAGATCATTAAGCCTTTGATCGAACTTTGCCACTCTCAATCAATGCAAGTCACAGCTGAAGGGATTGAAAGTAAAGAGATGCATAATTGGCTTGCTGATTACCAATGTGATTTCATGCAAGGCTATTATTTTGCCAAACCAATGCCATTAAATGCGTTGGTTTCATGGTATCAACAACAAAAAGAGTTAAACGCTGTTTATGAAAAACGTGATCATTGCCTCTCTTAACCCGGCCAAAATCAATGCAGTCAAAAGTGCATTTGAAAGTACCTTTCCGCAGGATACTTTCTCATTTAAAGGGGTGAGTGTGCCCAGTGGTGTCGCGGATCAACCGATGACAGATGAAGAAACCCATCAAGGCGCACTTAATCGAGTACGAAATGCGAAAGAGCAAGATCCCACGGCAGATTATTACGTTGGGTTAGAAGCGGGCATTGAGAATAGCGTGACTTTTGCATGGATGGTGATTGAATCCGCGACTCATCGAGGAGAATCGCGTTCAGCCAGCTTAATGCTACCACCTCAAGTATTGAAGCTGTTAAGCCATGAAAATGAGCTAGGTGATGTGATGGATAAACTGTTTGACTGCCAAAATATCAAACAGAAAGGTGGGGCGATCAGCCTGCTCACTCATAACCAGCTCACTCGCAGCTCGGTCTATCATCAAGCACTGATCCTCGCGTTAATCCCTTTTATCAACCCAGAGCATTTCCCTGCTAATTTATAAAAGGTTGGCAAACTCAAGGAACCCTTAAGACACCTTGAGTAGCAGAGCGGCTAATTGCGACTTTTCTTGTTCTGATTTACTTTTGAGCTCATTTGAGCCACGCGTAATGGTCGCAATTCCCACTCCGAGCAATTGGCTAATCTGCCGCTGTGATAACTCCCCTTTAAGTAGCTCACATAAGATGTTCGCACGCGCCACGAGCGCATCTCGCTCATCTGGGGTCATCATCATGGTGAGTAGCATTGCGTGCTGCTCTTGCTCTGTGGCTGATTTAACCAATTCCATTAGCTGCTGCCAATCAGTGTACTCAGGTTGGTGTGGCATGAATGTACTCGCAAAGTGATACGTTCCGCTATTGTAGAACTTTCACTTCGTATTGGAATTAATATTTTGTATTGAGCTCATCTTGGTTGAGAAATTCACCTTCAATCCCCATCAAATCTCGATAGTAAGTCTCAAACATCAAAATATTTTGCACATACCCGCGGGTTTCCCGAAAAGGGATCGCTTCAATAAAAGCGTAAGCATCTAACTTGCCTTGTGTTTTCTCTCGCCATTGACTGACGCGATTTGGCCCCGCATTATAAGCAGCCAATGCCAAAATACGGTTGTCTCCGTATTGTTTTAATAAGCCATTTAAATAATGGCTGCCTATTTCAATATTTTTGCCCACCTCGTATAACTCTTGTTCATCGTTATAGCTCAGCTGATATTTTTTAGCCGTATACTTAGCCGTGCTCGGCATAATCTGCATGATACCGCGAGCGCCAACGGGCGATTGAGCCTCAACATCCATTCCACTTTCTTGACGAGCAAGTGACATCAGCATAATTGGGTCGATGTCGTGTTTTTGGCCATAGAAGTTAAACCACCATTGATGGGCTAATGGAAAACGCAATTGCATGTTGTCCCACATCCGCGCCGAAATAGAGGCTGTCACAGTTAAACTATACCAACGTTGGGAGTCGGCGTAGGCCGCTAGCATCTCTTTTTCTTTTGTATCTGCACGATCGAGTAACCATTTCCATTCACTTTTTGCAGCCGCGATTTTATCTCGTTCAATCAGCTCTTGGATCCGTACTAAGGCTTTTTTATACGGCGTCAATAAATTGGGATTAAGCTTAATCGATGTACTGGGATAATTTACTGACTGTTTCACCATATTAGCGGCCGCGACACTGTAGAAATTACGTTGCCCAATCATCGCATTTAAACGTTGTAATCCTTTAGCTTCATCACCCAACGCAATATCAGCGCGCCCAAGCCAATATTGCCAACGTAAGCTGGCTTTTTCATCAGCGGGGAGCTGCTCTGTCCAGAATTTAACTTCATCCCAACGACCAACGGTCAGTGCCTTGCGGATCCTCTGCTCGAGCAAAAGACTGTTTGAGCTTTGCGCTATCACACTATCTCGCCAGTTTGCGAGTGCTTGCTCCTCGGTATCGAGCAATATTCTGGCTATATATTCTGCAATAGGACGCTGATAAGCATCCGCCAGTATTTTCTGATCGAGAAGAGTTTGGTACACACTTTGCGCAAGCTTTGCATCTTGGCGTGCTAGCTTTTCTAACGCAAATTGAATCGACTGCTGATTAAACGTGCCATCGGTGTATTGTTTAGCAAAAGTCAGCACATTTTCTGGCGAGCGGTAGAGATCGATCATCGCTTGCGCTGTCGCCTGTGATTTTGGCTTAACTAATTTTTTCTGTAAGTATTTCATTAGCGTTAAATTACGCCCATCAAACGCCAATAACATTCGTTTAAGCAACCAGTCATCGGTTAACCCGCCTTGCTCACTCCATGCGGTGAAGAGTGGATCACAAGCGTCAGAAATGCTACTGCCACTGAGCCATAGTTTTTGTGCGCCTTTGAACGCAATATCTCGCTGGCCTGTTTGGTAATACGCATTGTAGTAATGACAGCGATAAGGCTCATCATTCGGCTCCGCTTTTTGAAAATCAAGCAAGGTGGCCCATTTTCCTTTCGCCGCCAACGCATCTAAATACGGTGCTCGAATGCGGTTTGAAAACGGGAAATCTTGATGTGTATCGATAAAAACCTGAACCGCTAATGGCGGTTTGTTACCAATATCGACCAGCAGAGATCGATAATCCAGATAAGGCGTCAATGGATAGTTTTTGATCTTATTTCTAATTTTTTTAGCTTCATCAACTTTATCTTCATCAAACCACCTCTGAGCTTGATCGTACAGATCTCGTTGACTATCCAAGTCCTCTATTGCGCCTGAAAACGCGGTGCCGCACACCAAGGAGCTCAACGCTAATATTGATGATAACAATCGCTGCGGTCTTATAAAATGCATGAGCGCCATGTGCTCTCGTCCTATCCAAAGCAAGGGAATTTCCGTTTCATTACGCTGATTCTAGATAAAAAAGTAAAGGCCATAGATGTAAATAATATTAAATTCATAAAAGTGCGACATATGAACTTAGTAACTTAATGTTTCGTTACTTTTTTATCGATGAAAAACATCATCTAAGCTCTAAAAATTAGGTACCTAGTAACAAATGCGATCGCTTTGGTATAAAATGAGCACTTTCTTCTGTTACTAAGATTAGGAACAATCGGCAATGGCTGAATACGTATATACCATGTCGCGGGTGAGTAAAATTGTCCCGCCTAAGCGTCAAATTCTCAAAGACATCTCTCTGAGCTTTTTCCCTGGAGCTAAAATCGGTGTTTTAGGTCTCAATGGTTCAGGTAAATCCACCCTGTTACGTATCATGGCTGGCATCGATACTGATATTGATGGGGAAGCACGCCCGCAAGCAGGATTGAAAGTCGGCTACTTGCCTCAAGAACCAGTACTGGATGAATCAAAAACCGTGCGTGAAGTGGTGGAAGAGGCCGTTTCTGATGTGGCTGGCGCACTAACTCGCCTCGATGCTGTTTATGCGGCATATGCAGAACCCGACGCCGATTTTGATGCGTTAGCCAAAGAGCAAGGTGAGCTCGAGGCTCTGATTCAAGCCAAAGATGGCCATAATTTAGAGAACGCTTTAGAACGTGCGGCCAATGCACTTCGTCTACCAGAATGGGATGCTAAAATCGCCGTTTTGTCTGGTGGTGAGCGCCGCCGTGTGGCGATCTGCCGTTTGCTACTTGAAAAACCAGACATGCTGCTGCTTGACGAACCAACCAACCACTTAGACGCGGAATCTGTTGCTTGGCTAGAGCACTTCCTTGTCGACTATTCAGGCACAGTCGTCGCCATCACCCACGACCGCTACTTCCTTGATAATGCTGCTGGTTGGATTTTAGAACTTGACCGCGGTGAAGGCATTCCTTGGCAAGGTAACTACACCTCGTGGCTCGAACAGAAAGATGAACGCTTAAAGCAAGAATCATCTCAAGAGAGTGCTCGCCAAAAAACGATTGAAAAAGAGCTGGAATGGGTTCGTAAAAACCCGAAAGGCCGCCAAGCAAAATCAAAAGCACGTATGGCACGCTTTGAAGAACTTAATAATACTGAACATCAAAAACGTAATGAAACCAACGAACTCTTCATCCCGCCGGGCGAACGTTTAGGTGACAAAGTATTGGAAGTTCGTAACTTAACCAAATCGTTTGGTGATCGTGTACTGATTGATAATTTATCATTTAGCATGCCGAAAGGAGCGATTGTCGGCATCATCGGTGCTAACGGTGCGGGTAAATCAACGCTGTTTAAAATGCTAAGTGGCGTAGAGCAACCAGATTCTGGTGAAATTGAATTGGGTGCAACCGTGAAATTAGCCTCGGTTGATCAGTTCCGTGACAGCATGAACGACAAAAATACCGTCTTCCAAGAGATCTCTGAAGGGGCGGATATTATCAAGATCAACAATTTTGAAATTCCTGCGCGTGCTTACTGCTCTCGCTTTAACTTCAAAGGCGTCGATCAACAAAAAGTGCTCGGTCAGCTATCGGGCGGTGAGCGCAACCGTGTTCACTTAGCCAAATTGCTTAAAGCTGGCGGCAACGTCCTATTACTCGACGAACCAACCAACGATCTGGATGTTGAAACGCTACGCGCATTGGAAGAGGCGCTGCTGGAATTCCCTGGTTGCGCCATGGTTATCTCGCACGACCGTTGGTTCCTAGACCGTATTGCGACCCACATTCTGGACTACCGTGATGAAGGTGAAGTGAAATTCTATGAAGGCAACTACAGCGAATACACTGAGTGGTTAAAACAGACGTTGGGCGCTCAAGCGGCTGAACCACACCGCATTAAATACAAGCGTATGACCAAATAACTCTGTATTTGAAGTCTCTGGCCGCAATCTATTGCGGCCTTTTTGTTACTTGTACATCACGCATCACACAACAAGATGCAGGATTCGCGACACTGCCTTCAATTAGGTCTAAACTTAATGGGTATAATTTTTCAATGATCGATACAGAGCCGAAGCTGGCACAAGTCAACGCTCAACAAGAGAGAGTACCATGATTGAAAGACGTCGCTTTTCACGCATCATCTATCAGATGCCTGCCACCTTATTGCAAGGTAAACATACCGTCACCACAACGATTCAAGATTTGTCGCTGCATGGGCTATTGCTCTCATGCCCTGACGCGGACAAATTAGTGCTCAATGAAATGGCACAAGTCCATTTCACACTGCCAGACAGCGATGTCACTATTAATCTAGTCGCCAAGTTGATCCACATTCAAAACAACATTATTCGTGTCAGCATCAATCACATTGATATTGAAAGTATTGGCCATTTGAAACGTTTAGTTGAATTGAACATGGGTGATGAAAGTTTGCTCCATCGCGAACTGGAATACTTGTCTGATTTAGGGGATGAACCGGAAGAATGAGCGGCGGCCGTATTCACAACAACCGCACTCGCCGTTCAGACAGCCTTAAACACGATGAATGGCATCGTTCGCTTGTTTTAACAGGTTTTGACTTTCAAGCATAAATTGTTGTGAATAACTGCCAAACCAATCACTCACTTTGCTAAAGTTTTCCACAAAAGCTTGCTTCTCATGCCCGTCAAGTAAGGTTAACGCCTCACCAAAACAAGCATGAAAACGTTTTATCATCTCAACGTTCTCTTCCGATGAGAAAATGATATCGCCATACAAGTGAGGGTCTTGACCAAAAAGCCGTCCAACCATCGCCAGTTCTAAACGATAAATCGGTGAACTCAGCTGCAGTAATTTTTGGATATTCGGATTTTCTTTAGAAAGATGTAAACCGTATACAAACGAAGTGAAGTGACGCAGTGCTTGGATCAAGGTCATGCCGTGATCGTGTTCTGCGGCATCAATCTGGCACAAACTCGCTCCCCATATCGAAAACTGTTTTAGCAACCACTGATAACTCGCTTCTCCTCGCCCATCGCAATAGACGATCACTTGCTTGGCCATACTAGGGACATCTGGGCCAAACATTGGGTGTAATCCAACCACTGGGCCAGAGTGTGTTTTAAGCATCGCCTGTAGCGGCTTAGACTTAATCGATGTGAGGTCGCACAAAATACAATCGGCAGGCAAATGAGCAAGTTTTTCAATCACACCGACGGTTAAGTGAATAGGAACCGTCACCACAACCAAACCGGCATCATGCAGTATCTCATCGGCTTGATGCCAATCTTTACTGCCTAATACTTTCACCTGATAGCCCGACAGTTTGAACATACGGCCAAATAAGCCACCAAGTTGACCATGACCGCCAATAATCACCACAGAGCGCAGCTCTGGGTTTAAGCACTTAAAGCCAGAATCCTTTTCACTGGCATAAGATTCACGCATAGTACGGCGCAAAATATCTTCAATCAGTTGTGGCGGGACGCCTTTTCTTTCCGCTTCAGCGCGGCGAGAAGCCAGCATCGCCGCTTCTCGATCGGGAGCATAAATCGGTAGACCATGTCGGCTCTTGACTTCCCCCACCTTTTCAACCAAAGCTAATCGGCGTGCAAGCAGCTCGACCATTTGTTTATCGACAGCATCAATTTGATCACGTAATTCGTTAAGTTCAACAGCCATGGCACTTCCCTTTATTCACCTTTTTTTAGGCGATTTTCTAAGAACGGAACGAGCTCTTGATGAGCATGTCGTAATAGTGCCTCAGTTGATGGCCAATTAATACAGGCATCCGTAATCGATACACCGTATTCCATTTCGTTGCGAGGAAGGTCAGAAGATTGATTACCTTCATTGAGGTGACTTTCAATCATCAAGCCAATAATAGACTGATTTCCTTCACGAATTTGATGAATCACATCTTCAGCGACTAACGGCTGACGACGGTAATCTTTACGTGAATTAGCATGGCTGCAATCCACCATTAACGAGGCATCCAATTTATGTTTTGCCATCTCTTGCTCACACTCGGTGACCGACACTGAATCGTAGTTGGTTTGCTTACCGCCACGTAAAATGACATGCCCATTTGGGTTGCCTTGAGTGGTAAGTAAGGCCACTTGCCCTTCACTATTAATGCCCATAAAGCGGTGGCTGGATGACGCCGCCTGCATCGCATTGATTGCCGTTGCTAAATTGCCATCGGTGCCGTTTTTAAACCCAATCGGCATCGACAAACCACTTGCCATTTCTCGGTGTGTTTGGGATTCCGTAGTGCGTGCACCAATCGCAGCCCAACTGAATGTATCGGCTAAATATTGAGGGCTGATCGGATCAAGCGCTTCGGTCGCCAGAGGGATCTCCATCTCCGCTAGCTCAACTAACAATTGACGACCAACGTGTAAACCATGTTCGATATCAAAACTGCCATCAAGATGAGGATCGTTAATCAGACCTTTCCAGCCAACCGTTGTACGCGGCTTTTCAAAGTAAACACGCATGACAATGTACAGTTGATCACTCAACTGCTCTGAGAGTGATTTCAAGCGCTTTGCGTACTCTTTTGCCGCATCAATATCATGAATAGAGCAAGGACCGCACACCACCAGTAAACGGTGATCTTTTTTATGGATAATATTGGCAATTGTCTGACGAGAGTGTTGAATGAACTGGCGAGCTTGATGACTGAGCGGCAGCTTAGCTTTTAATTGTTCCGGAGTGATCAGCACTTGCTCATCACTGATATTAATATTACTTAGTTCACTTTTTTGCATCTCATCACCTGTAATTATTTGTTTACAAAAAATCTTATTGCATACCTAAACACCAATAAAAGACAAATTAACAGGCTTTAAAAACATTTCAAGTGTAAATTTAAAAAAACATTATGTGTAAAAATAAAATTACATGTGTATTTATCTTCTATTAAAGCAAAAAATATAAGATGACGCGTATTTTATTCTCTCTATCTCACCTAAAATAGTGAGGATGAATCGTAAATCATACCCAAAGAGATTGGTGTTACAGTCTGGCCATCCGTACATAAATCCTAATGTATATAGAAAACTCTACGCTTAGGAAAATGAACAAAGCCAATACCACTGTAGCTTCAAGTGAAAAGGGGATCACCAAACCAACGGGTTTTTGACATGGATTTAATTCTTTCCTTACTGCAACAGATGTGTGTTTACCTCGTTCTCGCTTATATGTTGAGCAAAACACCCATTTTCTTGCCGCTGCTTAACATTTCCAGTCGAATTAGCCACAAAATCAGTACCTATGTTTTGTTTTCCCTCTTTTGCATCATGGGCACCTATTTTGGTTTGCAGATCAACGATGCGATTGCCAATACGCGGGCGATAGGTGCCGTCATGGGTGGGTTATTTGGTGGCCCCATTGTGGGGTTTGCGGTTGGATTTACTGGCGGTATGCATCGCTACACTTTAGGCGGTTTTACCGATGTGGCATGCGCCATTTCAACCACTGCAGAAGGATTGATTGGTGGATTGCTGCACACCTATTTACTGAGAAAGGGCAAAGGGCGACTCCTGTTTAGCCCCAGTATTGTTTTTGCCGTAACACTGTTTGCTGAAATAGTGCAAATGTTGGTAATTTTGTTAGTCGCTAAACCGTTTGTTGATGCATACGCCTTAGTCTCGACCATCGCCGCGCCCATGATCATCGCTAACTCAGTCGGCGCGGCGCTATTCATGAGCATTTTACAAGACAGAAAAACCATTTTTGAAGAGTATTCCGCCACCTTTTCTCGTCGCGCACTGAATATTGCTGAGCGTTCAGTTGGCATTTTGGCCAACGGTTTTAATCCACACAATGCAGGTAAAGTCGCTCGAATTGTTTACGAAATGACCAATGTTGGCGCGGTATCGATCACCGATAGAGAAAAAATACTCGCGTTTATCGGTATTGGTGACGATCACCACAAACCCAATACACCCATCTCTTCACAAAGTACACTCGATGCGATCACCAAAAACCGCATTATTTACCTCGACGGAAAAGATTCCCCTTATCAATGCTCACTCTCTAAAAACTGCAAACTCGGTTCAGCTCTAATTATTCCACTTAGAGCAGGTGATCGCGTAATTGGAACCATAAAGCTGTACGAGCCGAAGCGTAAACTTTTTTCAACCATTAACATGTCAATGGCGGAAGGGATTGCACAATTACTGTCGAGCCAAATTCTGTACGGCGAATACCAACAAAAGCAGATGCTGCTTTCTCGCGCCGAGATCAAACTGCTGCATGCTCAAGTCAACCCTCACTTTCTGTTTAATGCGCTCAATACCATTAGTGCCATCACCCGCCGTGATCCCGACAAAGCGCGAGAACTTATCCAGCATCTTTCGCACTTCTTTCGTAGTAACCTCAAACAAAATATTGAGACCGTAACTCTTAAAGAAGAGTTAGCACATGTCAAAGCTTACTTAACCATAGAGCAAGCGCGTTTTGCCGATCGCCTTGAAGTGGATATTGCCATCGATGATGCATTACTGCTTGAGCGCAATGTACCCAGTTTTACTCTACAGCCACTGGTAGAAAATGCGATAAAGCACGGCACCTCTAACTTATTAGAAGGCGGACGGGTACGAATCTACAGCCAAGCGCAAACGGAAGGATACAAAATTGTAGTGGAAGATAATGCGGGCAGTTACCAAGCTCCGAATGAAGATTACGATGGTTTAGGCATGCAAATTGTCAATAAACGCTTAACTAATAAATTTGGCGAACAAGCCGCACTAAAAACGGAAGTATTGGCTAATCAATACACACGAATGAGCTTTCTCATTCCTCATCAAGGATTTAACTAAGGGAATAACATGCTATCGGCACTGGTTATTGATGACGAACTGCTCGCTCGGGAAGAACTGACTGAGCTACTAGAAGAGACGGGCGATGTTGATGTGATTGGTCACGCCAGTAATGCGATCGAAGGGTTAAAAAAAATCAATCAGCTAAAGCCAGACGTGGTGTTTCTCGACATCCAAATGCCACAAGTTACTGGCATTGAGCTGCTAGGGATGCTTGACCCAGATACGATGCCCAATGTGGTGTTTGTCACCGCTTATGATCAGTATGCGCTGCAAGCGTTTGAGGAAAATGCGTTTGATTATCTACTCAAGCCAGTTGACCCTGAGCGCTTAAAGAAAACGCTGCAACGTTTAGTTCGCCAAGGGCAAAAAAAGCAGGATTTTTCGATTTTATCACCAGCAGGGTTAGATCAAGTTCCCTGCATTGGATTAAATCGAATTGTGATCATTGCCACCAAAGATGTCGAGTTTGCTTTGAGCGACATCAGTGGTGTTCATGTGCAAACTCATTTACAACGAGCCACCAGCCAATTAACGCTCAAAATTTTGGAAGAAAGAACGCCACTGGTTCGTTGTCACCGCCAGTATTTAATCAATACTAGGGCCATTAAAGAGATCAAATTATTGGACAATGGGCTGGCGGAAATCATCACCCTTAGTGATCACAAAGTGCCCGTCAGCCGACGTTATCTAAAAAATTTAAAAGAAGTTCTGGGTTTTCACTAACCGCAACGAATAGAAAATAACGGCGCTGAAGCTTTCACGCACAGCGCCATTTTTTTACTCACCAAGCAGTCGTTTCATCGCTTCTGAGGCTTGTTTCCACTGTTCAGTGCTTTGCAGTTGAGGAAGATTAAAAGCACGACGTTTGAGTAGAGACTCAGCCGCTGGCACATCCAAAATCGGCAAATTATCCAATACTTCAATTTGAGCTGCGCGTTGATTGCACACTAAAATCATGTCACATCCAGCGGCTAGCGATTGATGCGCGCGCTCGGCAGGACCGCCCATGACAGATGCCCCTTCCATTGTTAAATCATCAGAAAAGACTAATCCTTTGAACCCTAACTGCTGGCGAAGTACTTGCTTCAACCAAAACGCAGAGCCGCTGGCAGGTTGATCATCATAGTGAGGATAAATCACATGCGCAGGCATCATGGCATCGAGCACTCCGGCTTCAATCTGCGCTTTGAATATTGCCATGTCCTCTTCCATCACCGTGCTGCGCTCATCATAGGGCGTCTCAAGATGCGAGTCAGCGATTACCCCGCCGTGACCGGGAAAGTGTTTACCTGTTGTTGCCATGCCAGCCTCTTTCATACCTTGCATATAGGCTGAACTGTGGCGAATGATGCTCTGTACATCATCACCAAAAGCACGATTACCAATCGCTTTACACGCATGACCTTTATCCAATACAGGAGCAAAGCTGAGATCAATATCATGAGCAATCAACTCCGCCGCCATCAGCCAGCCACCTTGGCGAGCTAATGCTTCACCATTATTCTGCTTGGCATACTGCTGCGCGGCAGGGATCAGCGAAAACCCATCACGAAAACGCTGTACTCGCCCACCTTCTTGATCGACACCAATTAAAATCGGACGTTTTGCTGCATGGCGAATCGCTTTATTAAGCGCAAGCAACTGCGCGTTATCGTGATAATTACGCGCAAAAAGAATGACCCCGCCGACAGTGGGATGCTCAAGAATCTCTTTGTCTTCAGCGCTCAATTCACAGCCTGCCACATCTAGCCACAACGGTCCCATGCTCACTCCAAAAATTTACTTAAACAGTTAATTTAACGAGGTTATTCGCTTTGAATTTCTATTACAATGATTTTGTTTTCGAGTTGAAGGAGAAGCGAATGAAGAGCATTGAACGCTACATTGGTGTGATGTCTGGCACAAGCATGGATGGTGTCGATACAGCGCTGGTCGAAATGGATGGCAACCAAATTCGTTTATTGGCTCACGCTGATTTCCCAATGCCAGAAGATCTCAAACAGCGTTTGCTGAATGTCTGTATTGGGCAATCAACCAATGTGCAAGAGATTGGCGAGTTAGACCACTTGCTCGGCCATCTGTTTGCTGATGCAGTCATCGCTTTACTGGCTCAATCAGGCTATCAAGCGTGCGATATTCGCGCGATTGGCTGCCATGGCCAAACGGTTTTTCATCAACCCAACGGTAATACGCCTTTTACGATGCAACTCGGTGATGCCAATATCATCAGCAACAAAACTGGCATCGACACGGTGGCTGATTTTCGTCGCAAAGATATGGCGCTCGGCGGCCAAGGAGCTCCATTAGTCCCTGCATTTCACGACACCATTTTCAAATCAACCGATTCGAGCGTTGTAGTACTCAATATTGGCGGCATCGCTAATATTTCGGTACTGCGGCCGCAGCAAAAAGTATTAGGCTACGATACGGGCCCGGGCAATATATTGATGGATGCGTGGTGCTTTGAACAGACAGGCCATAAATTTGATGATAATGGCATGTGGGCGAGATCGGGAAAGGTACACCAACCACTACTCGAACGTCTCAATCAAGAGCCGTACCTTGCTTTGAATGCACCGAAAAGTACGGGTCGCGAGCTGTTTAATCTCCCTTGGCTTCAGCAGATACTGGCTGAGTTTTCGTTAGCAGCAGAAGATGTGCAACGTACACTCTGTGAATACACAGCACTCACCATCGCCACGCAAGTCGCACACTACCAATGTGGGCCAGCGCCGGAATTACTGCTGTGTGGGGGAGGCGCCCGTAACCCGCTATTGGTTGAACGTTTGCAGGCCCATTTAGCACACTGGCGCATCATGCCCACCAGCGATAAAGGGGTGGATAGTGACTACATGGAAGCAATGGCTTTTGCTTGGCTTGCTCAACGTCGTCTGCATAATTTACCCAGCAATCTACCAGAAGTAACCGGAGCAAGCGCTCTCGCTTCGTTGGGTGTGGTCTATTTTACTCATTAATAAGTAAGGAATGGTATGACTAATGACGCGCTGCTCTCTGCGCTTTCTCACCTTATTTCCGAAGGTCGCAACCCTGACACAATGGATATTGACCTACTATCAGCACAAGAAATTGTAGAACGGCTCAATCAACAAGATAAGCACGTTCCGCTGGCCGTCGAAAAAGTCCTTCCAGAGATCGCCTTAGCCGTGGATCGAATTACCTATGCATTCAAACATAGTGGTCGATTAATCTACATTGGCGCAGGAACCAGTGGTCGATTAGGCGTTCTTGATGCGTCAGAGTGCCCTCCAACATTTGGAGTTAGCGATCAGATGGTGATTGGTTTGATTGCCGGTGGGAAAGAGGCCATGTTCAGTGCTAAAGAAGGGGCGGAAGATTGCGCAGAACTCGGCATTCAAGATCTCAAAAGTATTCATTTTACGGATCAAGATGTGGTTGTTGGCATTGCCGCTAGTGGGCGCACACCTTATGTCATCGGTGCCTTGGAGTATGCTAATGATTTGGGCGCGACAACCATTGCCCTATCATGTAACCCGGATTCCCCGATTGCAGAATTGGCGCAAATAGCCATTAGCCCTGTCGTTGGGCCAGAAGCTCTGACCGGTTCAACGCGCTTAAAATCAGGTACAGCGCAGAAGCTGGTACTCAACATGCTCACCACCGCTAGCATGATCCGTCTTGGTAAGAGTTACCAAAATTTAATGGTAGATGTTAAGGCCACTAACCGAAAACTCATCGCCAGAGCGGTGCGAATTGTGATGCAAGCAACCGACTGTGAACGCGCTGAGGCTGAATACTTATTAGCCCAAAGCAACAACAATGTAAAAGTAGCGATATTGATGCACTTGACGGGGTTAAGTTATGCAGAAGCTATGGATAAATTGACTGAGTCTGATGGTTTTCTTCGCCGGGCAATGGAAAGTGAACACGAGAGCCACTAGTGGCTCTGGCTCTGTTTGATCAACGAGACGACTATTTCACCTTCCGTAGGTAAAAACTCCTGAATAGAATGGTGCATCTGGATACGGCCTTTGACGTTCACCATAAACAGTGGCAAAACAAAATGTTCTTTGTTCTGCTGGAGATAATCTTGGTAGGTGAAACTTTCGCTCAGTTTTGTGTGCTTAATGTCTGCACCTTGGTTGATCAAACTGGCTAATTTTTTATAACTCACTTCACCATTAAAAAGTGATAAACCGTGATATTCCTGAGCCACTTTGTGTTTATCGCTACTATTATCATTGGCATGATCGTTCAAACAAAATACGCGTTTTTCACCGAAATCACTGAGAAAATGCATGCAAGCCATAATATTGAAATGCTTATCAGGGCTAAGTGCAACCACATGACCAATACCAATCAAATCTAAATATTCATCGGCGTGGCTTGATATCGGATTACCATAATAATTGGCTAGCCCCACCATTCGCGCCTGACTAATGTAGTCCCAGTTAGAATCGGTGAGCACAACGCGACAATCATATTTCGCAAACGCCTTTCCAAGCGCTCGAGCGACGTCATTCGCACCAATAATCAAAAAACCACGCGGAGCAGGTTCTGCCACCTTCAATGCCATTGCAATAGGACGCGCCGTCGCACTTTGTAAAATCACCGTTCCAATAATGACCATAAACGTTAAAGGCACTAATAGTGTCGCTCCCTCTACACCTGCCGCTGTCAGTTTGATAGCAAATAGAGAAGAAATAGAAGCAGCCACAATACCGCGAGGCGCCACCCAAGCCAAAAAAGCTTTCTCTTTGAAAGATAATGAGCTGCGCACGGTTGCAATAAAAATGGACATCGGACGGGAAACTAACTGCATTACCACCAACAACAGCAATGCACTCCACCCTAATGCTTGGAAATCAGCCAGCTCGATGCGTGCAGCCAAAAGGATAAAGAGGCCAGTGATTAGCAAAATAGTCAGGTTTTCTTTGAAATGAAGAATATGCTGAATATTGACGTTTTTAGCATTTGCCAGCCACATCCCCATCACCGTCACCGTCAGTAAGCCAGACTCTGACTCGATAGCGTTAGAAGCGGAAAAGACGCCAAGTACCACAGCCAATACAGCAAAAGGCTGTAAATATTCAGGCAACATGCCTCGCTTCAATATGACAGCGACGGCTTGGCCAGCAGCCGCTCCTATACTTAAACCAACACCAATAATTAAAGAGAAAACGTATAAGCTATGCGCTTCACTGCTAGAGATAATAAACTCATACACCATCACCACAAACAGTGCACCCAACGGGTCGATGAGTATTCCTTCCCAGCGCAATATATTGGAAAGTCGAGCATTTGGCCGCACGGTACGTAGCAGCGGTACTATGACGGTCGGCCCGGTAACTACGGTCAAACTGCCAAACAGCAGCGCAAGTGACCAATCAAAGTCCAATAAATAATACGACGCAACGCTGGTTATTCCCCATGAAACTAGGGCTCCAAGCGACACAATGCTCCACACAGTGTGGTTGACGCCGCGAATATCTTTGAAGTTGAGTGTGAGGCTACCCTCAAACAAAATCACCGCAACCGCAAGAGAAATCAAAGGGAATAATAATTCTCCCAATAGCTGCTGAGGTTCTAACCACCCAGTCAACGGACCAACGACAATGCCCGCAATTAATAAAAATAAAATAGCAGGAAGACGCAACTTCCATGCTAACCACTGGCACGTCAAACCAAGAACGCCAATGGCTGCAATAGCTAAAGCAATAAACTCTTCATGCATATATTTTCTCTAATAGCGATATCTTAAATGGATAACCCATCAATAGGTGGGTTAATTAGTGAACTCATTCCAACCCCGTTGCCATTCCATGCGAAAGCGCTGTGCTTGCTCGGTTCCTTCGCACGCACCTTCATAATATAGTCCTGACAATCCAATTTGATAGGCGAAATTGGGGTTACAATACTCGCTTAGCCCTTTAACGTATCCCGCTTCGTAATCAGCTTGTTGCACCGACCCCAGCTCAGAAAGCTTTTTATAGCTGCGCTGAGTATGACCTGTGACTCCATCTTGATAACCAATTTGTTGCCAATCTCCGTTTTGTGCTAATTCAGCATCAGAGGCCGCACACCCAACCATCAATATAGCAGCGCACAATACACTTAATTTTTTCATTGTTGTCCTTAAGTTCTTATTTTCATTCAATTAGCCTAGCAGATTGCTTGTAAGATGCCACTCATTGCCTCCCAGCAGCAAAGCATTATTGATCCAGATGATGAGACGAGCCCTAAACCACTTATTGTGTGAAATAGCCACTTAACTGGCTATAGTGCCGCTCACTGGAAAAGCAGATGTTTCTCGTCACAGAGCCCTTTATTATCCACAGTGAGCTTAATTCATTCATAAAGGACAATTGCTATGATGTGGTTTCTTACCTGTGTCGCAGCCCTACTGGCCGGATACTTTATCTACGGCGCTTTTGTAGAAAAAGTATTTGGTATTAACGAGAACCGTAAAACACCGGCCCACACCATGAGTGATGGCGTGGACTATGTTCCTATGTCGACCAAAAAAGTCTACTTGGTACAATTGCTTAATATTGCTGGCGTAGGCCCAATTTTCGGCCCAATCATGGGCGCACTCTATGGTCCTGCAGCAATGTTGTGGATTGTCGTCGGCTGTATTTTTGCAGGTGCGGTGCATGACTACTTTTCAGGCATGTTGTCGGTACGCAATGGCGGCGCTTCAGTGCCCACCATTACTGGCCGTTACCTAGGCAATGGCGCCAAACATTTTATGAACATTTTTGCCATTGTACTGCTACTGCTTGTGGGGGTTGTTTTCGTTTCTGCGCCTGCAGGGATGATCACCAATCTGATTAACGAGCAAACGAGTCTAACGGTGAGCATGACCTCAATGGTGGTGATCATTTTCGCTTACTACATTCTCGCCACCATCGTTCCTGTCGATAAAATCATCGGCCGTTTCTACCCACTGTTCGGCGCATTGTTGATCTTTATGTCGGTTGGCTTAATGACCGCGATTGCACTTTCCAGTGAACACACTGTGATGGGCGGTTTTGAAATGAGCGACATGTTCAGCAACATGAACCCGAACGACCTACCACTTTGGCCAGCGCTCTTTATCACGATTGCTTGCGGTGCTATCTCTGGTTTCCATGCAACTCAATCGCCATTGATGGCTCGCTGTATGGAAAATGAAAAAAATGGCCGCTTCGTGTTTTACGGTGCCATGATTGGTGAAGGCATTATCGCACTTATCTGGTGTGCGATTGCACTCTCTTTCTTTGGCTCATTGGAAGGTTTATCAGAAGCGGTGAAAAACGGCGGCCCAGGTAACGTTGTGTACAGCGCATCCTTTGGCTTATTGGGCGTATTTGGCGGCATCATCGCCTTCTTGGGTGTGGTTATCCTACCGATCACCTCAGGCGACACTGCATTTCGCTCTAGTCGTTTGATCTTAGCTGAATATTTCAATATGGAACAAAAAACGCTGCGTAATCGCTTGTTCATGGCACTGCCGCTGTTTGTTTTGGGTGCCATTCTCACTCAAGTGGATTTCGGTATTATTTGGCGCTACTTCGGTTTTGCCAACCAAACCACAGCAGTAATGATGCTTTGGACCGCTTCCGCCTATTTACTACGCCATAACAAACTGCATTGGATTGCGACTATCCCCGCGATGTTTATGACCACGGTTTGTGCCACCTTCATTCTTAATAACAGTGCATTAGGCTTTGGCTTACCGATGCAAGCATCAACCATTGCCGGTATTTTGTTCTCACTGTCCGTAACCATATATGTAATTAGAATCTCCAAAGGTAAAGGCGACATCGAACTTACCGATGAAGAAAAACCGAAAGCAGTCACAGAAACTGCATAGTGTGAATGACGCTTCGCTTGCGTTATAGAAAAGGGCTTCCATTTGGAAGCCCTTCTTCTTTTATTGGTACGTCTAATTCAAATACTTTTTATTGACTAGTCGATTTGCTTGATTTGCAGCTCTTTGGGCACTTCAAAAAACATGTTCTCTTCTCGTCCAAGCACTTCTTCAACCGATTGAGCACCAAGCTCTTTAATTCGATCTAGGATCTGATTCACTAATGCTTCGGGTGCCGATGCGCCGGCCGTGACGCCAACGGTTTTCTTACCATCAAACCACGTTGGATCAATATCTTCAGGGCAATCAATCAAGTAACCCGGCGTTCCGAGCTTTTCCGCCAATTCTTTTAAACGCGTAGAGTTTGATGAGTTTTTCGAGCCCACCACCACCACCAAATCAACATCCAATGCAAGTTGACGCACCGCATCTTGGCGGTTTTGTGTCGCGTAACAGATATCATCTTTACGTGGTCCCTGAATATCAGGAAACACTTCACGCAATTTATCAATCACATCGGCTGTTTCATCCACCGACAAGGTGGTTTGGCTAACATAATGTAAATTAGTCGGATCTTTAACGATAGCTTTTAGCGATTCAACATCTTCCGGTTTTTCAACCAAGTACATGCCGCCTTTTTTACTGGCGTATTGGCCCATGGTTCCTTCTACTTCAGGATGACCTGCATGGCCAATCAGCACTACTTCCATACTGCGGCGACTGGCTCGAGCCACTTCCATATGCACTTTAGTCACCAAAGGGCAAGTGGCATCAAACACGGTTAATGCACGCGCTTTCGCTTCAAGTCTCACCGCTTGCGAAACGCCATGAGCAGAAAAGATCACAATATTGTCATCAGGTACTTCGTGTAAGTCCTCAACAAAAATGGCCCCGCGCTGCTTCAGCCCTTCCACCACAAAGCGGTTATGCACCACTTCATGTCGTACATAAATCGGAGGCTGATACAGCTCAAGTGCGCGTTCAACAATGCTGATCGCACGATCAACACCGGCGCAAAAACCACGAGGGTTGGCTAACAATATTTTCATTTCATTGCTCATTGAATAGGGTTATCGCAAGTTGCCAATTATTCTACAGACAAAATTTCAACATCAAAAATGACATCTTGTCCTGCAAGTGGGTGGTTAAAATCAACCGTTACCGAATCGCCCGCAATAGCGGTGATAATGCCAGGAATTTCTAAGCCATCGCGGCCACTAAACGCCATAATCGTGCCAACTTCCACCTCAGTATTACTGGCAAATTTGGCGCGATCCATATGGTGGATGTTATCTGGGTTAGACAAACCAAACGCGTCTTCGGCTTTTAACTCAATGGTTTTGGATTCTCCGGCACTCAGACCGATTAAGCACAACTCAAAATTGTCGCTTAGACTGCCATCACCAATAACCAATTTCGCTGGTTTGCCCATATTATGAGTGCTATCCGCAATAGAGCCATCTTTTAATTTAATGGTGAAGTGTAGGGTTACCGCACTGTTTGCTTTTATTGTCGTCACGTGATTTCTCTTTATTTATTTTAGTGTGGAGACAAGGCATCCATAACGACATAAAAATGCCCGTTTTTAGTACGCCTATCGCCACCGTATTTTTAGAGATGAAGAGTAAACAAAAAGCGCCACCTGAATCAACAGACAGCGCTTAGGGTTATTCAACTATTTTAGCCATTATGAGTGCGCATCGTCTTTTTTACGAAAGCCATCAAGGATAATCATTGCTGCACCAAGGCAAATGGCACTGTCAGCCAAGTTAAACGCTGGCCAGTGATAATTACCCCAGTAGAAATCAAGATAATCAACCACAAAACCGTGCACGATACGATCAAACACGTTGCCGATTGCGCCACCAATAATCATGGCATAAGCGATATTATGCCACTTCTCTTGCGCAGGCAGCTTACTCATCCAGTAAGTGAGAAGCCCCGTCACAGCAAAGGCAATAGCGGTAAACAACCAACGTTGCCAACCCGCTTGATCGCCTAAAAAGCTAAATGCCGCACCATAGTTATGTACATAAAGTAGGTTAAAAAAAGGCATTACTTCGATGCGATTTGCCCAACCATACCCCATGTTATCCATGACCATCAGCTTTATACCGACATCAAGGGTAAAGACCAGAAGCGCTAGCCATAGCCAGCGAACTCCTGATTGTTTCCAAGTAAGCGTCTGCTCTGCCATATTGAATCCCAATATTATTAAGCGAACTTACGAACTTCGCCTTCACCATCCACGTTCGACACACAACGGCCACAAATAGTTTCATGACCAGTGATAGTGCCTACGTCAGGAGTATGATGCCAACAACGATCGCACTTCTCTGCTTTGGTTGCGCTCACCAACACAAACAAACCTGCAGTTTCCGTTGCTTGTGCCGCATCGTTTTTCTCAGCCAGAGGCTTCACTATCGCTTTTGATGTCAGCAGTACAAAACGCAGTTCATCTTCAAGCTTGTTTAACTGAGCCACTAAAGCATCATCAGCAAACAGCACCACTTCAGCTTGTAATGAGCCACCAATGATTTTTTCACTACGAGCAGTTTCAAGCAACTTGTTCACCGAGCTACGAACTTTTTGCATCTCTGCCCAAAATTCATTGTTCAACTCTTCGCCTTCAGTTAACCCAAACAGACCTTCAAACCACTCACCCGTGAAGACAAATTTTTCACGCGGCTCGCCATTAGCTTGCATCGCTGGCATTTCGTTCCAAATTTCATCAGCCGTAAATGACATGATCGGTGCCATCCAACGAACCAAAGCCTCAACGATGTAATACAGCGCCGTTTGACAGCTACGCTGTGCATGTGCACCTTGTTTAGCGGTGTATTGGCGATCTTTAATCACATCAAGGTAGAACGAACCCATTTCAATTGAGCAGAAGTGCATCAAACGTTGGATCACGCCATGCGTATTATACTCTTCATATGCTTTGACAATTTCTTGTTGCGCCGCAAAGGCACGGCCTACGGCCCAGCGATCCAGCGACACCATCTCGTCAGCTGCAACCATATCCGTTGCTGGGTTAAACCCATTGAGGTTGGCTAAGAAGAAACGTGCTGTATTACGGATACGGCGATAAGCATCCGCCGAACGTTTTAGAATTTCGTCAGAAACCGCCACTTCACCAGTGTAATCAGTCGATGCAACCCATAGACGCAGGATGTCTGCCCCCAGTTTATTGGTGACATCTTTTGGCGCAACCACGTTGCCGATTGATTTTGACATCTTGCGGCCATGACCATCGACCACAAAGCCATGCGTCAATACTTGTTTGTAAGGCGCAGCACCTTTCATTGCTACCGATGAAATCAATGAAGATTGGAACCAACCACGATGCTGATCTGAACCTTCAAGGTACAGATCTGCACCGTGGCCATTGAACTCTTCACGCTTATCAACAACGGCGTAGTGAGTCACACCAGAGTCGAACCACACATCCAGTGTATCGAGTACTTTTTCGTAATGCTTGGCATCTTCCTCGCCCAAGATCTCAGCAGTGTCGACATCCCACCACGCTTGAATCCCTTTTTGTTCTACCAATTGCGCCACTGTTTCAATCAGCGCAGGGCTATTAGGATGAAGTTCTGCCGTCTCTTTATGCACAAATAGCGCAATCGGTACACCCCAAGTACGCTGACGAGAAATACACCATTCAGGACGACCTTCAATCATTGCTTCGATGCGGCTTTGACCCCATTCCGGCATCCATTGTACGCCTTTGATCGATTCTAGAGCTTGGGCGCGCAGACCGGCTTGTTCCATAGAGACAAACCATTGTGGTGTTGCACGGAAAATGATTGGGGTTTTATGACGCCAGCAATGAGGATAACTATGCTCGTAGGCATGGTGGTGCAACAAAGCACCTTTTTCTTTCAGTACTTCAAGTACAGAGTCATTCGCTTTAAACACATGTTGACCAGCAAATAGCTCGGTGTCTGCTAGATATACGCCGTTTGAACCGACAGGGTTGGCTACTTCAAGGCCGTATTGCTGACCGACCACGAAGTCTTCTTGACCATGACCAGGAGCAGTATGAACGACACCAGTACCCGATTCAGTAGTTACGTGCTCACCCAAAATCGCAGGTACAGTAAATGCGTAAAATGGATGATTAAAAGACATTAGTTCTAGGTCTGCACCTCGGCAAAAACCAAGGTTGTGGTAATGACTTATACCAGCACGATCCATGACACTTTTTGCAAGTTCTGACGCAACGATAATGCGTTCAGCAGGGCGTTCACCGTCTGCTTCAATTTGCAACAAAACATATTCAAGATCATCACGTAAGCAGACTGCGCGGTTAGCTGGCAAGGTCCAAGGTGTGGTTGTCCAAATGACAATCGACACTTCACCGTGGCCGGCGTGATCAGCCGCGAGCGTGAACTTTTCAAGCAGCGCCGCTTCATCGGCTGCTTTGAATCGTACGTCAATCGAAGGTGACACTTTATCTTTGTATTCAACTTCCGCTTCAGCCAGTGCTGAACCACAATCAGTACACCAGTGAACGGGTTTGAAACCTTTCAGCAGGTGGCCTTTATCGGCAATTTTACCCAATGCGCGAATAATGTTCGCTTCGGTGGCGAAATCCATGGTGCGATAAGGTTTATCCCACTCACCCATGATGCCCAAACGCTTAAAGCTCTCTTTCTGGCCTTCCACTTGACCTGCTGCATATTCACGGCATTTTTCACGAAACTCAGCCGCGGTCACTTTCTGGCCTGGTTTGCCGACTTTTTTCTCTACCATCAATTCGATAGGTAGGCCGTGACAGTCCCAACCTGGGATGTAAGGCGCGTCAAAACCAGATAAGGTTTTCGATTTGATAATAATGTCTTTAAGAATCTTATTCAGTGCGTGACCAATATGAATATCACCGTTGGCATAAGGAGGGCCATCGTGCAATACGAAAGATTTTTTGCCTTTTTTGGCTTTACGGATTTCGCCGTAAAGATCTTCTTGATACCAACGCTTTAACATTTCTGGCTCACGTTTAGCCAGATCGCCACGCATTGGAAACCCTGTTTCAGGTAGGTTCAGGGTATCTTTATAATCACTCATCGATTCTTAATTCCGTTATATTGGGCGACGTTAGACATGATATTAATCGGTGGAATAATCCGACTAATTCTTTAGCTGATGCAACCACACCCTTGCCGCATCAGCATCCAATTCAATTTGTTGCTTTAACGCTCCAAAAGATTCAAATTTCTTTTCATCTCGAAGCTTATGTAAAAGTGCCACTTCTAGCTGTTTGCCATATAAATTGGCATGAAAGTCAAACAAGTGTACTTCAAGTTGTTGGCGAACCCCGTTGACTGTTGGCCTATTACCAATATTGGCAATTCCTCCGATGGGCGAGTTATCAAGGCCATAGACATTGACGACGTAAACACCAGAGACCGGTGAAACACAGCGCTTAAGCGGAATGTTCGCTGTAGGAAAACCAATGGTTCGCCCTAACTTTTGACCATGCGACACTCGACCACTGATACCGTAATCACGACCGAGCATCTGCTTAGCTAACACTAAGTCATCGCTTGCTAAAGCGTTACGAATAGCAGTACTACTCACTCTTTGTTGTTGCAAGCAAAAACTGTGGGTACTTACCACCTCAAAACCAAACTGTTGTCCAGCTTGCTGCAGCATACTGAAATTACCTTGGCGATTTTTACCAAAACAAAAATCATCACCAATCACCAGAAACTTAACACCCAACTGAGCGACCAACAAGTCACGAATAAAAGCTTCTGCCGTTAAATTAGCAAAGTGCTGGTTAAAATTCACACATAACAATCTGTCAACCGACTGCTTGTTCAATTGCACAAATTTATCACGTAATCGAGTTAATCGAGCTGGTGCATTGTGCTTGGCAAATAATTCTAATGGCTGCGGTTCAAACGTCATGACCACCGAAGGTAAACCCAATAATTGCGCTTTCTTGGATACTTGCTTCAAAACTTGCTGATGCCCTAAATGAACACCATCAAAGTTTCCGATGGTTAATACACAGCCATGATGCTGTGGCTTGATATTGTGAATGCCGCGAATCAATTCCATTAGAAAATGCTTAAAACCTATAGTTCTCAATTAGCAAGGTGCGAAACCGACGGATTATATACTAATCACCATTAATCTGTCGCCGCTTTTAAGTCTTTTAAACGCACGCCAAGCACGGCTAGGCAAAGCAAATAACTGACCGCACCGATACTGATCAGCATCACCAATGATGTAGCCCTCTGTGTCAGGCTCCACTCTAGCCACGTTGACATTTCTTCCAATTGCCAAACAATGACCACAACCATC
Source organism: Vibrio sp. ZOR0018 (assembly GCF_963865925.1). Lineage (NCBI taxonomy): Bacteria > Pseudomonadati > Pseudomonadota > Gammaproteobacteria > Vibrionales > Vibrionaceae > Vibrio > Vibrio sp. ZOR0018. The sequence continues at coordinate 150,203 of NZ_CAWMCN010000112.1, read as the reverse complement.
GCACTGCTGGCCACCATTAAGCGAATAATAAAACCAATAGTTTTACGGGTGATCTGATACACCCCTTGCACATGTAACCCTCTGTAAAGCAGTGCCATGTTGATAAAAGCAGATAATGACGTAGCTAACGCCAAACCAACATAACTTAAATGCCACGCTAAAAGTGCATTGAAGACCATATTAGAGATCATGGCGATAATGCCATAACGAACTGGCGTTTTGGTGTCTTGCCGAGAGTAGTACCCTGGTGCAAGCACTTTGATCAGCATAAAACTGATCAAGCCCAAACCAAATGCATAGAGTGACAACGCCGTTTGATTGACATCATTCGGGGTAAACTCACCTCGCATAAATAGCACCATAAGCATCGGTTTTGCCAACACAATCAGGCCTAACATCGCAGGAAAACCGAGCAGACAAACCATACGAATACCCCAATCCATAGTTTGCGAAAATCCTTCGCTGTGGGCATCAACATGTTTACGGGATAATGCGGGCAAAATAACGGTAGCGATCGCAATACCAAATAAGCCTAACGGAAATTCTAGCAAACGGTCTGAATAGTAAAGCCAGCTGATGGAGCCCGTTTGTAAGAAGCTGGCAATGAAGGTGTCCAGCAATAAGTTAATTTGACTGACCGATACCCCAAAAAGAGCGGGCAACATCAAAGTGCGAATTTTCACAACCCCCGGTTCATTCCAACCCCATTGAGGCCAAACCAATAAACCTGCTTTGAGCAAAAATGGAATTTGAAATAGAAACTGGACCAATCCCCCAAGAAGGACGCCAATCGCCAAGCCAATTTCCGGTTGCTGCAAGTGCGGCGACAAAAACCAAGCGCAACCGATGATCATCACATTCAAAAATACAGGGGTAAAAGAAGAGACGGCAAATTTGCCCAGGGTATTGAGAATCGCTCCTGATAAAGCAACAAAAGTGATGAACCATAAGTAAGGAAAAGTGATTTTTAATAATAAACTCGCAAGCTCAAACTTATGCGCATCAGGACCATCATTAAGCCAATCTAAAAACCAACCAGCCCCAAACAGTGCCGTGACCGCACCAGAGCATAAGATCCCCACAACAGTCACCAAAGTGACAATCACCCCCAATGTGCCAGATGCTTTAGCAATCAGCTCGCGTGTTTTATTGATATCTCCGGATGAATGGTATTCTGTCAGTACTGGAACAAATGCTTGAGAAAACGCCCCTTCGGCAAATAGCCGACGTAAAAAGTTAGGAATTTTATTAGCAAAGAAAAAAACATCGGCACTCGCACCTGCCCCCATCAAATTCGCAACAACTACGTCACGAACTAGGCCCAACACACGAGAAATCAACGTCATAGCACTGACAATCAAGCCAGATTTGAGTAGGCGTTTGCTCACTATTACCTCGAAAAACAAGCCAAAACGTCATTATCCACAGCAACACATAAGGAATGTCAGTGCGAGATCAGATAAGTATTAGCATTGGAAAAAAAATACTGTTAGAATCCCCGCATCTTAACCGCGATGACCTTCCTATACCAAAATTTGTTTGGCCTAGAACGGTTTTTGCACAAATCATTTGACAATTGAGAGCAAATAAGGGATATTCCCCGCCCTTAAATTGTCACCGAACTAAGTTTTTGGGAGTTAGACCCTTGGCAAATAGTAAATCTGCTAAGAAGCGCGCTATCCAAGCTGAGAAACGTCGTCAGCATAATGCTAGCCGTCGTTCTATGATGCGCACTTACATGAAGAAAACCATCGCAGCTATCGCAGCTGGCGATAAAGAAGCTGCAACTGCTGCATTTGCTGCAGTTACACCAATCCTTGACCGTATGTCGACTAAAGGTCTTGTTCACAAGAACAAAGCTGCTCGCCATAAGTCTCGTTTCGCTGCAGCAATCAAAGCTCTATAATTTAGACTTGGTTCCACGCGAAAATAAAAACCGGCTAAGGCCGGTTTTTTTATATCTGCAGCGTAAAGTATTTGCTCTAATTTCAATATAAAAAAATCCGAACTATGTTACTGAAACATAATTTCGGATTGTGTATTTTTCAAAACACTAGCGGCAGTATAAACCGTGTAACAACTCAATCATCGCCTTGATCTCATGGCTGCTGAGTGTGTAGTAAACCGTCTGAGCTTCTTTTCTTGTATCCACTAACCCATCTCTTCTTAACCAAGCAAGATGCTGCGAAAGTGCCGATTGACTCAATTCTAATTTCCCACATAGCTCACCAACCGACAGTTCTTGATTGTGTAATAAACACAATATTTGTAGGCGTCTTTCGTTAGCCATAGCCTTTAACAACACCACTGCTTTAGCGGAATTTTTTTCCATTTCTTGTAGGTTCATGAATAAGCTCCCTTGGAACAACTTCTTACATCAAACGCATCACAAGTTTGCATCTTCCTTAACCCAACAGGTTATGAGTTTATAAGTAAGGTTAGTACCTTTTTCTACGTAGTTTAATTGTTATACCGTTTATGACGGCAACCATTCAATAGAGCGTCAATAACGGCATCAGAAGGCGTATAACCAGTTTAGATTAGTATTACTTGGCAAGCGATAATTAATAATATTGCTAGATAATGAGATAATAATCTATTTATCGTTAGTAGTGAAAGCATCATACAAACAAATTATTAAAATCTGCATCGCAAACATTTTTCACTGCTGGGTGTTGGATCATCCTCTCAGCAAAAATGACGTAGTACTCTTCTTTTAAATCATCAATCTGACCGATAAGTTGCAAAGGAAGATCATCACCAACTTCAGTCACATAAATTGAGGGCGCTAAAAAAATTGCATCATGATGATAACGCGCAAAAGCTTTCATCAATGCCGCATCATCAAACTCCCCCAGAATATTCGGCTTCAGGCCTTGACGGTCAAACCATTGCAATAGATTACGCCCCATCGCGGTTCGGCTTCCCGGTATCAACAACTTTCTCTGCTCTAAAATGGCGGGAAAAGAGACATTTTCAACCTTGCCTGAACAAAAAAAACTCATGTGACTCTCACCCAGTTTTTTACTGAACAGACCCGGGCTTTGGCTGGAATCGACGGGATAATCAGAGAGAATCATATCCAACTTGTGTTGTGAAAGTTGCTCTAACAACATTTCATGGGTCGATTCAAAACAACGCAAGTGGATACTGCTATCGGCCGGGACCGTCGTCATCAGTATTTTACTGACAAGCCGTTTAGAGAGGGCATCCGCCACTCCTACATCAAACAGCAGATTAGAGCGCTGACTATAATTGACAATATCGAGCATCTCATAACTTAAGCCGAACATCCGGTCAGCATATTTAAAAACCAGTTGCCCAAGTTCTGTCGGTTCAATACTACGACCATTACGCTTAGTAAGCTTACCATCCATGCGCTCTTCAAAAGCCTTAATTTGCCCAGTGACGGTTTGCGGAGTCAAGAAGAGTGCTTCTGCAGCTTTAGTGACCGATCCCTGCTTGCATACCATCCAGAAGTAGTAAAGATGATTGTAGTTGAGGTGAAACATGATAAGGACACTCAATTTTATCTGGTCGTTGTTTATAACAAACCCAAACCAAATGAGCAATTAACTCGGAAAAACCGAACTTAAGAACGTTAGCTAATCTTAATACCGAGCAGTTAGAGTTCAAAAATGACAACTTCGTCATAAAATATCTAAAACTAGCATCCCTCGCTCTCCTCCTCCACGTTGTTAAAATCGTATAACATCATGAAAATTCAATAAATAAAGAATTAAAAGTCACCGTGAAACTTGTTTTTATCAGAGTTATCAATGAGAAACTCACTGTCATATAAATGAAATAATTATTCTCTACTATCTCGCTCAGATTCAACAACAGACCGAACAATACTCAAAAGGTCAATGGAGAAAAGAAAATGAACCAAGCGACAACTACTGCTGCACCCATTGCGAGTACCACTCGTTGGCTGCGTTGGGCGAACTTGGCATTCATGCTCTACCTACTGCTACTTGCAGTGGCGATGGTAGGTAGTGGATTTAAATGGGCGACTGGTGATCAAGCTAAGGTACTGTTTGAGTTTGCCTCACACCCAATAGCGGGGTTGATGATAGGGTTAGTCGCCACAGCATTGATTCAATCTTCAAGCACCGTAACCTCTATCATTGTCGGTCTTGTGGCTGGCGGATTACCTGTTGAAATGGCGATCCCAATGGTTATGGGTGCCAATATTGGCACCACAGTAACCAACACGCTTGTTAGCCTTGGACACGTTCGTTGCCAAGTCGAATTTAAACGCGCTTTTGCAAGTGCAACAATTCACGACTTCTTTAATCTTTTGGCGGTACTGATTTTCCTACCGTTAGAGATGATGTTTGGTATTTTAGAGAAAATTTCTCATTGGCTTGTGTCACCTTTGCTCTCTACTGGTGATATGAGCATGAAAGGACTCGATTTTATCAAACCTATCACGAGCCCAATTATCACGGCACTAAAAGGCCAGCTGATCACTTTTGGTGAAGTTGTAGGTGGCGTGATGTTGATTGTTCTTGGTATTGCGACCATTTTTGTGGCTATCACTGTCATGGGTAAGCTCATGAAGAGTTTGATGGTGGGTCGTGCGAAAGAGATACTCAAAGATGCCATTGGACGCGGACCGCTGCACGGTATCCTTTCAGGTTCAATCGTCACTGTATTGGTTCAATCTTCTTCAACTACCACCAGTTTAATGGTTCCGCTGGTCGGCACTGGTGTATTGAAAGTACGCGATGTTTACCCATTCACTTTAGGGGCTAATATTGGCACTTGCATTACCGCCCTACTCGCGGCAACGGCCGTTTCTGGTGAGTTTGCGGTATTTGCCTTGCAAATTGCTTTAGTCCACTTAACCTTTAATGTATTAGCCACTGTGTTGATCTATGGGGTTCCATTTTTACGTGAACTGCCAATTAAAGGCGCAGAAATGATTGCTGAGATGGCAACAAAGAATAAAGCGGTCGTTGCGGGTTATTTACTATCGGTCTTTATCATTATGCCTGGCGGTATACTGGCACTAACGGCTTAAGTAACGAACAAACCACACGACAGATCAAAAAAATCCCCGAGCAACGCTTCGGGGATTTTTTACAACTAGAAAACAGTACTTTTTAATAATGCGAGAGAGCAACTAAACCGAAAACGGGTACTGGATGGCATCATGGCATTGGTAGCCTTCAATCCAGAAATCATCCAAGGTAACCCAAGTTTCAAGATCTTCTAGCGTTTTAATTTTCGGGTTAATATGAAACTTCGCCATAGGGAGCGGTTCACGCTTAAGTTGTACATCTTTCATCAACGCCAGTTGGTCTTCATAGATATGCGCATTGACGATCTTATGGTAGGCCACGCCCGCTTTTTTGCCGGTAATTTGCGCCATAATTGCGAGGAACACGTAGACCTGAACCATATTAAAATTCAAGCCAAGCGGGACATCACACGAGCGTTGCGTACTATTGAGATACAAAGTATCACCCAACAACGAAAAGTGATGACTGTACATGCAGGGGCGCAAGCAACCCATATGAAACTCACCTGGGTTGTATTATTACCCCCTACTATTCCCTACTGATTGTACTCATATGATAACTTTAAATGTGAAAAAAGCACTTAAATAACTTTAAATGTGAAAAAAGCACTTAAAGTCCACCTTAGACAATTTACACCACCAGTTAATACCCCCTACTAGTTGTACTAGTTAAAAAATTACTTTATGGTATGTACAGGCTAGTTATAGGTACGTCATTAATTATGAACACGATACATACAGTTATTCACTTAGGGATTTCCGCACCAGACTACGAAACTATGCCTACGTTAATACTGTTTCCTGAAGGTGTTGAACCACATGCTTCATTCATCGTTGCTAGATATGCACGTTACCTTCAAAAAGAAGGTCACGCCTCATATGCAACAATAAAAAGAGACTTGCATTACATTGGTTTGCTTTTTGATTACTATTATCTCGTGGTAAAACCCAACGCCAAAAATACCAACGACTGGGAAATGTTCATTGAAGATTTTTTAAGCGCTTTTGATAAAGGCGCTGTTTTAGGTTGGAGAGCTGCAAAAACAGCAGACTATACATATTGCAAAAACACTACAAAACAGTTCTGCCAGTTTGTTTCGGGCTTGAAAAGCAGCAGAAAGCTTCTTCCTGCGGAAGAAAAGGACCTTGAATACTCAATAAATCGCTCTTATGAATACTGCGCCCACCTGAAGACCAGCCTTCTGTTCCATATAAAAAGAAAATCCCACAGTATGAAGGATTCTCATAAATCTAAGGAAAGAGGTCGCAGAAGAGCCAAGTCTGGCGCGACCGTAGTCAAGTATTTCCCTCCAGAATACGTACCACTGCTTATTGAAGAGACAACAAATGTACGGGATAAGATCATTTTGTTAATGGCTGCGTATGGTGGCCGACGGCAATGTGAAATCATCCAAATACTCATCAATGATGTTGAACCTGTTAATGGTAGATTACATGTAACTCTTGCCCATCCTGAAACTTCTAGTATGTCCTGGCTTTGTAAAGCAGGAAAAAAGCGTACTGGTACTCGTGGTGAGTTTCTTAAAACAATGTATGGACTAAAGCCCAGAATCAATCTGGGTGCACTTTCTTCGAGCGCTGGTTGGAAAGGTATAAAGTATGACGACAAAAATACCGAAACATCTATCATGTGGTTTATTAGAGAAGAGGTCGAGAGATACCTTCTGACCTTGCACATTCAGTATATGGAAGAAGTAAGAGGTGAGTATTCACACCATCCGTATTACTTTGTTAATCAGAATGGCGACCCAATGACTCAGAAATCCATGAGTAAAGCCATACATAGTGCATGTAAAAGACTAGAAAAAAAGTATGGCATCAATTTAGATGGGCGTCGAGGACATAGCCTTAGACATCATTATGGTTTTTACTGTGCAGACGTTTTACAGATGGATTTATTAATGATCCGTAAATATATGGGGCATAAGCAACTCTCATCCACAGCTATTTACACACATATATCACCAGAAAAAGCTCGCCAAGTCATACAAAATGCTCAGGACAAAGCAAAGCTCGAAGACAGAATCGATGCAGATATAGAGGAGAGATTGCAGATTCAACAGAGATTCGAAAATCAACCTGCAATTGCAAAACTGCCAAATTCATGGGTGACTTCATGGTTGACTGGCGAAGAAATAGATACGATGTTAATTCACAGGTAAAAGCTACATGGATTATATAACAAATGAATTTGAAGAGTACACTTCCCCATTAACAGGTGAGGTGATTAAATTTAATCCATCTAGTAGAGCATTTTGTATACTCAAAACTCCTACAAAAGAGGAATTCAACGAACTCTTACAAGAATATGTGAACGCAAAGATTCAAATTACTTGGAGAGAGTTGTTAGAACCACTCAACAAAGATCTCAGCAAAATTAATGGCGATAGAATAAGGTTATTTGCGGCTACAAAGGCTTCGGGTAGTGACAAAAAGTTCATGCCGACATACATTTTTGCCGACAGTTATACCAAAGCTATTGGCGAAGAAACTAGTTACCAATGCCATCTAAAGGTAGAAAGCTTCAGTATTGAAGAGCAAAAAAAACTTGCAGAGGCAATCAAGCCCAACAGTCTTGAAGAAGCAAAAAGTCTATTTAAGGAAGGATCATTTCATCACAATGATGCTCTCGGTTATAGGTTTATAGATGAGGTAATAAAACCTCAAGATAATTTCACTGAAGCTGTAAACGCGATGGCCTCACTCTTGAATGAAGTGGTTGCAGATAGCGGTATCAAATCAAAGAGATTCAGGTTACAACACTCCAATAAGACACCTAGAAACACTCTAGAATTACTAAGCTTTCTACATGCCAAGGGGTATGTACTTTTCCCATATGTAAGAAAACTCTCTGAAGATCCTTTTGAATACTGGATGCTTCACAAAAACAATGTAAGGCACTGTGAATACCCTGAGCTAGTTAATCCAGATGCATATGAGTTTGTTGATCGTATTCATCAAGCTTCAGAAGCAAGTAGAGCAAACAAGAGGCTTGGTAGCAACGCTAAAACAATGGTGAAGGCATCTACTTTCACCAGAATTGAACAGATCAGTGATGAACTCCTAGATCGACAGGTTGAACTGTATGAAGAAAATTATCAAACCTCATCATCATCAGAAACAACAACCCGAACGAATGGCTCAGCGTTTAATGCTTACACAAATATGTGTAGGGATATTTTCAATTCAAAACATAATAATCCCGCCCTTAAGTTAAAGCATAGAAAGTACATGAGGAAAACTAAAAAGACGATTTATGAGCTTGCTGACTTTAGTTTATACTCAGACAAACTGCCTGAACTTAAGATTTGGACTGAGCTTCTTTCTCAGTATTGCTTATCTATAAACGATACGCAGTTTCAATTACGCATATCTTCTGCAAGATACTTCCTTGACTGGCTTTCTGGACTTGAACACATCCCACAATCCCCATTGGAGATTGTCAGAACGATACATGTAAATGATTATGCTGAGGGAAACACTCTGCGGAACCATCTCAAGAACCGTTACTCTCTAAAAGCCTCTAACAGACATTTGTCGATGTATAGACAGTTCTTTGATTTCTGCCACGATACTCTTTACAAGAACCCTGACAACCGTGAATCTCTAAGTACATTTGTTAATCCTGTTGACACCAAGTGGGATCGATTTGCAGAAGTTTCTAGTCCAGGAAGCAAACGAACACCGATTGAATCAAGGATAATGAATGAGATTCGAAATTTAATCATTGAAGATGATTATGCTTTTCCCAAAAAAGCATTTTCATTTTCTTATGTTCATTTAACAAATCACGAAACTGGAGAATATGAACACAACGTGTTCTGCCCATCAGTTGCAAACCTTCTCTATTTTATGCTCTGGATTCCAATACGAAAGATTCAAGCTCAACTTCTTGATTCTGGAGAGGGGGATGACTTTATCTATGACTTTGATCTAGAAAAGTTTGTTAAGAATGAAAACAAGATCGGGAACGAAAAAAGACAAGAAGGTTTATTGCAAACACTTCCATCAGGCGTACTTGGAATTACTGACGTGCTCGGCTTGCACATTACAACCAATAAAACTTCAGATGATGGTTACGATATCCCTTGGGTTTGTGATGAATTACTTGCATCATTAAAAAACCAGTATCAATGGCTCCGTAAGTACTCCCCCTACCCAGAGCTAAGAGGAAAAGACTCTCTTGGAAAGCTTCTGACAGAAGAAAGCATAATGACAGATAAAACTTTCTATTGTTTGTTCCGAGATCCCTCACAACAGAGATCCGACGACCAATCAAAACCAGTTGCAACTCACATTATAACAAAAGCGTGGGGATTGCTCTGTAACGAGGCTGAGAAACGGATAAACAGAAAACTTCCTGAGACACACAGAAAAATATCTTTGACAAAAGAGGGATCACCGACTGAATCTCGCTACGATATCCATACATTACGAGTGAGCGGTATTACAGACTTGCTAGATAAAGGAGTGCCATTAGGGATTGTTCAGAAGTTTGTTGCTGGACATAAGACTTACATGATGACACTTCATTACGATAACCCTTCTCATGCGAAAGTGAGGGAGTATTTAGAGGCAGCGCGTACTAAGGATAGTAACGTTTCTGATTTTGAATTTATAGAATCAGAAATCGACCAAGTTATTGAACATTTTGTTACTAACCAAGCCTATGCTAACAATAAATATACAGCTTTTGATGCATTGAAAAAGAACGCTGGGATCGTATCGATAAAGCTTTCGGGAATTTGCCCTGGTGCAAGTTGTGAGGAAGGAGGTCTTGACCCTTACAAAAAAATTGGAGTACCTGTTCCTGTCGGAGATAGAGGCCCATCCTGCCCTCAATGTCGATTTTGGATAACTGGACCTATGTTTCTTTTAGGTCAAGTTGTAGAAGGAAACCAGTTAATAAGAAAAATCAAGAAAAAAGTAATTGCTATCGACAAGATCAGAGAGTCAATAATTGATGCTGAGGACAACGGTAATACGCAGTTATATAACAAGTTATCAGGTCGAGAGGATCGTGAACTACGAATCCTGTCAAACATGTTAACTGAATGGTCTGAGCGCATGAAATTTTACGAAGCTTCAGTGAGAAAACTCGATGCATGGATCGCGTATAAAGACAAAAATCATGAGGAAAATTCAAGCCTTCCTATATCCATGTTTAGCAAGTCCACAGAAGAAGAAATTCGGTATGGTTTTAGTCAATCAAGCAATTTGGAACTGACTCATTTCCTCTCAACTGTATCTGAATTTCTTCCTGAGTTCATAGACTCTGATGATACTTCTGTACCTGATCTAGAGCAGGCTATTGCTAGATTCATGGCTATGAATAATCTAGGCGATATTATGTTTAAGTTGAATGATGAACAACGACTACAAGCTACCAATTTGATGACAGATGCGCTTATAAGCAATGTCGGGGCTGAATGTGCCGAAAACCTTCTTAATGGCGATGTCGCCCTGTCAGAATTTCCAGAATTAAGCCGTCAAGTAATTGAACTCGTCAGTAAAAGCGAAGAGAAGATTTTTAGACTCGATGCAAATACTTTTGAATCGATTGGGAGTAACTAAAACATGAATACTTCTGTATCTCAGTCACCGTCAGCTATTTTGTACAATGACCTATGTAAATCCGCGAATAGTAAAAGAAGAGAAAACGCACAGAATATAAAACTCACCTGCGATCATATGGTGCAAGATGGCGTGGAAATCACCTTGAGTGGGGTAGCCAAAAGATGTCTTGACTCATTTGGTAGTCCAGCGATTTCAACTGTAACAAACACTGGCTCAAAGCTGGGTGAATATGTTCGCTTACGAAAACAAGAGCAGAATATTAATAAGGGAACGATAATCGCAAGAACTGTCGTTTCTGCGAAAGTGTCAGATCCCGTACTAGCACAACAAGTAAAAATACTTGAAGAAACGGTCAAAGGACTGAGAAATGAAAATAACGCATTAAGGGTAATATTTAAGAAACTCAATACCGATATTGACAACGATATTAATAGCATCCTACTGAGCGAACCAAAAAAACAAAATACCAGCGAAAAACTATTACCTTCAATCAGTCATACGCCACACTTAAAAAGCGCTGTCTCATCATTGCTAAGGCACTTAGCTGACAGAGGGTACGGTATGTATCGAGGGCGTTTTGGAATAAACAAGAAAACCGTATTAACCACTGCTGAGTTAGATGCTTTGAAAGAAGTAATCGATATTAGCGAAGCTGAGTTTAACGCTACATATGGTAACGACAAATAATTTTCGCATAGGGTTATAGCTAATGGCGAGTGGGCAGCAGAAAGCACAGCAAAATCTTGAGGCATTTGAGGCTTGGAAAGCCACACAGACGGACGATGACTTTAAACAAATCTTGTTCAGAGGTCAGCTAAATCGAATCGAAGTGGCAAAGGGTATCGGTTGTGGAAAATCGGCTTTAAATCAAAATCCTGCCCTCAAAAAAGCACTCAAAGCACTAGAGGGCGATTTACGTGATAGAGGTGTGCTTCCACCTCTTACGGAAAATGCTAAAAAAAACGAGGGCAAACCCCAAGCCTACGATAATACAGCGAATCGTAAGATGCTCGATTCAAAGCGGGTGTCGTCATTGGAAGCTGAGAACATTGAGTTAAAAGCCAAGGTTAAGGAGCTTGAAAAGCGACTTGAGCGCTTTGGTGATCTGTCTGAAACCTTATCCGAATTGGGGTTGATGCCACGATGAATGCCGCTTTGTATGAAGACCAGATGCGTGTCACCAGCATCCCTTACTGCACGAGTAAACTCGTGATATTCAGCGGTGTACCGCTGGCGAAGGACTCTTATATAACCAATAGTGGGAAGTATTATGTCACTATCAAAGCCGACCCCGATAGCATCCCTGTGCTTCCAACGCTGGGTCAGCATTGGTCAGTCAAAGGTGCTCGCCAGATAGAAAACATGGAGGTAGGCGATTATGTGATGCAGCAGCACACTTATGAATCGCCAGAGCATGTTGAATGCACCTTGCCCGAAACAGGTGAGCAACTGATTCGCTTCATCGCCAGAGAAAATGACTTCAAGGGTATTGGCGAAAGCAAAGCTAGGGCGCTCTGGCAGCTCTTGGGTAAAGAATTCCATGCCACATTAAGAAATGACACCCCAGAATCCAGAAAGTACCTGACATCGATTCTGAGTGAAGATTCAGTAGAAGCACTCTATAGAGGGTACGCCAAATACAAAAATTTGGCGCATTGCAACTGGATGAGTGAGCACAAAATCCCTGCCAGTGTGCAGCAACGGCTGCTCAAGCATCACGGTGAAGCCTCCATCGATGTTATCAAGGGTAATCCTTATGCTCTGATGGGCTTTGGTCTTTCGTTCAGTGCCATTGAAGGTATTATCAAGGTAACGAATTTTAAGACCGATGTTGCGCAGGATGATCCAAGAAGGCTCAGCGCTGCTCTGGAAATGGCGATTCGAAAAGAGATTGAAAAAGGTCATACCTATACCACTCATGCGAATGTACGCCCTTATCTCAACAAATTACTGAAAGACAAAGCTCTGGTCACTCAGGCGTTCCAATCAGGTCATGATAAAGCGCAGTACATTTTAAATCCCGACACAGAAACCTATCACCCTACTGCGCAACTTCTGATGGAAAGTGTCGTTGCCAAGCGGCTAAATACACTGATTAAGCGAAATGACTTGTTTGATGAAAACGCCAATGCTGCGTATTGCTCTGCGGCTGCGGAGCTTCCCTACGAATTAACTCCTAAACAAATCGAAGCCGTAACAACGTGTCTAGATAATTCGGTAAGCTGTATTACGGGCGGTGCAGGAACAGGCAAGACAACGGTACTCAGAACAGCTCTCAGGGCTTACCATCAACTTGGCTTTGAAATACACGCCGTTGCGCTCAGTGGCCGTGCTGCAATGAGACTTCATGAGTCCATCGGTTTTGTTACCTCAACCATTGCCAAATTGCTCCGTGAAGACCCTATTGAACCCAGTGTCGATAAACCAAATCACCTACTGGTGATTGATGAGGCAAGCATGATTGACTTGCCAACCATGTATCGTCTTGTGAATCACATTCACCCCTCTGTACGATTGATATTCACTGGCGACCCCGACCAACTCCCACCAATCGGCTGCGGCAAGGTGTTGGCAGACATTGTTGAAGCAAAAACGGTGGCTAATACGACGCTAAATATCGTCAAGAGACAAGAAGGTTCGACGGGTATCCCCGAATATTCAAAGCTCATTAATCAAGGTGTGATGCCTGAACAATTAAGCACAGGTGCAATACACTTTCACGAAACCAGTAAAACAGACATTTCCAAAGTCTGTTGCGAGCTTTACCAAGAATCTCCTAATAGCAGTCGTGTCATGGCTCCAACCAAGGCACTAGTATCAGAAATAAATAAACTCACTCAACAAGCCGTTAACCCATACAGCACCAGCCTTGAGTTCGCAATCAATGGTGACAAATTCTTTCTGCCACTTCGCCTTAATGATGCGGTGTTATTCACGCAGAATCATTACGACAAAGGCATTCAGAACGGCTCTCTTGGCACACTAACTAGCGTAAAGCCTTCTGGTGATAGTTACGGTGAAGTAACACTAGATACAGGCGATAAGATCGAGGTAACACAATCCGTCCTAGACTGTATGGAATTAGGTTATGCCATCACCTTACACAAAGCCCAAGGCTCACAGTTTCCACGTATCATCATCGCCCTACAAAACGGAAGAATAGTTGATAGAGCATGGCTCTATACGGCAATCACGAGAGCTGAAAGTGAAATTCATATCGTTGGTAGTCGCGATGATATGAAGAGTATCACCGAAGCCCCAAGCCACTCTCATAAGCGGAACAGCTACCTGAAAGAGCTTTTGAGCTGGCTTGGATCTGCCCCGAAACGAGTTGTGAACCAAAGTACGAACATAGATTTTCAGTTAACTTTGACATACAAAAAGTAATGATTGTCAAAAGGCAAGACCTGACCCCGTTATTCGACGGCTAGAGCTAAGTGATCAAGAGCCTAAGAAACACTTTACAAGTCGTTCTGAGTATAGTTATTGATGGCATTTGTATGTCTTAGATCACAAAATCGCATGCTTAAAGAATATAAAGTGGCCGCTATAACTTCATATTTATTAGATGGTTGGCTAGATAATGTTTGACAATGGAAAGCTAAGCTTATGGGATGTGTTTAACAATTTATCCATAGGATTAGCAACACTTCTTATAATTCTTTTCTCAGTATTTTTCTATGTAGACTTTGACCACTTTAAAATCCTAGAGTTACTATCAAAATTCTCTCCTGTACTTATTATTATAATGCCAGTCCTACTGCTTTTATTAGGAATGCTGGTAGACGCATTATCAAATAGATTCCATAGAACTCAGATTAAGATTTTCAGAATAAATAAAAGAGTATCAAGGGATCAAATGGAAGTAGAAGCAAAAGTAAGAAAATTACTTCCTGACATAATAACTGAAAAAACAATGTTTCGATACTGTAAGGCTTTCGTTTCTCAAAATTGCAAGAATAATAATGTCGAGGTGTTTTTAGCTAGGTTTGGTTTTTATAGAAATTTCTCATTTATTCTGTTTATGTCTTCTTTTGTAAGTTACTACGCATTTTGTTCAATGATGTTTTCAATTATTATATTTTTCTTGTCAAGAGTATTCATGAGTAGATCAAGTCATTTTTTGAGTCTTTTAGAATCTGAAGTGTATTATAATTATTTGGCTTCAAATATAAAAAAGGATTTTTAGAATGTTAGATCAGTCAATAAGTGAGAAAAATATAAAAAACATATCATCAAACATCTGGCATAAATGGAATCATTCTAAGTCATTTGATGTGTTTTTTGATGAAATGTACACTAAATTGGAAGCGAAGTTAGAAAGAGAGAAATACTTATTTTCTACTTTTAAGTGCTTCAAATTAATGGGTAAGGACACATATGATTTTAGCTCTTCAGAAGATGAATTAGTATGTAAAAAATTAAATAATAATATAAAAAGGTTATTTAAAATAAACACTGGCGATAGACATGCTATTGTTAAGCAGGTTATATCTTTACTAAGTGACACACAACCAATTAAAGTTCTTAGATTGGATATTAAAGAATTTTATGAAACAGTAGATAGAGATAAGGTGCTAGAGTATGTAATAAATGAATGGTTGTTATCACACCAGAATAGATGTGTATTAAAATGCTGGGATGATAGTTTAAAAAGCATAGGTGTGACTGGCTTACCAAGAGGAATGTCTTTAAGTTCAACGTTGTCTGAAATTAGAATACGTCCGTTTGACCGCGAGGTTAGGAAGCTAGAGAACGTTTATTATTATGCTAGGTTTGTTGATGACATAATAATTATGTTTACTGGAGATAGTAAGCAGATTATGTCTTATTTAGAAGACATTCTTAAAAGAAACTCTCCTGAGTTAAGTTTTAACGATAAAACTAAGTTAATAGACTTGAATTGTACGAATAAGCCACGTTCAACACTAGACTATTTAGGCTATAAGATAATTACTTCAAGTAATATTAACAAAAGAAACAAAAATAAAAAAAGAGAAGTTATTGTTAAAATTAGCGATAAGAAGATTAGGAAAATAAAATATAGAGTTAGAAGGTCTTTTTCCTCTTATGTTAGAACTAGGAACTTTAGGTTGCTTTTGGCTCGTTTGGAGTTTTTAACTGGAAACCAGTATATTATAGGTGATATAGAGAGAACTCGTCTTAAGTCTGGAATATATTATAACTATCCATTGATAAATGACAGCTCTCAGGTTAAAGAGCTAGATAAATACTATCAGAAACTTATTAACACTAAGAAAGGTAGTGTGGCTAAGGCTATTAATTATATAGATAACTATGATAAAAAAGCTCATGGTAATAGGCTGGTGAAGGTAAAGAAATTGTCTTTTTACTTCGGGTTTAGTAAAAGAGTAATGAACTCGTTTAATAGAAAAGATTGTAGAAATATTAAAAGGTGTTGGTAATGTCAAAAGTAAAAATAGATAAACATGATCACCTTAGAGTCATGCTGACTGATACACTTCCTTACGAAGTACCTATCACCTTTCTCAATGAGGGCGCTTACTTCTACCTAAGGAGTCAGGATAAAAAAAGTCGGCATTATGAGAAGGTAGATGAAGATATTAGTAAGTTTGTTGATCATTTCTTCTATGTGGATACTTACACAGTTCCCTATAATTATAGAATAAGTAAGAATTCAAAGAGTAAACGATTATTATCTGTCCCTCATCCAACTATTCAACGACAAATAACCAAGTTATATGGAGAATATGACTCTTTAATAACCGAGTTGTGTAGTAGAAGTCCTATAAGTCTTAGAGCACCTCATAAAATTGCATCGAGATATTATGAAAAAGAACTGGCTTCTTTCTCTTTATTGGACAAAGACACTGGAGTTGAGACTGAAAAAGATCCGTTTGAACAAACATCAGTATATGCTAGTTCATACTTTACTTATAAAAAGTATAATTTTTTATATAAGTATTATGATTCGTATGAGTCACATAGAATTGAAAAGAAGTTTGATTTTCTTACTAAGTTTGATATCTCAAAATGCTTCCATAATATATATACGCCAACTTTTACTTGGGCGGTGAAGGGAAAGGATTTCTCAAAGAGGCATTCTGATTACTATTCGTTTGACTTACAATTTAGAAAATTGATGGAAGATTCAAATGATTTAGAATCAAGTGGAATTTTGGTTGGCCCAGAGTTCTCTAGAATATATGCTGAGGTGATACTCCAAAATATAGATCTAAATATAATTAGAAGGTTAAAAAATGATTGTGAGCTATATTTTGATTCGGACTATACGATTAGGCGATATGTTGATGATTACTTTTTATACACTAAAAGCATGGCGGCATCTACAACTATAATGGAAGTTGTTGTTGATGAACTGGAAAAGTATAAATTATTCATAAATGAGTCTAAAACCGAGCATTGCCAAGTTCCGTTTATCACGGGATTAACGATAGCCAAAATGGACTGCAAAAAGCTCGTTAATGAATATTTTGATCTTATTACTAAAGATAACCCTGATGTGGATGATATCAAGTTTATATCTTCAATAAATCCATCAAGAAAAGCCAATTTATTTATTCGTGACTTAAAGAGACTGGTAAAAGTTAATAACGTAAGCTATGAAAGTTTGACTGGCTATGCTTTAGGTGAAATTCGTAGAAGGCTTTTCAGGTTGATAGAGGACGAAAGAGTAATACAAGCTATCAATAATACAGAAACAGATAGAATAATGAAGCTATGTGTATTTTCTTTGGAGGTGTCATTCTTCATCTATAGTATGGATATTCGAGTTCGAACTACATATATAATTACTCAACTTGTGGTTGGGCTAAATGGATTGACAGAAAATTCTTCTGTAGAACTTAAAGATGTAGTGAGAAAAAAAATTTATGATGAATCAATACTTCTTTTAAGTAAAATGAAAGATAAAGGTAAGGCTAATAGTATTGAGACTCTTAATTTGCTTGTTTCTATAAAAACTAACTTTAGTGATTACCCAATTAACCAAAGCACATTGTTAGACTTATTTGATATTAAGCATAATGATGAGGGATTAATTGAACAGAATAAAGTTCCATTGGGTTACTTTCAGATTATGGTATTGTCTTGGTTCAACGGGAACTCTCGTAAAGAAATAACTGAGTTCTTGCAGTGTGAAGTTATAAGAAAAATAGAGCTTAGCGATGATGATGCTATTAAACAGTCTACAGAATTAACTTGTATGTTATTTGATAGCTTTAGCAATCCTTTCTTTACGGATGAATTTAAATATGAATTGATTGATTTGTTGTCTAAAAAACTTCGTATGAGATTCTCGAATAAGAAGGTAATAGAGTATTTGAAAGGAAGAGATTGGTTTTTTACTTGGAAGGAAAACAACTTAGCTCAGGTTCTAATGAAAAAAGAATTGCGAAGTCCATACTAGTAAGTTAGTGTTGAGTTGTACGGGTAAGGTGCTTCGAATACATATGTATCACTAGTAGGCTTATGCCATCTAGTGCTGCCAAGAGCAGCTCACACGCTATGTTGCGCTGAGTCCGTACGACTGATTTTTTGTGAGAGGGTAAGCTGATAACTGGCTTACCCTTTTTCTTTATGATCGCTGTTACTAATAGGTTCAGGTCTTGCCTTTTGCTTGGCGAAGTTTCCTATACTTGAAGTAATCCATTGATTACTAATTTAGCAAGGTCACTGACTCACTTTTGTCCAATTGTGTGTTAGCAATTCAAAGTAAAGGAGTGTTCAAAGTAAAGGAGAGCTGCCCATAACGATCTCGAACGTTGTAAACAACGCAATTGGTCGAGATTTACCTCCCTTCGTTTCTATGTAAGCAAAACCTTTAGATGAAAGAGCTTCGAAAGTATCAGTAACATCCTTGATACTGCGCCCACTCTTTTCAGCAAGCTCATCAAGACTGTTTGGCTTTTCGCGAGCAATCAAATTCAGCAGCTCAACATTTTCGTTAGACAACAGTTGTGAAAGCACAGCCAGTGACTCAAACAAAAATTGAGGGTAAGCTTCTTTAGACGTCACTTTTCCTTCTGCAATCCGAATCATGCGCTTACGAGCAAGCTCTTCTGATAGAATGCCGATTTTTGCTTTCATACTATCCTCACTCCTAATAGTCGCCATCTAAATCGACTGAATAATCACCGACGCTCTCATCTAATTCTTCTTTCATTTCATGAGAAGGAACAACTAATTTATCTGTATGCTGCTCGATGTCTTTTTCGAGCAAGGCTAAAAAGCGAGCTACGCCCAGGTTCTCACAAGAAGGTACTGACAGCTCACTACTTTTATATTCCTCACGTTCCATTGCTAGCTACTCCCGTTTTTTATTGACGCAATCACTTTTAATAAATCGGTCGTGATTGCTGGGCATTTGTCATTCATAAAAACCGTTACTTCATCTCCAAATTTCATCGTTACGATACCGTTTTTATCAACACTTAACAGCGCGAAAGACTGCTTCAAGTCGAGAGTCGTGTTACTTCCATTGGTCGTGGTTTCAGCCATATTTCCCCTCACTGCTAACGAGTATGTTTACAACATGGGCAACAATTGTTACCTCAGATGATTACTTAATTGTTCTGTTTAACTTTTCGACGATTTCAGTGGCATGTTGAAATATGGCGTCCTTTACTCGCGAAAACTCCTTTTCAGGAAATCGATTGTCTATAGAACTCAGTGCGCTACTAAATTGAGCGAGAAAGGCAGAGACGATTTCATGGCATTCAGCATTACTGATACCGAACTGACTAGCCGTCTGCTCTATATGCCGTAAGCAAATTTTGCTGATATGGTATTTATATCCTTTGGATGCTTTCAGTCCCATTGCTAGCTTTAGCTTCCGCTTATTTAATCCATTCGCACCGACTGCGGGATAAGCTGATAGCAAATCATAGAACGGTGTAAGTTGATAGTGTCCGCTAGGAGCAAGATGCACGGAAAAGTTCTTGAGATGACCGTCAGTTGCACCAAGAAGGCATTGTAAAATCATGAACTTAAAAAAGTCATGATTGTTCGCCTTGCTTTGCGCAGAGAGACTTAAAACATCAACAATTTTGGAGACACTTAGGTTGTTCTCCGAGTGATATTTTTGATGTTCAGGTACACCAAAAATCTGGCAGAAATCTTCTTGGTGTCTACGAGTCACAGCTCCGTCACCAAAACATCGGTCGAACCGTTTTACTGCAAGGGCTTTAGCTCCTGACTCAGTCGTTATTATCTCCATATCGGGTACTTTAAAACCAAGTTCCTTCGCTATTTGAGTACAGATGAATTCATTCTCAACACTGCAACTCATATCTAGTACTGAGTTGCTTTGCGCAATTGCATCCATTGGGTATTTGATAATGTGACTACTTAGTGATTTTTCTTGAGGTACATACCATTTGCCGTTCAACCTAGTTAACGTTGTTTTTCGCTGTGTTCCCGAAATACAAGGTCGATAATCCCCAAAAAATGGAAGAAATGACTTACGCTGAGTAACGAGTTCATTTAATTCACTTGCCGAGATCTCTCGATATTTCCATCCTATCTTTGGCGGCTCCCTGCTTTCAGTAAATGAAATGCCGCCCGTGCAATCATGACCAATCTTGGAGAGTAAACTGAATGCATCGTTGGATTGCACACCTACCGAGTGAGCAAGGCTTAATCGTTCTTCTTTCAAGTCAGGAAGCAGGTTGTGAATAAAATTCAGTGCATTAAATGATGAGCATTCTCCCCTTACGAGCGGTAAGCTTAATGAAAGAGGGAAAGCGGAATCATATGCTAACCACTCATCAGAGTATGAGAATAATAAGTTGGTCTTCGACTGTTGGACAAACTGCCCCACGAGCATATTGTTTGTGGCATGTGCGTAAAGTATAGGATTGTGCAAATTAGCTCCCACTTTCCACTGGGTGGGCTGTGTTTTTGTAGAAGGTAATTGCGTTTTCTACTGCCTGCATTTCGGCTTTGAGATCCAATCTACGATTGTCATACTCGGATATATACTCGCCTAAACACAGCCGAAGTTCTGAGTGTTGAGCACACAACCGATTGAAATGCTTCCATGTCCTTTTATGAAGAGAATAGGACTCTGACAGCTCTGACTGTTTATCTTGCAAAATCGTCAAAAGGCTTTCTTTTTTAAGAGAAAGGTAGTTGGAGTCCTCACCGTAGTTGTCGTAATCCACGACCTCCCAGTCGATATGGTTAAACATAAAACCTTTGGAAAATTCTTCATCACCATGCTTATCGAAACCGCACGACAGGACTGCGCCGATAAGCGACATTTCCTTCAATTTTTTTTCGACGTATTCATCTGATAAGTATTCTTTCTCATCACAGTCTATTGGAAAGGACTTTAAGTCATTGGCAGAGAAGTGTTCATTGTAATAAATGGCGAGAAATAACTCTTTTCTGATCTTTACCTTCATGTGTTCCAAAAACGGCCTTTATTGATGATTTTGAGGATTATAATCCGTGGAGTTATATGCCGCAAGTGTGTAATTGTTCAGCAAATTAATTTCATAAATAAAAAACATGAACAAGAAGATTGCAGCACTTGTGGGCAAACGCATTGCAAAAATGAGGAAAGCCAAAGGGTTAACTCAAGATAAACTCGCGTTGTTCGCAGAGATAGATAGAAGTTATGTGGGACGCATTGAGCGCGGTGAAGTTAATATCACGGTTGAGAAGTTGTATCAGATTGCGGAGACCTTGGGCTGTGATGTGAAGGAACTTCTGCCTTAGTGAGTTAGGTTTGTATGTGGTTTTGTAGCGCTTCATACGACCTCACGTCGCACGCCCCAAAACGTGTTAGAGCGGTTACTCACAACATATCATAAGATCTCTTTATCACGATTCATCATTGCTTTTGCAACCTGTTAAATTATTACTCAAAAATATGTATAGTCACATAGTTTCACTAAGGCAGGAATGATTAAATGGAAGAAAAGCAAACCGTGCGAATTAATGATGATGCACTCGATCTCTTCAATGCACGAGTTGATGAGTTGATAGACAGGAAGAACGTTGCAGATATGGAGAAATTCATTGGAACTTTTGACGCATTTACGCCTGTTTTTGAAGATGATTTTCGAGAAGCTGAATTTCATTATATGTTAGGAAATGCTTATTCTTTGCTCTATGTTCCACAGTTAAACGAATGGTATAGCCCTAATTTGAACAAAGTGATTATTCACTTCAAGAAAGCGCTTAATGCTCTGAAAAACCGTAACATTGATGATGAATGTCAAATTGCTCTAACTAGCCAAATCGAGACAAATTACGGAAACTATCTTTCTCAACAAGGGCGATTTATGTGCGCCAAAAGGCATTGGAAAAATGCTATTAATTTAAACAATCAACCGATAGCTCACACTGCTATGTATGACAATGAGCTATACCTTTCACACTGTATATCGCATGACGAACAAAAAGCCATTTATCATCAGTTTCTAGCATATAAAAGTCTTTGTGAACGATTGAAACTTCCTAATAATCAAGCGTATTTCAATGACAGCCATTACATCTTTGATGATGATAAAACACAGAATTTCAAACAATGGTTTGAAGAACAGTATACTCTCGATTATTTTAATAAGTTTTATAAAAAAAATGATAAAGAACTGAGTAAAAAAGTAGTTAATTACTTACACTGGTGCGGGGAAAAAAACCTATTTATCGATGAACTGGAAATTGACGAACTTCCTGAAGCTATATTCCCTGATTCGCTTTCACTACCGTCTATCAGTTCTCGATTGAATATGACCCTAGCCTATCACGAAGAATTAGTTTATCACGCCAACTTTGACGAGATAAAGAACGATTTTTGTTATGCTCGTTACCTTATTTTTAGTGCATCAAACATTCCAAATGACGAAGTAAGCTTCTTCAATAACACATTCAAAAAGACTGACGATTTAACCCACACAATCGACAATATTAAAGCTCAACAATTAAAGTCAGCTTTCAAAATTCTCTATTCCTTATTTGACAAAATTGCCTATTTTATAAGTCATTATTACGATCTTAACGATATAGAAAAAGACCAACAGATTAGCTTTGAAAATTTGTTTAAAAAGCCAAATTCAGGGAAAGGTAATAAAGAGTGGAAACCACACGATAAACTCAAGGATAGTAAAAACCAGTTTTTGCACGCACTCTTCTACATACTTAAAGATTTACGAGACATTAAAGACCAAGAGTCTATTTCAGAATGGCTCAATCCTGATCTCGTTAAAATCTGTGAAATTCGTAATTATATCGAACACAGATCTTTTAAACTTATTGACAGCCTGTATTCTGATTTAGTTTTTTCTGACGCTGTTCAACAAAATGAAATACGACACTTAATTGATAAAAGAAAGAAATACAACTGTGAATTAATAGCTTTATATCCAGAGATAAAAAAACAAAAAGGCACAGATAAGCACATAGAATTGATTGGAGAAAAGGAACTGCTTGAGAAGAAAATTCAACACATTGAAAATCAACTCTATGAAAAAGAGAAACGCTCAAAGCACACGCTTATTATGATTGATGAAGACTTCAACACTCAGCTTATGACGCTTGCTGAGTTAGTAAGAAATTCAATCATTTATCTCTCATTTTCCATTGAGTTTGATGAACAAACAAAGCCCCAAAACGACGAAAAGCTTGTCTGGCATAGAGAAGTCCCAACGAAGTAAAAGTACATTTACTTGTCTGAAACAAGCTTTTCCGACTTCATTCTATCTGGTTTCTGTCCACAAACGTGTTTCAGCGAATGGTCAAGAAAAATCATAAATGCCTAGCGAGTAGTGAACTATGCGTTTTGGCAGGGTGATGGTTTCACGCAATGAGACCATCACCTTGCTAAGCCTTTAGGGGCAAGCTGCTTATACGGCTACAGGAGCTTTGATATGAGGGTGAGATTCGTAGCCTACGATTTCAAAGTCCTCAAACTTATAGTCAAATAAGCTGTCAGGTTTGCGGTTGATTTTCAGCTCTGGAAGTGGATATGGTTCTCTTGAAAGCTGGAGTTTAGTTTGCTCTAAGTGATTAAGGTAAAGATGAGTATCCCCTCCAGTCCAAACAAAGTCTCCAACATCCAAATCACACTGTTGTGCAACCATATGAGTTAAAAGCGCATAAGAGGCAATATTAAACGGAAGCCCCAAGAAAACATCACAACTTCTCTGATAAAGCTGACACGAAAGCTTGCCATTTGCTACATAAAACTGAAACATCGCATGACATGGAGGTAGTGCCATCTCATCTACAAAAGATGGGTTATAGGCAACAACCATGTGTCTTCTGCTATTTGGGTTGTTCTTAATAGCATCTACCACATTCGCAATCTGGTCAGTGTGGCTACCGTCAGAATTAGGCCAAGACCGCCACTGATATCCGTAAACAGGGCCAAGATCACCATTCTCATCTGCCCACTCATCCCAAATACTTACACCATTTTCTTTTAGGTAAGTGATGTTGGTGTCTCCTTTCAAGAACCAAAGGAGTTCATGGATAATTGATCGTAAATGACATTTCTTCGTTGTAACCAGAGGAAAACCCTCTGATAGATTAAATCTCATTTGATGACCAAAGACTGAAAGTGTACCTGTACCTGTTCTGTCTCCTCTTTCTGTACCCTCTTCAAGGATTCTTTTCATTAAGTCGTGATATTGTTTCATTGCTAGGCTCCTTGAGTAACTTGTAGTGGGTACTGGTAGTGACTACTAGTATTAAAGCATCTTAAAAGTCTTGATATAAAAGGCAACTCACTCACCCACTCACTAACTAGTAGTTTTTTGAGGGGTACTTTATGATAAAAGTTTAGGATTTCGCCTCTATCATCAACGCCACGTGAAAGATCATCAACAATCTTACGCAGTTGATCAATCTGCCCACCATCCGCCTTGGCCCACGCACGTCCTTGAACGCCGTACACGCGGCCCATATCATCTTCACCTTTACGGTATGGATTGTTAAGCCAAGCTGCATTTAAATTCGCATTCGCATCCCACGTTTTGGTTCCTAAAGCGCGAAAATCGGCTGCATTATCGTAGCCACGAATATAACCAAGTAGCTCAGCAACTGCGGCTTTCCAGAAGCTTTTACGCGTTGTCACTAACGGGAATTGATTCTGACCTACATCATAGGTGAGATCAGCGTTAACCACCGTTAGGCAGCGTTTGGCTGTACGTTCATTTTCGATCCAAACGCCCTCATCAACAATTCGCTGACAAAGTTCAAGATACTGTTTCACAAACTATCCTTAACACTATTGAGTCACTTTATGGTTAACCTTGTACGCCCATACCATCATCAGTGCACCGACAATGATCATCGGTAGCGACAGGATTTGCCCCATGGAGATAAATCCAGCGAACAATCCTAATTGTGCATCAGGTTCACGAACATATTCAACAAGGAAACGGAATGTCCCGTAGCCTATCAAAAATAGCCCTGAGACTGAACCAATTGGCCGATTTTTGCGGATAAACAGGTTCAATATAATAAACAGCACAATCCCTTCTAAGAAAAACTCATAAAGCTGTGATGGATGGCGAGGCAAAGGCCCGCCGTTCGGAAAAATGATCGCCCATGGAACATCGGTTACTCGCCCCCACAATTCACTGTTCATGAAGTTGCCTAATCGTCCCATGCCTAAACCAAATGGAACCAAAGGAGCCACAAAATCGGCGACACCAAAAAACGTTCGGTTATTTTTCCGTGCATACCAAAACATTGCACTGATCACGCCAAGTAGACCACCATGGAAAGACATCCCGCCTGTCCACACTTTAAAAAGATAGAGCGGGTCTTGGAGAAACAGATCAAAATTGTAAAACAACACATAACCGACACGACCACCAATGACCACCCCTAAAAATCCAGCAAACAGCAAATCCGAGACTTGCTCACGAGTCCAGCCACTATTTGGTTTGTCCGCTCTGCGATTGGCAAGCCACATCGCAAAAACAAAACCAACTAAATACATTAAGCCGTACCAGCGAATGGATATAGGGCCAATCGCAATCAGCACGGGATCAATATTTGGGAACTGTATAAAACCCTGAGACATAAACGTGTTCTCTTACTAAAAATGAGGTGAAGATAATAAGTGATTAAAACAGCATAGTTGCCGCTATAACCATCAGAAAAACGGAGAATATTTTTTTCAATACCGCCGTCGGTAACTGAGTCGCGTAACGCGCTCCTAATCGAGTAGTGAGAATTGAGGTCGAAGCAATGGCGACTAACGCAGGTAAATAGACATAGCCAATGCTGTAAGGTGGTAAATTCTCCACTTGATAACCGTGCAAAATAAAACCAATCATGCCAGAGATTGCGATCACACACCCACAGACAGAAGAAGAACCGACGGCTTTACGCATTTCAACGCCATGACGATTCAAAAAAGGAACGGAGAGCGAACCGCCACCAATTCCCGCTAAACTAGAGACAATACCAATACCACTGCCACATAGCATGGTCACCCACGCACCGGGCATCGATCTTTGCATTTGCGCTTTTATCGATA
Source organism: Vibrio sp. ZOR0018 (assembly GCF_963865925.1). NCBI lineage: Bacteria > Pseudomonadati > Pseudomonadota > Gammaproteobacteria > Vibrionales > Vibrionaceae > Vibrio > Vibrio sp. ZOR0018. Next base: position 124,074 of record NZ_CAWMCN010000112.1, on the reverse strand, counting down.
AAAACATTTGAATCGCCAGGCAAAAAACAATCACGCCAAATACTTTCGGTAGATATTGAGTCGGAATCACATCTGCGATCATTGAGCCAACAAACCCACCGACGATAACGCCGGGCATGAGCCACTTGACGACAAACATATCCACATTGCCCAATTTAAGGTGATTTAATGCCGAAGAAGCCGAAGTAACAATGATGGTCGCTAGCGATGTCGCTAACGCTAAATGCATACTAAGTTCGGCGGAAATACCCGCCTTGGGAAGCAAAAGAAGCAACGCAGGAACCACAATTAAACCACCACCAATGCCCAGTAAGCCAGCCATAAAACCAACGACTGAGCCCAATAACACCAGCAACACCATCAACTCAAAATTCACATTGCTTCCTATTTTTTGCCTGCGCGGATAAAGCCAGCAAAGCCTTTATCTTCAAAGTATGAGTGCATCATATTATAAATGTCGTTGCCGTAAGGTTGCATCAACGCTTTGTCAGCAAGTTGCCGTAACTGTCCTAATTGAGAGTGCCTCACTAAATATTTGACCTTGGCTACGTTGGAGGTATTCATACTTAGCATGCGATAACCCAAACCAATTAATAACAGTGAACCGATAGGGTCTCCGGCCAACTCACCACACACACAAACAGGTATACGATGAGACTGGCAAGTCTCTAAAATCTGTTTAAGCGCCATCACCACCGCTGGATGCATGGAGTCATAGACATCAGCAACATGTGCATTGTTCCGATCAACGGCCAACAAATATTGGGTTAAATCGTTGGTTCCAACCGAAACAAAGTCCACTTTGCTCGCAATCAATGGTAGAAGATAAATCATCGATGGCACTTCAATCATAATGCCAATCTTGGGCATTATGATCCGATCATCAACGCTAGAAACTTCTCGATACGCTTGCTCAATCAACCGCATTGCGTCGTCTAACTCTTTCGTTCCTGAAATCATTGGCAATAAAATGCTGAGATTTTGGTTATCGCCGCTGGCACGCATCATCGCCCGCAGTTGAATCAAAAAAATATCGGGATGATCGAGCGTAAAACGAATGCCTCGCCAGCCAAGAAAGGGATTGTCTTCTTCAATGGGTAGATAAGGCAGTGCTTTATCGCCACCAATGTCTAACGTTCTCATCACCACCCGTTTATCAGGATAAGCGTTCAAAACGCTGCGATACTGCTGCACTTGTTCTTCTTCTGATGGAAAGCGATGTTGCAGCAAAAAGGAAATTTCGGTTCGATACAGCCCGACACCATCAACCCCTTGGTTAATTGCGATGTTGGTATCCGCACTTAATCCAGCATTGAGCATCACTTCAATACGTGTGCCATCTTGCGTAAAAGGAGCTTCTGCAATGGTTTCATTAACCATTTGAGAAAGTTCGCTTTCTTCATAAGCTAAAGCGCGATATTCCGCCAGAATTTGTCTATTTGGTGAGATAAAAACCTTGCCGCTATAACCATCGACAATGCCCTTTTTACCGTTGATCTCCTTGAGATTAAGTGAAATCCCCATCACTGCGGGAATGCCCAGCGCCCGTGACAATATTGCTGCGTGGGAATTGGCAGCCCCTTCTAAAGAGACCACCGCCAGTAATTTATCTTTAGGAATAGCGGCGAGAATTGAAGCAGTAAGTTCGCGTACCACCAAAATAATCGGTTTATCAAGTTGCTGCTGATCATGCTCAGTGTTGTGCAAAAAAAATAGCAGTCGCTGACCTAGCTCACGAATATCCTGTGCACGCTCACGTAAGTAAACATCTGACATCTTCGCAAAACGGTTGGAATAACTCTCCACAACTTGCCGTAATGCCCAATCTGCACGATCACCTTTTTGGATCTGGCTTTTCAGATCGTTGCGTAGCATCGGATCATTGAGTAGATGAGTAAAGAGATCGAAGATGGCTAACGCATCTTTATTAATATCACTATCGAGTTTTTTTCTTAAACGACGAAAATCGTTCAAGGCGCTTTCTACCGCCAGCACTAGCCACTCTTGTTCTCGTTCAATATCGAGCGTTGAGGCGGGGTAAACATCAGACAGTTGAGGCTGGGTGTCATCCCACCAAAACTCACCAATCGCGATGCCAGATGACGCAGCAATGCCAATGGTGGATAACTGCTTTTTCGAAAGCAGCCACTGCCCTTGTGTTTGAGCATGAGCAATAATCACGGCCACTTGCGCCGCCAGAGTGACAATAAAAGACTCTTCCATCTCACTAAATAAGCGAGGTGTTTTTTGCTGCACGACCAAGACACCCAATACTCGCTTGCGATGAATAATCGGCGTACCAAGAAAGCTTTGATACACCTCTTCGCCAAGCTGTTTGAAGTATTTAAAATTAGGATGTTTCGACGCTTCAGCAATGTTGATTGGCTCAGCTGAACGTTTCACTAAGCCCACTAAACCTTCGTCAAAACCGATGTGGATTTTGTCGCCTTTGAACTTTAAGCCTTGCGTTGCCATTAGTTCTAGGCGATGTTTTTCTTCGTTAGCAAGATAGACAGTGCAACACTCGGTGCTCATCGCATTGCACGTTTGCTTAACCAAAATATCCAAGGCTTGGTGTACATCTTCTACCTTGGATACTTGTTCAACTATTTCCCTTAGCTGAGAGAGCATGTCTATCCTCTTTTATTTTTGCGCTTACCTTTGTTATTACGTTCTTTAAATGGCATCGCGAATGATGCAAACTCTTTCATGGCGCGACGATAAACATCTCGCTTGAAAGAGACTACTTGCCTCACTGGATACCAATAACTGACCCAACGCCAACCATCAAATTCAGGGGTACTGCCGCGCTGCATGTTGATTCTTGATTCATCACACTCTAAGCGCAGAAGAAACCATTTCTGTTTTTGCCCAATACAGACAGGTTGAGAATCCCAACGAACGAGCCGTTTTGGTAATTTATATCTTAACCAATGACGGCTTGTTGCTATGATTTTCACATCTTTCTTTGTAAGCCCAACCTCTTCGTAAAGCTCTCTAAACATCGCTTGTTCAGGAGTTTCATCGTCGTCAATTCCACCTTGTGGAAACTGCCAAGAGTGTTGTCCGTATCGTTTCGCCCAGAATACCTGACCATGGTTGTTACAAATCACAATACCAACATTGAGTCGGTAACCATCGCCATCGATCACTGGCCAACCTCTAGTAAAATCTTAATTGCTTTGATTTTTCCACATATCCCCAATAGGAGCAAACTTACTAGTGTGATTAACACGAGATTTATGTATTCCTAATCATTAATTGGATAACTTTTCATCAAACTTAAAGTTATCAACAAAATAATGCGACACCAGCCACATTTATTCACCTTTTCTGTGAGTAACTATGTGAAGAATCTCTAGATAGCGACTTACTTCCCCAAAAAGCAAAAGAATACGGACCAATATAAAAAAGATAATAATAAATTAAATACATTAAAAACAATGAATTAATTGAATTTTCCATTATTCACATTACGTTGCGATTAACAAAAAATTGATCCTTTCACAACATGCTCAAAGATCCACCAATTAGCTCGTTATCCACACCCCCACTCTAGTAGAAATAAGATTTACTGATTAAGAGGCCCACTCTCTCAAGCAAAACCCTGTAAATGCATACAGATAAACAAAAAATAGAATATTTTTCCGATCAACCTGTGGATAACTTGGGTTGCGATGATCTTTTAAGCAAAAGAAACGACAGCACATTGTGTATAAGAATTTGCTACAATCGCGTTTTTATCATTCAAAGTATCATGAAACCCGCACCTAAAACTGAACATGAATTAATGCTTAGAGCCCAAGACATTGCAGGCTTAAGCTTTAGTCAACTCGCCGAAGAAGCCAAGATGAGCGTGCCCCCTGACTTAAAAAAAGATAAAGGATGGGTCGGTCAGCTATTAGAATGGCATTTGGGTGCAACGGCAGGCAGCAAACCTCAGCAAGATTTCGAGCAATTAGGTATCGAGCTCAAAAGTATTCCGATCAGTTACACTGGAAAACCGCTCGAAACAACGTTTGTGTGTGTGGCCCCACTCACCGGTGTTCATGGTTTAACATGGGAGCAAAGCCACGTGCGAAATAAACTCTCTCGAGTACTGTGGATCCCAATAGAGGGTGAGCGAGAGATCCCCCTAGCCCAGCGCCATGTCGGCTCGCCATTGCTATGGAGCCCTTCACCTGCACAAGAACAGCAGCTAAAAAATGATTGGGAAGAACTGATGGAGTTCATCGTTCTTGGCAAAGTTGAGCAGATCACCGCTAAGCACGGTGAAGTATTACAGCTCAGGCCAAAAGCGGCAAATGGGCGAGCATTAACCGAAGCATACGGTGCTAATGGCAAACCTATCAAAACCCTGCCACGAGGCTTTTATCTTCGAACTCAATTTACCGCGAGTATTCTTGAGCAACACTTTATTTAAAAGTGCTCGTTATTGCTCATGAAAAACGTAACCGTTTGATCTTTCACTGCACAATTCGTTTCCGTTTCACTGCCATCTTCGCTTATAGTAAAAACGTCACACACTCCACCAGCGAGAGCATCAAGGAAGGAATATGCAATACACCAAACTGCCTCATTCCACACTGGAAGTGAGCAAGATCTGCTTAGGTACCATGACTTTTGGTGAACAAAATAGCCAACAACAAGCCTTTGAGCAGCTCGATTACGCCTTAGACCAAGGTGTGAATTTCATCGATACTGCGGAAATGTACCCAGTTCCCCCCAACGGTAAAACCCAAGGTCTGACCGAAAGCTATATTGGCAACTGGTTAGAAAAATCAGGTAAACGTGAAAAAGTGGTGTTAGCGACTAAAGTGGCAGGCCCGCGTAACGTGCCTCACATCCGCGAAAAGATGTCACTCGATAGACGCAACATTCATTTAGCGATTGATGATAGTTTAAGACGCTTAAAAACAGACTATGTCGATTTGTATCAATTACATTGGCCTCAACGCCAAACGAACATGTTCGGCCAACTTAACTACCCTTATCCTGATCAGCAAGAAGAAGTCACTTTAATCGAAACGCTCGAAGCGCTTAATGATCTCGTCAAGGCTGGAAAAGTGCGTTACATCGGTGTGTCAAATGATACCCCGTGGGGTGTGATGACGTTGCTAAAATTGGCAGAAAAACACGATCTAGCAAGAATTGTCTCTATCCAAAACCCTTATAATTTACTGAATCGCAGCTTTGAAATTGGCTTATCTGAGATTAGCCACTTCGAAGGTGTTCAACTGCTGGCTTACTCGCCACTGGCGTTTGGTTGCCTGAGTGGTAAATATTTAAATGGCGCAAAACCTGACGGTGCTCGGTGCAGCCTATTTGAACGCTTTTCTCGCTATTTTACGGAGCAAGGTGTACAAGCCACTCACGCTTATGTTGAGCTTGCTAACCAGTATGGCCTTGATCCAGCACAGATGGCGTTGGCGTTTGTCAATCAACGTCCGTTTGTCGCATCCAATATCATTGGCGCGACAAACCTAGAGCAGTTGAAAACAAATATCGATAGTTTAGATGTCGTACTCAGTAATGAATTGCTTCTTAAAATTCAAGAGATTGGGACGACTTACTCCAACCCTTGTCCGTAGATATCTTCGGGGCTAGCGAAGCCACTAGCCCCTCATTTTACGTTGTTATTCGCATGCTTAACACACGGCGAAGATGACGAATATGACGTTCAGCTTTAATTGGGTCAGGGACTGAAACGCCAATAGCGCGTCCATCACTTTCTAAGCCAATATCTTTAAGCAAGTGTTGGCTATTAAAAGGCAGCTCAAAAGCATGACGGCGAACATTTCGTTGCCATTGACGCTCTTCACGGCGTAAATCAGCACGGACCAGTAAAGTAGCAAGTTGTAAATAAATTGAATGACGCATGAGTATTCTCCAGTAGTAAACTAAACGTTGACGGCTGGAAAAATGGGGGCAAACAAGGTGGATCAACACTTTGATAAGCTGCCATTTTTCCGCAGCCTATCTCAAGGTTACGGATTAACTAAAAATCGGTGCCTTTTTTATCATCAAACATACGACAGGCGTCTGTAGTAAGAGACGATTTAGGCGCAGTAAGATCGATAGAAACGCGAACAGTATGAACAAAAACGAAATGATTCATGTTGCGCCTCCAAGCAAATAGTTAATCCAAAGTGAAATGAGTGTGTGAGCACGGCTCACGGTTAAATTCTATGCAACTGAGGTGATTATTCAACTCTTAATTTTCAAACAATTAAAAAACAATGCATTAACCTAAAATGAAAGCCGATGACAGCAAATAAGTGACATATTCAGCTAGAGAATAACTTATTCGCAAAAGATATGATTATAAAAAATGGCCACATGGATTAAATGTGACCATTTTTACTTGAAGAATCATCAAGTTAATAGGTATTTTCAGTGATTAAGTTATGTTTATTAAGCAAGCGATACATAGTAGCTCTAGATACACCTAGCTCTTTGGCGGCCATTGATACTTGCCCTGAGTTGGATTCTAAAACCAGTAATAGCGCATCTCGCTCTGAACGCTCACGAATGCTTTTTAGGCTGCGCTTACCATCACTGCGTTTTGGTAAGTCGAGTTGCAATTCATCCAACATGACTGAATCGGACATCAGCACCACACGTTTGATCTGATTCATCAGCTCACGAACGTTACCCGGCCAGTGATAACGAGCCAATGAGCGCGCCGCTTCTTCAGTAAAACTGCGCGCCTGCGCGTTAAACTCTTTTGAATACTCCTGCAAGAAGTGTCGTGCCAGTAAAGCAATATCACCCGCCCGCTCTTTTAAGCTCGGGACATTAATACGCAATACGTTGATATAGTGGTACAGCTCTTCGTTAAAATTGCCATCAATCAGCGCTTTTTCAATATCGGAAGAGTTGGCGGCCAAAATACGCACATCCACCTCTTTGACACCCATTGAAGTTTCTATCGTTCCTTCTTGCAGGAAGCGCAAGAGGTTAGCTTGTTGGCTTTTAGGTAGAGTGAGAATATCTTTGAGTAGGATCGTCCCACCATCTGCCCGCTCCAATAATGAAGTTTGAGATGGGTTTTCACAACCAATACCGAATAGCTCACATTCAAAGCGGCTCTCCGATAAAGCTCGGCAATTCACTGAAATAAAAGGTTTTTGTGCGCGAGACGAGGTTTTGTGTACCGCTCTCGCGACCGTCTCTTTGCCCGTTCCATTTTCCCCATAAATGAGGATACTGACATCTGTAGGGCCGATGCGTTTGATCTGATCACGCAAGCGCTTCATGGGAGTGGACTCACCAATTAAACCAATATCCCCTGTTGCTCCATAATGTGGCCATACTTTCTTCTCTAACTTAAGCATTCCAAGTTGGTGTCCAATGGTGCTCAGTAGCTGCGCATCGGGAATCGGCGCCGTAAAAAAGTCGATACAAAAGTTAACAATGAATTGGCAAATCGTATCCGAGCTCAACTGTGATTCGCGAATGAACGCTAACCAACGTACTTGTTTATGGTTGCTGACCAAATTTGCAATGCCATTGAGGCTGAATTCATCATGGCTCAAATCAACAATACCAATGCATGGGCCTGTTTCTGCAAACAAGGCATCCGCTTTACGTAAATCTGCGCATTGTGTACAACGCCAACCAACCTGTTCAAGTACAGATAACCAAGGCTCGTATGTCCCACCAACGACGACAAGCGAACCAGGGACAGAATCCATTCGGAATTGAGTGCCCATCTATTATTCCTTATCTTTAAATTTATATGCAGTGCTACTTTTGGCACATTAAGCGGCTGTTACATTAACGAGACTTGGCGCTGTAGTCTGTCTCAATCATAAGACTAGACAACAAATAAGCGCTTTGCCATTTAATATAGGGAACTATTTCATAATCCTTTCGAAATTGTTGTCTGTTAGTCCACGCTAGTGAACAAAATTTTTCAAACTAATGCAAAAAAAAACCGCCTATTTAGGCGGTTTATCGGAACGAAAGTAGCAATTACTGCTGTGGGCGCATCGCAGGGAATAGGATAACGTCACGAATCGTATGGGTGTTGGTGAGTAACATCACCAAACGGTCAATACCAATGCCTTGACCCGCTGTTGGTGGGAGACCGTGCTCTAACGCAACAACATAATCAGCATCGTAGAACATGGCTTCATCGTCGCCAGCATCTTTGGCATTCACTTGCGCTAAGAAGCGCTCGTCTTGATCTTGAGCATCATTAAGCTCAGAGAAGCCATTGGCGACTTCACGACCACCGATGAAGAACTCAAAACGGTCGGTGAAGAATGGGTTGTTATCGCTACGACGCGCCAATGGTGAAATATCCGCAGGGTATCCAGTAATGAAGGTCGGTTGCATCAACTTAGGTTCGGCCGTTTCACCGAAGATCTCTTCAAGCAGTTGGCCGCAAGTCCAGAAAGGTTCAACGTCTACATGAACCGATTTCGCGATAGATACCATGAGCTCACGGTTTTGCAGATCCTGTTCAGTTAACGCTTGGATTTGAGCGTGCTCTGGGTTGTAGTGTTTGATGGCTTCAAACATACTCATGCGAGCATATTGACCACCAAATTCTACCGTTTCATCACCATAAGGCATTGAAGTCGAACCTAAAACTTCCTGTGCCACAGTGCTTAATAACTCCTCGGTAAAGTCCATCAGATCATTGTAATCTGCGTACGCCATATAGAATTCCATCATAGTAAATTCAGGGTTATGGCGAGGAGAAAGACCTTCGTTACGGAAGTTACGGTTGATTTCAAACACGCGATCAAAGCCACCCACAACTAAACGCTTAAGGTAAAGCTCAGGTGCGATACGCAAGTACATTGGCATGTCGAGCGCATTGTGGTGAGTGATGAATGGACGCGCACTAGCACCGCCAGGGATCACATGCATCATTGGCGTTTCTACTTCCATGAACTGTTTTGAGATCATGAAGTTACGAATTGCAGTCATTACTTTAGAGCGAACAATGAACGCATTACGTGAACTTTCATTAACAATCAAATCCACATAACGTTGGCGGTAGCGCATCTCTTGGTCAGTCAAACCGTGGAACTTCTCTGGTAATGGACGAAGTGCCTTTGTCAGCAATTCGTACTCTTCCATATTAACGTAGAGATCGCCTTTGCCAGATTTGTGCAACGCACCTTTCACGCCGATGATGTCACCAATGTCTAGACCTTGGTATTTTTCCTTCAGCTCAGTTTGAACCTCTTTTGAAGCATAAGCTTGAATACGACCAGAGGTTTCTTGAATAACAAGGAAAGGGCCACGTTTCGCCATGATACGCCCCGCAATCGCCACAACATGGTTTAAGGCTTCTAACTCTTCTTTGCTCTTTTCACCGAATTGCTGTTGAAGATCGCCCGCAAGGCTGTCACGACGAAAGTCATTTGGGTGGCCATTCGCTTTACAGCTCTTACGGATGTGATCCAGCTTGCTGCGACGCTCTGCGATGAGTTTGTTCTCTTCTTGCGCAATTTGCTCTTGATTCATTTCGTTTTGAACAGCATCAGTCATTTTACATGTACCTTATATGTCGGTAAAAAAGCATTAAAGGCCTGATTTCAGGCTTGCTTCAATAAATTTGTCTAAATCACCATCTAATACCGCTTGGGTATTACGGTTTTCAACGCCAGTGCGTAAATCTTTGATTCGGGAGTCATCCAATACATAAGATCGGATTTGGCTTCCCCAGCCAATGTCAGATTTCGCATCTTCATTGGCTTGCTTTTCTGCGTTCTGCTTTTGTAACTCAAGTTCAAACAGTTTTGCACGCAATTGTTTCATCGCTTGGTCTTTGTTTTTATGCTGCGAACGATCGTTTTGGCATTGAACAACGGTATTGGTTGGAATATGCGTAATACGCACCGCCGATTCGGTGGTGTTAACGTGCTGACCACCCGCTCCCGAAGCGCGATAAACATCGATACGAAGATCGGCTGGGTTGATGTCGATAGCAATATTTTCATCAATCTCAGGATAGATAAACGCAGAGGCAAAAGAGGTATGGCGGCGGCCACTCGAATCAAATGGGGATTTACGAACCAAGCGGTGTACGCCAGTTTCGGTGCGCAGCCAACCATAAGCGTAATCACCGATAATTCGCACGGTTGCGCCTTTTAGGCCAGCAACATCACCTTCAGACACTTCAATCACTTCAGTCTTAAAGCCTTTCGCTTCTGCCCAACGTAAATACATGCGTAGCAGGATTGATGTCCAGTCTTGAGCCTCGGTGCCGCCCGAACCAGACTGCAGATCAATATAGCAATCTGAAGAATCGTGATCGCCAGAGAACATACGGCGAAACTCAAGCTGTTCAAGCTTAGTTTCCAGCTCATCCAGTTCAGGGCCAATTTCATCGAAGGTTTCTTGGTCTTCTGCTTCAATAGCCAGTTCCAGTAGCCCTTCCACATCATCCACACCTTGATCTAACTGATCAATGGTATCGACAATGGCTTCGAGCGAAGCACGTTCTTTACCTAGCGCTTGTGCACGCTCAGGTTCGTTCCAGACGTTGGGTTGCTCGAGTTCTGCATTCACTTCTTCTAAACGCTCTTTCTTAGCGTCGTAGTCAAAGATACCCCCTCAGGATATTTGTGCGCTCTGACACATCCTGAAGACGGTTTTTAATAGGATTGATTTCAAACATGTTTGCTCAACATTTATGAGTAGAATTTAACCGAAGAATTCTACTTAAAAATGTGACGAAGATACAGGAAAAATTCGTTTGATCTCTTGGAATAAAAGCTGGCGCACGCCTAAAAAAAGAGGCTGAACAATCGTGTTCAGCCTCTTTAATGCTTACGGGTAAAAACGCGATTATGCCGCTTCTTTAACCACGCTTTGTTGAACGGTAGTTGCAATAAAGAACATGCAAATCATCGCAGCGAGTGTAGGAAGTAACCACCCCATGCCGACCTCAAACAGTGGCAGCATATTGAACGCAGACACATCAACGCCAGCCACTTTTGCCGCGTCGATCAACGCAAAAAGAAAAGAGACAAGTAGCACTACACGGTATGCCACTGCTGGGTTTGGTAGTTTCCCTCTCAAGAAGGTCAACATAATCAAGGCAATCGCGACTGGATAAAGCGCATACAGTGCGGGGATAGAAAGCGTGATCAATTGCGATAAACCAACGTTTGCCACGATAGCGCAAGCAACACCAATAATGATCACCCAAGATTTATACGCAATTGGAGTCAATGTGCAAAAGTAATCTGAACATGCTGAAATCAAACCAATTGCCGTGGTTAGGCAGGCTAGTAGCACGATGACAGAAAGCACGATCTGCCCATAAGGGCCAAACAGCGCTTGCACATATTGGCTAAGCACCGCACCGCCATTTTCTGCACCAAAAGCGACCACAGAGCTTGTCGCACCAAGATAAAACAGTGAAATATAGACAAAAGCTAAACCAACCGCCGCAATGCACGCCGCGCTGATTAAATACTTTGTGGTTGCCGCGCGCTCAGTAATGCCTTTGCTACGCAGTGCATCGACAATTAACATCCCAAACATCAGTGCGCCAAACGTATCCATGGTGTTGTAGCCTTCAAGGAAACCTTTCGTCAACGGCTGAGTCAGGTATTCGCCTTGTGCAGTCACCATCTCACCTTGCGGGTCAACAAAAACCGCAACGGCTAAAATAATTAATCCAACAAATAGAGCAGGAGTTAGCACTTTACCAATGATGTCAATGAGCCGACCTTGAGACCAGGCAAAAAACATCGCAACGACAAAAAAGAGAATCGAAAATAGTGTCAAATGCGATTGTTGCGCATCAATGAAAAATGGTTTCACTGCCATTTCATACGCCACAAGGCCGGTACGCGGTGCTGCAAAGGCAGGACCAATGATGATAAAGATCATCACTGCCATGATAGTTGCAGCTTGTTTAGGCAGATCTTTGGTTAAATGCTCCCAAGAACCACCCGCGACAGCAATCGCAATAATCGTCATCAATGGTAAACCGACAGCGGTAATGAGGAAGCCAGTCATGGCTGGCAGTAAATGCTCTCCAGCAAGTTGGCCAGCGATTGGCGGAAAGATGATGTTACCAGCACCCAAGAAAAACGCGAAAAGCATAAAGCCGACCGCGATAATATCTGTTAGTTTTAACGTCTGCTTCACAGATAACCCTTAATTATTATTTGATAAATGTTGTGTATGCATTGTTGATGAGGTTGAAACCGCATCTAAATCTAAAAATTAAGGGCGAATAATGACGAAACACTCAAGACTTCGCAAGGGCAAAGCAAAAAACGCTACATTAATTTATAATATCGGTGAAAAACCAGTTTAAAACTCTAAATGTTAAAAAATAGAAAGAATGATGTGTTGATCATTTTCTCATACACTCTCATAACAGATAGAAGAATAATCCGAACAAATAGATAACAATAGTGGTTATCACTTAATTAGAGCTATATTTTGAAATAATGATGAAAAGTCACACGCCCAAAAATAAGCGTTTCAAATTTAAACAATTTTCCATTGACGGTGGACAAGCGGGAATGCCTGTCAGTACCGATGGGGTTCTATTAGGCTCGTGGGCTTTCACGCACCATCCCAAAACCATTCTCGATATTGGCACCGGTACTGGGTTATTGGCATTAATGTGCGCACAACGTTTTAGCAATGCACAAATTACGGCCGTCGATATCGATGCCTTTGCCTTTGAAGCGGCCCAATACAACAGTAATGCTTCTTCATGGGGGCAACGCATACAGGTTTTACAAGGTGATATTTTAGACACCTCTTTTACGCCGTCCTTTGATGCAATTATTTGTAACCCACCCTATTTCAACAGTGGTGAACTGTCTCATGATCCCCAGCGAGCTACTGCTAGGCACACCAATCAACTTGCTCATCACGCTTTATTAGTCAGAGCAAAAAGTCTCCTCAACGATGAGGGGCAAGCTTGTTTTATTTTGCCCGTGTATGAAGGGGAACAATTTATCGAGCAAGCACTCACGCTCGGCTGGCAGCTTAAGCGGCGCTGCACTGTACAACCCATAGCACACAAACCCGCTCATCGGCTATTGATTGAACTAAGTTTAGCCTCGGCTTCTGTGATTGATTCATCGTTGGTCATTCACTCATCAAGTGGTTATAGCGAAGCCTTTATTGCCCTAACTCAAGATTTTTATCTCAAGATGTAGAAATAACATGTGATCCTAATCACCAATCCCCCTATAATGTTCGACCTTAATTTTATAGCCAAATAAGCCTAACGGCTTGTGGAGTACTCACTGTGATCAAAACCTTTGCTGACCTCGATCTTGACCCTTGCATCATTGCGGCCATTGAAGATATGGGCTTTGAACGTCCCACCCAAGTTCAAGCTGAAGCGATCCCACAAGCCCTAGATGGTCGAGATATTCTTGCCTCTGCGCCAACGGGAACCGGTAAAACCGCTGCATTTGTTTTACCCGCGCTACAATATCTTTTAGATTTTCCGCGCAAGCGAGCCGGCCCTGCACGCGTCTTGATTCTGACCCCAACTCGTGAATTGGCGATGCAAGTGGCGGATCAAGCTCGTGAACTGGCGAAGAATACTCGCCTCAATATCGTCACCATCACCGGCGGCGTACAATATCAAGAGCACGCCGACATCTTAGCCAAAACGCAAGATATTGTGGTGGCAACGCCTGGTCGCTTGATGGAATACATTGAAGGCGAGCGTTTTGATTGTCGTGCGATTGAATGGCTTATTTTGGATGAAGCTGACCGCATGCTGGACATGGGCTTTGGCCCAATCGTCGATCGTCTCGCTGCGGAATGTCGCTGGCGTAAACAGACCTTGCTTTTCTCTGCAACACTGGAAGGTCATGGTGTGGAAGGTTTTACTGCCGATCTCTTAAAAGAACCAGCAACAATCAATGCCGATCCTTCTCGTCGTGAACGCAAAAAAATCACTCAATGGTATCACCGCGCCGATACCATGGTGCACAAAGTTGAGCTATTGAAGAAAATCCTCACCGAGCAAGCCGAACGTTCTATCGTGTTTATCAAAACTCGTGAGCGCTTAGCTGATTTGCGTACAGAGCTAGAAAAAGCGCAAATTCCTTGTGCTTGGATTCAAGGCGAAATGCCACAAGATCGTCGCAATAACGCCATTACGCGATTCCGTGAAGGCGCAGTCAACGTACTACTGGCAACCGACGTGGCCGCACGCGGTATTGACTTACCTGACGTAAGTCACGTGATCAACTTTGATATGCCACGCTCAGCGGATGTGTACTTACACCGCATAGGTCGTACGGCTCGTGCTGGTAAAAAAGGCAATGCGATCTCTTTGGTTGAAGCCCATGATCAAGTGATGATGGACCGCGTCGCGCGTTATGTCGACGAGGAGATAAAAGAGCGCTTCATTAAAGATATGCGCCCGCAGCACAAAAAGCCGGTATTCAAAAAGAAAAAGAAAACCGATGACAAAAAAGTCAAAGTGGTTTCGAAGAAGAAGAAAGCGAACAAAAAGAAAAAATAGTGTTCCGATACCACCTATAAAAAAATGCCGATACTGAAATATCGGCATTTTTTTATCTTTAATGTTTGAAGAGAGTATCACTCTCTTCAAACTCACCAAGGTTTAATGTTCGCGTGTCGCACGGAACTCCACTTCAGGAAAACGCTCTTTGGCCAGATTCAAATTGACCATAGTCGGCGCGATGTAAGTCAGGTTATCCCCACCATCCAGTGCGATGTTACTTTGGTTTTTGCGCTTAAACTCTTCGAATTTTTTATCATCTGCGCACTCAATCCAACGTGCTGTTGCAACGTTAACACCTTCGTAAATTGCCTCGACGTTGTATTCAGATTTTAAACGAGACACCACCACATCAAACTGCAGCACACCCACTGCACCCACAATCAAATCGTTATTTTGTAGTGGGCGGAAGACTTGAACCGCTCCCTCTTCCGACAACTGCACTAAACCTTTAAGCAATTGCTTCTGCTTCAGTGGATCGCGCAAGCGAATACGACGGAACAGCTCAGGAGCAAAGTTAGGAATACCTGAGAATTTCAACGATTCACCTTGAGTAAAGGTATCACCAATCTGAATTATTCCATGGTTATGCAAACCGATAATATCGCCAGCATAAGCATTTTCAGCACGAGAGCGATCGCCCGCCATAAAGGTAACCGCATCAGAAATACTCACTTGCTTACCAATACGCACGTGGTTCATTTTCATGCCTTGGGTATAAGTACCCGACACAATACGCATAAACGCAATACGATCGCGGTGTTTAGGATCCATGTTCGCTTGGATTTTAAACACAAAGCCTGAGAATTTCTCTTCCGTGGCTTCAACAATACGCTCATTAGCTTGACGTGGCATCGGCGCCGGAGCCCACTCAGTTAAACCATGCAGCATATGGTCCACACCAAAGTTACCTAATGCCGTTCCGAAGAAAACAGGGGTCAACTCACCTTTTAAAAACAGCTCTTGATCAAATTCATGAGAAGCACCTAATACCAATTCAAGCTCATCACGCAGCTGAGCGGCAAGGTCATCACCCACGGCCTTATCCAGATCAGGGTTGTTGAGACCCTTAACAATGCGCTCTTCTTGAATAGTGTGGCCTTGGCCGGTCGCGTACAGAATCGTCTCATCACGGTGAATGTGGTACACGCCTTTAAACTCTTTACCACAACCCACTGGCCATGAAATCGGGGCGCAGGCAATCTTCAGCTCATTCTCCACTTCATCAAGCAATTCCATTGGGTCGCGGATCTCACGGTCCAATTTGTTCATGAAGGTTACAATCGGTGTATCACGTAAGCGAGTCACTTCCATCAGCTTACGAGTACGATCTTCAACACCTTTTGCTGCATCAATCACCATTAAGCACGAGTCAACCGCCGTCAATGTGCGGTAAGTATCTTCCGAGAAGTCTTCGTGCCCTGGAGTATCGAGCAAGTTAACCAAACAATGATTGTAAGGAAATTGCATCACAGAGGTCGTGACCGAAATACCACGCTCTTTTTCCATTTCCATCCAATCTGATTTAGCATGCTGGTTAGAGCCGCGCCCTTTTACCGTTCCCGCTTTTTGAATGGCATTCCCGAATAGCAGAACTTTTTCAGTAATGGTGGTTTTACCCGCATCCGGGTGCGAAATAATAGCGAAGGTTCTACGTTTAGAAACTTCACTCAAAAAAGGAGTATTTGACATGAAACAGGTCTTCTCAATATGCTGATATAAGGGAGAGCCGAAGCGCTTACGCTGATCAGCAGTTCGATTCAAATTTGCGCGGTATTCTCCCCTATATTTGATCTGGGAGCAACTTTCGTCGCTACACAAATCAACAAGAGAATGACGACCTTTCTATTTGCAATTAAATTATCAATAAATATGAGCTATAACTAAAAAGGGCGAAGAGAATAAGCGAGTATTATGCTGATAACCAAACAAAGAAATTCTCTGGCATTTAAACAAGCCAAAACAGTGTTCCTAGTCTCGGTGATCCTTGGGATAGGCTTTAGTTTGTATCATACTTTGCTCGACCTACACCATGAGCAAGCTCGCATTGAAGATCACTACCGTTTTAAACTGCTGCAAAATTATTCAAATGCCAGCCAGGCTGCTTATCACCTCAACAACTTATTAGCCAATCAAGTCGTCTCTAGCTTAATGGTTGATAATGCCATTTATCATGTTGAAATTATTGATGATTTTGGCGATACACTGGCAAAAAAAAGCAGAGAGATTCCAGCGCAGACTGCTTTTATTCGGCTCTTATCGAATTATCTGACGCCTGAAATACCCATCTTTAAAACTGACTTGCATCAACCCAATTCGAGTGTGGTGGTAGGTAGCTTAAGTTTTTCCGTCAACGGCTCTTCCATTGCCAAAGAATTTATTGCAAAAACCACACGAGTATTGCTGTTTGATCTCTTTCGAAATGTGTTGCTGACTTCGATCCTTTTAGTCTTTTTTTACTACAAGCTGTCAAAACCCATCACCACGTTAATTTCGTGGGTTCGCTCATTGCAAAACAATCAACGTCCAACACAGCCGCCATTACAACAGCAAAAAAATGAGCTCAGTGAGTTAGCCGGTACTTTCTATACTTTATGGAAAGAGCGAGAGCTCGCGGATGCTAAACTTAACCAATTAGCCTACTACGACACGTTAACTGGCCTTGCTAATCGCAGCTTGCTGCTGCAACTGCTCACTGATGCCATTGATAACAGTATTCGCACCCACACTTCTGGTGTGTTGTTTTACCTTGATCTCGACCGTTTCAAAACGATCAATGATTCACTTGGACACACAACGGGGGATCATTTAATCAAAGCTATCGCCATGCGTATGGATGGCTGGCTTAAACACGATTACACCGCCGCACGCATCGGTGGCGATGAGTTTGCGGTGTTGATTCCTCATCTCTCTCGCCAACAAGCAGAGAAGGTAGCTCAGCAGCTTCTGGCTCTGATTTCCAACCCTTACTCGATTGATGACCACCAGCTTTATTGCACTGTGAGTATTGGTATCTCGATTTTTCCGTCAGTGGGCAAAACCAATATCGATGTCCTTAGACAAGCCGATACAGCGCTTTACCGCGCAAAAGCGAATGGACGCAATAAATACATGTTTTATGAGCCAGAAATGCAGGCTCAAGTCGAATCGTTTCTGGAAATTGAAAAAGGCCTCCATGAAGCCCTCAATACCCAACAGTTAGAACTCTATTACCAACCTCAAGTCGATGAGCGGCACAATATTGTCGGTGTGGAAGCCTTGATCCGCTGGAACCACCCAACCAAAGGTGTATTGCCACCGGGTGTGTTTATGACCATAGCAGAAGAAACGGGGCAAATTATTCCGATTGGAAACTGGATATTAGAGCAAGCGTGCTATCAATACGCCGCTTGGAAGCGCCAAGGAGTATTACCGCCCCATTTTCGCCGTTTAGCCATCAACATCAGTCCGTTGCAGTTTTCTCAAGATTCTTTTGTTGAACACATTAACCATGCAATGCAGCAAGCAGGTATTACTGGTGAACATCTTGAATTGGAGATTACTGAAGGGCTATTACTGGAAAATGTAGAAAGTGCGATTCAAAAAATGGTGCAACTTAAAAAAAGTAAGCTGAGCATCTCGATTGATGATTTTGGCACTGGTTATTCATCACTGCGTTACCTCAAACTTTTATCGGTGGATGTGCTCAAAATCGATCGTTCTTTTGTCACTCAATTGCATTTAGATGAGAGTGACCAAGCAATTGTGGATACGATTATTATGATTGCGAAACGTTTAAATTTGGAGGTAATAGCCGAAGGTGTGGAAGAGTGCCAAGAACTCGAAACTCTCAAACAATTGGGTTGTGATCAGTTCCAAGGTTACTTATTTGATAAGCCGTTAACCGCTAAGGAAGTCGTCAAGCGTTTTGTAAGCCCATGCTATCAACTCAATGAACATCAAAAAGATAAGGCGCACCAGAAATAGTTCCGAGACGCCTGACCATGAAAAAACCTGAGTTTGCAAACGATCTGCTGATGGAAAATAAGCTACAAAAAATAGTAGCTCATGATGATCGCATCTTCTGATCCTTTCGGAGTGGGATAGTAGTTCACTCGACGATCGAGCTCATTAAAACCCAGCGATTCGTACAAGCTATAAGCGCGGATGTTACTTTCGCGAACTTCAAGCCACGCACTTTCAGCTTGCGCTTTTTCACAGTAAGTTAAGAAAAACTCCATCAACAATTTTCCGTAACCCTTACCTTGCTGCTGCGGATCGACAGCGATATTCAACAAGGTCACCTCTCCAACAATATTCTGTGCATAGAAATAACCGACAACTTTGCCATCAACCAACATAGCATGGTGGCATGCACCACGACTCGCCAAGTCGCGTACGAGTGATTCAGCCCAAGGGTAACTGTGAGCTTGCTGCTCAATGGACCAAATAGCATCAAGATAAGGAAGTGATAAAGGCACAACATCAATATTCATGGTTTTAGGACTCATAAGAACAAATTTGCTGCCACAACGCCCGGCGCAGCTCGGTATTGCCATCTATCTCAACTAGCGACGGTGACGTTAACACTTTCTGGGCCAACGGGCTTTCTTTCTTTTCACAGCCTGAAAACCACAACCATTCAATTCTGGAGCCTGTTAGTTGGCTAAGAGAGTGAGGCTCAAGATGACACGCCTGACTGATTTCGAGCCCCATACTTTTCAATACTCTTGAAAACAGCAATAGAGCACCTTGTTGCGGGTATTGGGGGGAAACGAGTAATAAACGGCACGTGCTCGGCAGCGTCACCGGATCAGGTTGATAGCCAGCCAGCCGCTGTGGATGGATAAGCTCCCAACGCTGGATGCCCATTTCTTGTAAATATTGATTTTCGTGATGTGACATCTGTTTATGACCTCATTGAACATCGCAATCCTAACAAATCAGCGCCAAGACAGAAACCGTTAATCATCCAATGACTCAAGAGCTATGCCCAAACAACTTGAAGTTGCAGATAGGCGACAAGTGAATTCATCCCCATGAGCCTAGATAAACGAGGTGATTGGGGTGAGCGAATGTAGCCAACACAACGGTAGCTTCAAATGAGAAGAGCATAAAAGTAAACAGGGAGCACTGGGCTCCCTGTTTTGAATAGAAATACGGTGATTAAAGTTCGTTGAACTCTGGGCAATACTCAATTAAACCCGCTCGCCCGCTCAATTCGCCGTCGACTAATGCAACGATCTGAAACGCGCCAACTGGAACATCCCAACGACAACGAAAATCAGATTTCGCCGCCTCTTTAAAGCCAAAGCGTTGATAATAATCCGGGTCACCCAAAACCACACAAGCTGGATAATCGAACTCAGCCAAACAGATTAACCCCTCTTTTACTAACGAGGCGGCGACACCTTGATTTCGCCACTCTTTTTTCACGGCCAACGGTGCAAGCCCTTGCCAATTTAAGTCTTCACCATTGAGTAAGATCGGGCTAAACATCACATGACCAACGACTTCGCCGTCATCATCACAGGCCACTAAAGAGAGCGTCAAATGGCTGTTTTCCCTTAATGTCATGACCAAATTAGCTTCAGCATCTGTCTCAAAGGCTGATTTTAATAAGCGGTCAATCGCTAAGATATCCGCTGGCGCTTCAGTTCGAATAAGCATTCATTACCTCATTTTGTGTCACTGGCGATTGTACGCCCTTATGCACAAAATCTGCTAGCTGATTTATTAACATCTGGAACGGTTTTGGTAAAAGCTCTAGGTCAACACTGTCCATCAGGTTCTTCACCTCTAACCCCAGTTCGGTATCCCCTTCAATGGAGAGTCGACGTTGAAAGAACAGCGTATCAGGATCTTCTTTTCGACCAGCAATCAACACCATATCATTTAGGTTACCGCTAAAGCTGACATCTTCCACTTCCGTCTTATCAGACACAACAAGTTGTTCCGCTTGATAGCTGATATACCAATTCAAATTCAAATCGCGAATTGAAACCTTTAACCATTTCCCATCAAGAAATTCAAAGTCACCTTCTTGCAAAGCCTCATGAAATATAGTTTTCAACCCTTCTAGCAAGGCTTTTTTTTGTACAACTTGCGGTAAGAAGTGGACTGGGGATCGCAAAATTGAAGCGGCGTTTTGAACTAGTTGAGTACGAATCTTGTGAATCACGAGCGTTATCCGTTACTTTGTAATGCAATAGTACCTAATCATAATGGATGTGGGGGTGCAAATTCCTGTGATGCATCAAAAAACGTACATTGTTTGAGAACCTTTTCTAGCTTAGTAATCAAAGTTATAGTTAATGTGTTACTTACGTTGTAACATCCTCATGAATATAAGTGCTCTGGAGAGTGGTAGTAGCTTGATGCCTTCGCAACATTTACAACATTGGTTTGCAAAAATCACGTCGAACAGTCCGTTCTTTTTTGCCATCTTGAACGACCAACATAACTATGTGATGGTCAATGAACGTTATTGTGATATTGCAGGGCTGAGCACAACCGAATTGGTTGGAATGAATGACTCACAAATTCTGGGTGAGCATTTCTACCGCCATCTCAAACCTTATTATGAACGGGCATTTCAAGGAGAAACGCTTGAGACCGAACTGACTCTTCACGAGATCGATTTAGAAACAAGTTTGCATTTCTCTTTATCACCTATCATGGGTGATAAAAAAGTCGAAAATATTGTGTTTCACGCCATCGACACCTCCGAAAAACAGATCCTCATTCGCTCATTAGAAGAGTCGGAAAATAAGTTTTCAACCTTGACTAGCTTGCTTCCCGATGGATTGTTGCTGGTCGATGACGACTGCATTATCTCTGCTAACCCCGCATCGGCTCGTTTACTCGGTTTTGAAAATACCTCAGAGCTTCTTGGTGAAGAACTATCGCGCTTGTTTGTCGATGAAAAAAGTAAAACCGTATTCAGCTCTCCACTTAGTTTATTACTCGCAGGGGCACCATTGGTCTGCCTCACTGGGCCAAAGTGTGGCTTTGAACGTAAAGTTCAACTGCACGCTGGAGCCACCGTCGTGCTGGGCAACAGCTCACAACTGATTTTGATTCAAGATGCAGAAGATGCACCTAAGCAGTTGTCTTCGACTATGCATGCCGATATCCACATTGACTCGCTGACTAACTTGTATAACCGTTTTGGTTTCACTAAACGTTTAGAACAGTTCATTCAAAATGAAACACCCCTTGTGATGCTCTATTTAGACATTGATAACTTCAAAAACATCAATGACTCTTTAGGCCATCATATTGGCGATAAAGTCATTAAAGAGGTCTCAGCACGGCTGAAACGTTTACTACCGCAACAAGCGATTGTGGGCCACCTTGGCGGCGATGAATTTGGACTAATACTGCCTGATCCTGAAAATAGTCGCGCCGCTGAAATGTTGGCTGAACGCATTATTTCTTTGATTAACCAACCGTTTGATCTGCACCATTTCAGTAAACGCTTAGCCTGCTCCATAGGTAGTGTCGCCTACCCTGGTGACGGTAGCGATGCACGCGTATTGTTGCAAAACGCCGATACGGCGATGTATGAAGCCAAAGATCGTGGTAGAAACCGTCTGATTAAGTTCAACGATCAAATGAACAAAGAAGCGCGCATGCGCTTATGGCTTGAAATTGAACTGCAAAAAGCGCTGCAACAAAATGGCCTTGAAGTGTGGTATCAACCGAAAGTAAATGCTCGCGACTTCAGCATCAATGGTGCGGAAGCTTTGGTGCGCTGGAAACACCCTGTGGAAGGGTATATCAACCCGGGCGCTTTTATCCCTGTCGCGGAAAAAGCTGGGCTGATTGAACATTTAGGCCGAGTGGTGATGCGTGATGTCTTCTCGACCGTAAAACGCTGGAAGCTGCAAGGTATTTTACCAGGTCGCGTGGCGATCAATTTATCGCCCGAACAGTTTTGTAACCCGAAGTTGGAACTTTTATGTCCTGCAGGTAACCTGCCTGCTCTAAAAACAGCGATCGATTGTGGTGCAGATGCGGTTTATATCGGCTTCAAAGATGATACCAATGCTCGCCACTTTGCTGGCCTTAATTTCTCAGG
Organism: Vibrio sp. ZOR0018; assembly: GCF_963865925.1. Classification (NCBI taxonomy): domain Bacteria; kingdom Pseudomonadati; phylum Pseudomonadota; class Gammaproteobacteria; order Vibrionales; family Vibrionaceae; genus Vibrio; species Vibrio sp. ZOR0018. The sequence continues at coordinate 101,527 of NZ_CAWMCN010000112.1, read as the reverse complement.
TAAGAAGTTAGATAAAGCGGTGCAATATGTTCATGATCACCATAAAAAAATTCATGTCGCGTTAAATACCTTCGCCCACCCTAATGGCTTCGAGCGTTGGACTCACGCCGTCGATAATGCCGCCAGTTTAGGCGTGGATGCGTTGATCATCGCCGATATCGCGGTATTGGATTATGCCGCTAACCGATATCCAGATCTGGAACTGCATCTTTCTGTACAAGCCTCCGCCACCAACGTCGCCGCTATCGAGTTTTATAAGCAGAATTTCAATATTAAGCGGGTGGTGTTACCACGAGTGCTATCAATCCATCAAGTCAAACAGCTCTCACGTAATATGATGAGTGACGTCGAGCTTGAAGTATTTGCCTTTGGCAGCTTATGTATTATGTCTGAAGGGCGCTGTTATCTCTCTTCCTATATGACGGGAGAATCACCCAATACTGTCGGAGCCTGTTCGCCCGCGAAGTACGTCCGCTGGCAAGAAACGGACTCAGGTTTGGAATCTCGCTTAAACGAAATTTTGATTGATAAATACGCAGCCGGAGAAAATGCAGGCTACCCAACCTTGTGCAAAGGTCGTTTTGAAGCGCAGATCGATGGGCAACCTAAACGCTACCACGCACTGGAAGAACCAACCAGTTTAAATACGTTATCACTATTACCAGAACTATTTGCAGCCAACGTTGCTTCCGTCAAAATTGAAGGTCGCCAACGTAGCCCTGCATATGTGGAGCAAGTGACTAAAACGTGGCGAGCGGCGATTGATCGCTACCAAGCAAATCCACAAGCCTACCAAGTAGAAACGGCTTGGAATAACGCCTTAGCCAACGTTTCTGAAGGCACGCAAACGACACTCGGCGCGTACCATCGCCAATGGCAATAAGAGAATGGAGAAGAGAATGAAATATGCGCTGGGTCCTTTACTCTATTTCTGGCCCAAACAAGAGGTAGAAAGTTTTTATCAACAGGCAATCAATAGCCCTGCTGATGTGATCTATTTGGGTGAATCGGTCTGCTCCAAGCGACGTGAGATAAAACCACAACACTGGTTTGAGATCGCCAAAGCGCTTTCACAAGCGGGTAAACAGGTTGTGATCTCAACCATGGCGCTACTGGAAGCGCCGAGCGAAATCAATGTGATGAAAAAGTATATTGAGAATGGCGATTTTGCGATTGAAGCCAATGACGTTTCGGCGATTCAACTCGCCAGTGAAAAACGCCTTCCTTTTGTGGTTGGGCCCGCTGTGAATGCTTACAACGCGCGCACACTGCAACTGTTCCTAAAGCAAGGGATGATCCGTTGGTGCATGCCTGTTGAACTCTCCCGTGATTGGCTAATCAATGTATTGCAACAATGTGATGAGCTTGGTATCAAAAACCAGTTTGAAGTAGAAGTTTTTAGCCACGGATACCTACCACTGGCTTACTCCGCACGCTGCTTTACCGCACGGGCTGAAAACCGCGCGAAGGATGAATGTGAGACTTGCTGTATCAAGTATCCAACCGGAATTCAGGTTCACAGCCAAGAAGGCCAAGCGGTATTTAACCTCAACGGTATCCAAACCCAATCGGGCTATTGCTATAACCTTGCTAATGATTTACCAAGCATGGCGGGATTAGTCGATGTCGTTCGTTTAAGCCCACTAGGTCTTGAGACATTCGAACATCTGTCGCAGTTCAAGGCCAATGAAAAAGGAGAGCATCCCTCCCCTTTAACCAATCACCAATGTAACGGCTATTGGCACCAATTACCGGGCCTAGCGATTCAACAAAGCTGAGCGTAGCCTCCCCCTAGAGAAAAGGGGGAGGCTCTTATTAAGCGAACACGGTTTGCTTCGCGTTATCACAAGGTAGTGCACGCAAATCTCGCCACAACATCAAACCCACCACCAAACTTAACGCAATATTGGAAATGGGGAAGGCAATCCACACACCAGTCACACCATATAACTTAGGTAACAAATACAAGAACGGTAGTTGGATCGCCATATTACCAATGGTGACAAACATCGCCTTACTGCCGCGATTGGTCGCTTGGTAAAAGGCGGCGGCGACAACTAAAAATCCATCCAAAAACAACGCAAACATATGCAGTTTTAAGCCCAGTACAGCGCTTGCCATCAATTGCGGGTCAGTTGAATTGAAGACCGCAACAACCTGAGTGGAAAACAAGTTCAGCAGCACCACAAAACCCAGCCCGCCAAGCACGGCAATGCTCATTGCAATTTTGAGCAGTTTTCTAATATGAAGATAGTTTTTGGCACCATAATTGAAGCTAACTAACGGCTGCATACCATTCGCGATGCCCTCTGCCGTTAAGTAATAAACCGTGACGATATAGCCTAATATCGCGTATGCCCCAACAAGTACCGCGCTGCCATAGTGAGCAAATAGGCTGTTGTGCACCGCCACCATCATCGAACCGTAGGCATACATAAAAAAGCTTGAAGTACCAATCGCAACAATCTTAGGTAACAACGACCATTGCACCCTCATCACCGAGAGTGACAGCTGCAACTTGGCTCGCGTCGAAAAGAAATAGCCTATGCCTAATACAGTCACACTTAATTGTGCGAGTGTCGTTGCTATGGCGGCACCAGTAAGTTCCCAATGTAAAACGGCAATAAACAGATAATCAAAGAGAATATTGATTATCGCACCACTCACCATCAGCAATGTGGCTAAATTAGGGCTGTCGTCGTTTCGTAACAAGAAAGGCATCGCAATAGAGCCAAGCGTAAAGACACAAGCGATCACTAATACTTGCAAATATTGCAAGCCAAGTTCGTAGACTCGTCCTTCAACGCCTTGCCACGCAATGAAATCGTCCGCAAGAAACCATAGAATTGTCGCCACCACGGGAGCTAGCATCACAAGCAACAATAGGCCAGTAGCAAGCACTTGCTTGGCTGCCGCCATGTTCCCTTCACCTTGCTTGATCGAAGCCAGAGCACCAGTTCCTACGCCCACCAACATGCCAAGCCCTAAAATAAAGCCAATAATAGGCCACGCAACGTTAATGCCCGCCAATCCCTCAGCACCAACATAATGACCAATAAAAATACCATCCACCACTTGATACAAGCCATTGACTAACATAGCTGCCACGGTCGGAATGGTATAGCGCCAAAATTGGCGGTAAATTGAATTTTTCATAACAGACACCATAGTTAGCAAAGCTAACTATAAGTAAATTAAAGTAATACTTTGGATAACAACATATTAAAACACAGTGCTTCTTCTTCCGAGAGATGCTTAGTCACTTGCTCTGCGACAACAGCGTACACTTTCGCTTCATCCGCTAAATGCTCACGCGCAGTATCGGTGAGAGAAACTCGGTAAGAACGCGCATCATCTTGGCATTGTGCCGTCTGAACTAACCCTTTATTTTTAAGCCTTTTAACCATATTTGATACCGATGGTTTACTCACTTCCATCTCATTGGCTAAATCAGTTAAGCGCAGTGGCAAAGAAGAACTTTGAATCACTTTAAGGTAATCATATTCATTAAAGCTCAATTGTGAAATGGGATCAGCTTTGCTATACCGACGCCAGATTTTTGCACTAAAACGCTCTAATTTTTCTAAGTTAGCTTCTAGTTTCACTGTTTTTTAAATTAAAATGGTTATCAAGGCTAACTATTTTATGGATCTTTAGATCATTAAGCAACAAAAAAGCCGCTGAAAAAGTCAGCGGCTTTAAGGGAAAGGATATAACAGGGTCTTTATTGCTGAGACTCTGGCTGCTCAGCTTTTGCCTTAGCTAAATAGTCGGCTCTTACTTGCTGGAAAATTTTCCCCAATTCAAGATAAGCGTATCGATGCTCAACATATTCGTAGACGTTAAATGACAACGCAAGCTTGTACAAGGCGATCGCGTGCGCGTAATTTCCCTCTTGTTGGTAACGCTTAGCGAGATAAAAATAGACCTCAGTTAAACGCTGTGCTTGTATCGCATTACCGCTGCCTTCTTCTAAGATCATCTTAAAAGCTTGCTCTTCCGGTATCTCTTTAAGCGTTAACGCAACCAAGAGCCATCCCCATTGATCATCTCGAACTTTATAGCGATTGAGGAGATCCACACGTGCCTGCAAAGGCTCGCTTTCACTTTGAATAATATATAGCCACAATGCACGAAAGGGATCGCTAGGGTCATGTTGATAATGTGCGCGAATCTCTTCCAGCGCAAGTTCTGTACGGTCGCCGTAATAAAGTGCGATGGCTCTGTTACGCTCAGCGTAAAAATTGTCAGGTTCAAGTTCTAATGTCGAATCAAACGCCTCATAAGCGGCATCAAACTCTGCAACTTGCGTGTAATACACGCCTAATAAATTAAAGATATCAGGCTGCGCCGGGTTAAGCGCGAGTGACTGCTCAAAATCTAAACGTGCTAAAGTGCGTAGCCCAACACTGTCGTAGTTGTTACCACGCTCATAAAACATTTTAGCCCGCACATCATCAGGTAGATCAGTACGTTGTAGCAGTTGCGTCAAACGCGCTATCTGAACTTGTTGCTGTAATGAAGACTGCAATGGCACTGCCATCGGAGGGTATACCCATTGACTTTGATTGTCATTTTGAGTTGACGCGCAGCCCGACATTATCAGTATCAAAGCACTCAATGCGGCCGTTGGAAACCATTTCACAAATAAAACTCCTGTGTACCCCAAAGCCCAAGATAAGTGGGTGTATCGCATTAATCTAGGCATGAAAAAGGGAGCGAATAACGCTCCCTTTATATCATGCTTTATGTTGAAAAGGCGACTAAAGCGCCGTGCCTCTCAAGCTTAAAGTGGCCTTATTCAGCCGTTGGTGCTGCAACAACTTCTTCAGCTGGTTTCTCTACCGCTTCTTTCATGCTTAGACGAACACGGCCTTGGCGGTCGATTTCAAGTACTTTAACTTGAACTTCTTGGCCTTCTTTCAAGTAATCAGACACTTTCTCGATGCGTTGATCCGCGATTTGAGAAATGTGTACCAGACCATCTTTACCAGGAAGAATGTTAACGAACGCGCCAAAATCAGCCAGACGAGCGACCTTGCCAGTATAGATAGCGCCGACTTCAACTTCAGCCGTGATCTCTTCAATGCGACGAATCGCTTCTTTAGCTTGAGCGCTATCGGTTGCCGCAATCTTGATTGTGCCGTCATCTTCGATTTCGATGGTTGTGCCCGTCTCTTCAGTTAGAGCACGGATCACAGCACCACCTTTACCGATCACGTCTTTGATTTTCTCAGAGCTGATCTTCATGGTGTAAATGCGTGGTGCAAATTCAGAAATCTCAGCACGAGCACCAGAGATCGCTTGATCCATCACAGAAAGGATATGCTTACGTGCACCTTGTGCTTGGTTTAGCGCAATTTGCATGATCTCTTTGGTGATACCTTCGATCTTAATGTCCATTTGCAGTGCAGTGATACCTTGGTTAGTACCCGCTACTTTAAAGTCCATGTCACCTAGATGATCTTCATCACCAAGAATGTCAGAAAGAACAACGAAATCATCGCCTTCTTTAACAAGACCCATTGCAATACCTGCAACTGAAGACTTGATTGGTACACCTGCATCCATCAGAGCAAGAGAAGTACCACATACCGAAGCCATTGAAGATGAACCGTTAGATTCTGTGATTTCTGATACTACACGAACTGTGTATGGGAACTCTTCCACTGAAGGCATAACGGCAGCGATACCACGCTTAGCCAGTTTACCGTGGCCGATTTCACGACGCTTAGGAGAGCCTACAAAACCAGTTTCGCCCACACAGTATGGAGGGAAGTTGTAGTGTAGTAGGAAGTTATCTTTACGCTCACCTGTTAGCTCATCGATGATTTGAGCATCACGCTGAGTACCAAGAGTAGCGGTTACGATTGCCTGAGTTTCACCACGAGTAAATAGTGCAGAACCGTGAGTACGAGGAAGAATACCAGTGCGTACGTCTAGCGCACGAACCATGTCTTTTTCACGACCGTCAATACGTGGGTTGCCAGCAATAATGCTACGACGTACAACCGTCTTCTCTAGATCGTGGAAGATAGTGTGGATTTCTTTCGCATTTGCTTCAGGATCTTCAGCAAGAATTACTTTGTTTACTTCAGCAGCAATTTCATGAATACGGTCGTAACGAGCCATTTTTTCAGTGATTTTGTAAGCTTCAACAAGCTTAGCTTCTGCTAGTTCAGCGATCTTGCTGTTAAGTACTGTGTTCTCTTGAGGAGCAACCCAATCCCAAGCTGGAGTGGCAACTTCAGCAGCAAATTCATTGATCGCTTTAATCACAGCTTGTTGTTGGTCGTGGCCGTAAACAACCGCTGCTAGCATTTCTTCTTCAGTTAGGTTATCCGCTTCTGACTCAACCATCAGCACTGCGTTGTCTGTACCTGCAACCACAAGATCAAGACGAGATACTGCAAGCTCGGTCATGCTAGGGTTAAGTACTAATTGACCATCAATGTGACCCACGCGCGCCGCGCCAATAGGACCATTGAATGGAATGCCAGAGATAGCAAGTGCTGCTGAAGTACCAATCATAGTCACGATATCAGGTTGAACGTCTGGGTTTACAGACATCACTGTCGCGATGACTTGAACTTCATTTTTAAATGCATTAGGGAAAAGAGGACGAATTGGGCGGTCAATCAGACGCGCAGTCAAAGTTTCGCCTTCTGATGGACGACCTTCACGCTTGAAGAAGCCACCTGGAATTTTACCCGCTGCGTAAGTACGCTCTTGGTAGTTAACAGTAAGAGGGAAGAAGTCTTGACCTTCTACTGCTTCTTTTTTACCAACAACAGAAACGAATACCGCGGTATCGTTCATAGTGACCATAACGGCCGATGTAGCTTGGCGTGCGATAACGCCGGTTTCTAGAGTGACGGTATGATTACCGTATTGGAATGATTTCACTACTGGTTTATCAAACATTGTTTATCCTTGCTCTAGAGTTACCTCTAGATTGAATGAAATAACACTCAAGACATTACGAATCGCGACTAGTAAAAATAGGCTCTATATCACGGGGAAACAAAGCGTTGGGCTTGCCGCTCCCACTGGTATCTGAACGCTACTTTTAATAGCCGCGACCTGCTGGCCGACTTCGGTGACTGTAATGCTATGAGTATGAAGCGTTAAAGTACATACAACACACTTTAACGGCGGGTAGTATAGCGACTTAGGAGAGATTGTGCCAAATTTAGATAACAAAAAAGGGGCTAAAAGCCCCTTTTCTGAACAAACTGATCTTAGCGACGTAGCTCAAGACGTTTGATTAGGTCTTGGTAACGACCTAAATCTTTACCTTTTAGGTAGTCTAGAAGCTTACGACGGCTTGAAACCATACGTAGTAGACCACGACGGCTGTGGTGATCGCCTTTGTGAGTTTTGAAGTGACCTTGTAGGTGGTTGATAGAAGCAGTTAGTAGTGCTACTTGTACTTCTGGTGAACCAGTGTCGCCTTCGCCACGTGCGTATTCAGCAACGATTGCCGCTTTAGTTTCTGCATTCAGAGACATAATGCTCTCCTAATAAGAGTAAGTTTAAAGGTGTAGCAGCCAATCTCTGATTCAGCCGCTACGCGAAGCCGGGATTATAGGGAAATCCCCAACGTTAAGCAATAGCTATTTAAAGCGACTCTTCGTCTCTAAAAACGACCAATCGCTTAGGTGCAACACGACCATCTTGGTCAATTTCACCCACACCGATAAAGAGTTTCTCTTCACCCATGGTCATGCGCACTGTGCCATCAAGTGGCACACCCAACACTTGCACTGGTTGTCCATGTTGTACCATGTCTGCCAACTCAGGAATAAGGTTAACTTCCGGCAAATCTTGCACCGCACTGTCCATTGGCATCAATAACGAGTCCAACACATTTTTCGGTGCGACATCATCACGCAGCGCCTGTTGCAGCAATGCATCAAGTTGCTCTAAAGTCACCATCTTCTCATATGGGTACTTCGCGACCGCAGTACGACGCAGCATGGTCACATGTGCGCCACAACCAAGCATTTCACCTAAGTCATCCACGATAGTACGGATATAAGTGCCTTTCGAACAGTGCACATCCATTTCAACTTCATCACCTTCGAAACGGATCAATTCAATATCATAGACAGTGATTTTTCGAGATTCGCGCGGAATATCAATGCCTTCACGAGCGTATTCATATAGAGGACGGCCTTGATATTTCAGTGCAGAAAACATTGACGGAATTTGGTCGGTTTCACCACGAAAACGCTCGATACACTCTCGCAGGGTATTTAATTGCACATTGACAGGGCGTGTTTCCACTACCTCTCCGTCTGAATCAGAGGTATTGGTTCGCTCACCCAATTTTGCAATGACTCGATAACGCTTATCTGAATCAAGTAAAAACTGAGAGAATTTTGTCGCTTCACCAAGGCAAATAGGCAACATTCCTGTTGCCAAGGGATCGAGCGCGCCAGTGTGTCCGGCTTTTTCTGCAAAATAAATACGTTTTACTTTTTGTAAGGCATCATTCGAGGAGATACCCGTTGGCTTATCCAGTAAAATTACCCCGTTAATTGGGCGACCTTTACGACGACGAGCCATCTATTCATTCCCTTCTTCTGCAGACGCTTCATCTTCACGCCCTGCATCTTTCTGTCTGCGCTTATCATTGCTGACCACTTCAGTCACCAAGTTGGACATGCGCATACCTTCAACCAAAGTATTGTCATAAGTGAAGCGAATTTCTGGTGTCAAACGTAAGCGAATACGTTTACCAAGCATCATGCGGATATGAACTTCATGCTCTTTTAACGCAGCTAAGCAGCTTTCTGGGGTCTGCTCACCAACGCATAGAAACGTCACAAACACTTTTGCATAAGCAAGGTCACGTGACACTTCGACTTCTGAAATCGTCACCATACCTAAGCGTGAGTCGCGGACTTCACGTTGTATGATCATAGCGAGTTCTTTTTGCAGCTGTTGGGATACGCGCTGCGTGCGGCTAAATTCTTTTGACATATCTTTTCTCACATATAGAAAGAATGGGGGGATGGTTCAACCCAGCCCCCCATGGTGTATTCAACAACCGATTACTGTCTATTTCAATACAGCAACGTCAGTCAATTAATCCAGTGTACGTTTAATTTCCACTGTTTCGAAGACTTCGATTTGGTCACCAACGCGAACATCATTGTAGTTCTTAACGCCGATACCACATTCGTAGCCATTCTTCACTTCTTGCACGTCATCTTTAAAGCGACGTAGCGACTCAAGCTCACCTTCGTAGATAACCACGTTATCACGTAGAACACGGATAGGGCTATTACGTTTGATAACGCCTTCAGTCACCATACAACCAGCAACTGCACCTAGTTTAGGTGATTTAAATACTTCACGAACCTGAGCAAGACCAATGATCTCTTGCTTAAACTCTGGTGCTAGCATGCCGCTCATGGCCGCTTTTACTTCATCAATCAATTGATAAATGATTGAGTAGTAACGTAGGTCTAAGTTTTCAGATTCGATAGTACGACGAGCTGATGCATCAGCACGAACGTTAAAGCCAAGTACGATAGCGTTAGAAGCTGCTGCAAGTACTGCGTCAGTTTCTGTGATACCACCCACACCAGAACCCACGATGTTCACTTTCACTTCATCAGTTGAAAGGTTACGCAGTGAATCAGCAATGGCTTCAACCGAACCTTGAACGTCTGCTTTTAGTACCACGTTCAGTTCAGCCACTTCGCCCGCTGTCATGTTAGAGAACATGTTTTCGAGCTTAGATTTCTGCTGACGTGCAAGCTTCACATCACGGAATTTACCTTGACGATAATTTGCCACTTCACGTGCTTTACGCTCATCACGAACTACTGTTGCTTCATCACCGGCAGCTGGAACACCAGACAAACCTAGAATTTCAACAGGAATTGATGGGCCCGCTTCCGTAACTTCGTTACCAGTTTCGTCGCGCATCGCACGAACACGGCCATATTCTTGACCACATAGTACGATGTCGCCTTTGCGTAGTGTTCCTGATTGAACAAGAACAGTTGCCACAGGGCCACGGCCTTTATCAAGACGAGACTCAACTACCACACCAGACGCCATACCATCTTTAACAGCATGAAGCTCAAGAACTTCAGCTTGAAGTAGGATAGCTTCTAGTAGGCCTTCAATATTGGTTCCCTGTTTCGCAGAGATGTGAACAAACATGTTCTCACCGCCCCACTCTTCAGGAATGATGTTGTGTTGAGCAAGCTCATTTTTCACGCCATCTGGGTTCGCACCATCTTTATCGATTTTGTTCACTGCAACGATAAGTGGCACATTCGCCGCTTTCGCATGTTGAATCGCTTCAACCGTTTGTGGCATCACGCCATCATCTGCTGCAACAACCAATACAACGATATCTGTCGCTTGAGCACCACGAGCACGCATTGAAGTAAACGCAGCGTGTCCAGGAGTATCAAGGAAGGTGATCATACCGTTTGGTGTTTCAACGTGGTAAGCACCAATGTGCTGAGTAATACCACCGGCCTCGCCTGATGCAACGTGTGTGCGACGGATGTAATCAAGTGTTGATGTCTTACCGTGGTCAACGTGACCCATGATGGTCACAACTGGCGCACGAGGCACTGCTTCAAACTTGTTATCACGGTCAGAAAGGATCGCTTCTTCCAGTTCATTCTCTTTGCGGATGAGAACTTTATGACCCATTTCTTCAGCGACTAATTGCGCGGTTTCTTGGTCGATCACTTGGTTGATGGTTGCCATTGCGCCCATCTTCATCATCACTTTGATAACTTCAGTTGCTTTCACTGACATTTTGTTTGCCAGTTCAGAAAGAACAATCGTTTCACCGATCACAACATCTTGCTTAGCGACAACCGCTGTTTTATCAAAACCATGTTGCATCGATGCAGGTTTAGCCATACGACCTTTACGAGCTTTGCCTCGGCGCGTACCGCGCTCTTGCTTATCATCCTGAGATGAGATTTTGCTCTTATTAGCTTTCGTAGATTTACGGCTAGCACCTTCTTCACGGCGATCTGCTTCATCTTCGGCTTCACGTGCATACGTTGAAGTCGTAACATGGTAATCTGTATTTTCTTCCATACTACCCTTTTTCTCTTCTTCAGCAGACCAACGCTCTTTATTCTTCTCAGCCAATTCACGTGCTATTTCTAGCTGGCGCTGACTTTCCTCTTCAGCTTTACGTAATGCTTCGGCTTCTTGACGACGTTTAAGCTCTTCGGCTTCTTTTCGCGCTGCTTCTTGCTTCATTTTATTTTCAGCAGAAAGTTCTGGTTTCACTGCAGAACGTTTTGCTTTCTCATCCGCGTTAGCTGTTGCATTCGTTTGTGCTTCAACCTTCGCTTTCTCTTGTGCCTCACGCTTCGCTTTTTCTTCGGCTTCACGCTTTGCTTTTTCTTCGGCTTCGCGCTCTGCTTTTGCTTGTGCTTCACGCGCTGCTAATTCTTGTGCTTCACGTTGCGCGGCTTCTTCCGCTTCACGTGTTGCTTCATCGTCTACTGCACTGCGCTTAACGTAGGTACGTTTTTTACGCACTTCAACTTGAACATTCTTACTTTTGCCACCGCCGGCATTGACGCTCAATGTGCTGCGTGTTTTTCGCTGCAACGTCAAACGAGTCGGCTCTGAGTCACCAGTGGTATCACCGTGCTCTTTTCTAAGATGTGACAGTAGCTTATGCTTTTCATCATCAGAAACGTTATCAGAACTCGTTTTGTTCATGCCTGCATCAGCAAGTTGTTCTAACAAGCGGTCAACTGGCGTACCAATTTCTTCACTCAGTGCTTTAACTGTAAGTTGTGTCATGCCGCTCTCTCCCCTTGCTGAGAATTATTCTTCTTCGCTAAACCAACAGATATTGCGCGCTGCCATGATCAATTGACCTGCACGCTCTTCTGTTAGACCTTCAATATTTTCGAGGTCATCAATACCTTGGTCAGCAAGATCTTCTAATGTGACTATGCCTTTCGCTGCGAGTTTAAAGGCCATTTCACGCTCTAAACCTTCTAGTGCGAGCAGATCTTCTGCTGGCTCTAGCCCTTCAAAAGACTCTTCTTGTGCTAGCGCAATCGTGGTCAACGCATTCTTCGCGCGAGTACGCAATGCTTCGATGATATCTTCATCTAGGCCGTCAACTTCAAGTAGCTCAGCAACTGGCACATAAGCCACTTCTTCAAGCGTTGAGAAGCCTTCTTCAACCAATAACTCAGCGAAGTCTTGCTCGATATCGAGGTACTTCATGAAGTTTTCAATAGAAGCCATCGATTCTTCTTGATGTTTTTTCTGTAGATCAGCAACCGTCATAACATTCAATTCCCAACCAGTCAGTTGAGAAGCGAGACGTACGTTTTGACCATTACGACCGATTGCTTGCGCTAGGTTATCCGCTTCAACAGCAATATCAATTGAGTGCGTATCTTCATCCATGATGATCGATGCAACATCTGCTGGTGCCATTGCATTGATAACAAATTGAGCTGGATTATCATCCCAAAGAACGATATCAATGCGCTCACCGCCGAGCTCACTCGATACGGCTTGAACACGTGCTCCACGCATACCGACACACGCGCCCACAGGGTCAATGCGTTTGTCATTGGTTTTGACTGCAATTTTCGCACGCGAACCCGGATCACGAGCCGCGGCTTTCAATTCAATCAGCTCTTCACCGATTTCTGGCACTTCTACACGGAATAGCTCAGCGAGCATTTCTGGTTTTGAACGAGTAATGAAGAGTTGGAATCCGCGCGCTTCAGGGCGTACAGCATATAGCAGACCACGAACTCGGTCACCTGGACGAAAGTTTTCACGCGGTAGCTGGTCATCACGTAAAATAACCGCTTCAGCGTTATTACCTAAATCCAGAATAACCGAATCACGGTTTACTTTCTTAACAACGCCAGTAACCAACTCACCTTCGTTATCAATAAACTGTTCGACGATTTGCGCACGTTCAGCTTCACGCACTTTTTGTACGATAACTTGTTTTGCTGTTTGTGTTGTAATACGGTCAAAGGTCACTGATTCAATTTGATCTTCAATATATTGACCAAGTTCAGCTGTTTCGTCGTCGTATTTAGCTGCATCGTATGAAATTTCTTTTGTTGGATGTTCAACATTTTCAACGATTAACCAACGGCGAAAAGTTTCAAACTCACCCGTTTTACGGTCGATAGCAACACGTACATCGACTTCAATTTCATGTTTCTTCTTTGTTGATGTGGCAAGCGCAGTTTCAAGCGCCTCAAAAATACGCTCACGAGGTACGGCCTTCTCGTTCGAAACCGCCTCAACTACCGCTAAAATTTCTTTACTCATTTAATCTAGCCTCTTAAGCTCTTTTCTCTAGGAGAACTAAAATTTAGGGATCAGGTTAGCTTTAGAAATATTGCTTAGCGCAAATAGTTCTTCTTTCCCATCAACGCTAATTGCAACGGTTTCGCCATCAATAGAATGGATAATTCCTTTCCATTTGCGACGGTTGCCGACACCCATTTTCAAAACGATGCTGACTTCGTGACCAATAAACTGTTCATAATGCGCTGCTTTAAAAAGTGGTCTCTCTAAACCTGGTGAAGAAACTTCTAGGTTGTAAGCCACAGAAATTGGATCTTCAACATCGAGCACAGCACTCACTTGATGGCTCACTTCTGCGCAATCATCAACGTTAATACCGTTTTCATGATCAATATAGATGCGTAATGTTGAGTGCTCTCCGGCACGAATAAATTCTAATCCAACTAACTCATAACCTGATGCCGCTACTGGAGCGTCAAGCATTTCAGTAAGTTGTCTTTCTAAACCAGTCATTTAAACCACTCCAGAAACAAAAAAAGGGCACAGAGCCCAATTTAAATTCCAAGCAACTATCTGAAAATCTCATACTTGAGAAACTCAGATAACAAAAAACCCCGATTAGTCGGGGTTTTTTGTTGCTGGACCCTGATGATTGAGAATCTAAATTCTCAATTGCAGTGAGGTTGACACTGCACAAACTTGCATCCAAAACCCAAAAAGAA
>NZ_CAWMCN010000112.1:0-87496 GCF_963865925.1 Vibrio sp. ZOR0018 | reverse complement strand
GGTTGCGGGGGCCGGATTTGAACCGACGACCTTCGGGTTATGAGCCCGACGAGCTACCAAGCTGCTCCACCCCGCGTCCGACTTGCGAGCATTATACGCTCTATCAAGTGATTTACAAGTTTGTAAATAATGGTGCCGAGAGAGGGACTCGAACCCTCACACCTAAGGCGCTAGCACCTCATGCTAGTGTGTCTACCAATTTCACCATCTCGGCAATTATTTGTACTTATCTAAGATAAGTTATTGCGGGATTTCGTCACCAGATTTTACTGGAACGTCACTCGCTGTATCCGTAGTTTGCTCAATCACTTGACCTTTAGTTGGGTCAATCCATTGTGATTCAGTTTTATGCGTAGACAAATTGCCCAATGCCAAACTAAGAATGAAGAATACGGTTGCAAAAATTGCAGTCATTCGGGTTAGGAAATTTCCTGAGCCACTAGCACCAAACACAGTGTTTGACGCGCCAGCACCGAAAGAGGCTCCCATATCTGCGCCTTTACCTTGTTGAATTAACACTAGGCCAATGATACCAAGCGCTGCCAACAGGTAAATCACAAGTAGAACTGTAAACATTACTTCCACCTATGTTCCAAATAGTTGAGCCAGCGCCGTTCTTATCAACTGACTTGAACAAGGCTAGCGACCTCCTCAACGAAGGCGGACGCAATACTAACGAATGCATCCCATGCTGACAAGGAGTATTTTATAAAAAAATGGAGTTTATGCTTCAAGCGGTTAAAAAAAGGGCAACAACACCCTATGTGTATAGCTAACCATAAGATTTCAAGCCGAATTACGGTCATGAAATCCTAGGTTAACTCATATTATTTGCCTGGTTAGCAATTATCTTTAACCGCTTGAGCTATCTTTAATGCTGAATTTTTTACTAGCTCAGCATCTTCCCCTTCCACCATCACGCGCAATAAAGGTTCAGTACCTGATTTACGCAACAGGACTCGACCTTGGTTACCAAGTTCCGCTTCTACGGCAGCTACAGCCGCTTTTACCGCTTCGGCTTCTAATGGGTTGGAATCACCACTAAAACTTACGTTTTCTAAAACCTGCGGGTAAAGCGTCATGCCTTTAGCCAGTTCATTGAGCGACATTTCACTGCCCACAACGGAAGCAAGAACTTGCAACGCCGCAACAATCGCATCACCCGTAGTCACTTTGTCTAGCAGTATGATGTGCCCTGAATTTTCTGCGCCAATTTTCCAACCTTTTGCCAGCAATTTTTCCATCACATAACGGTCACCAACCGCCGCTCGCACAAAAGGGATACCTAACTGTTTTAAGCCGTTTTCCATACCAAGGTTTGTCATTAGCGTTCCAACAACACCACCTTTTAATTCTCCACGTCGCAGGGCATCACGGGCGATGATATAGGCAATTTGATCTCCATCCACTTTATTGCCAAGCTCATCAACCATAATTAAGCGATCGCCATCACCATCAAATGCCAGTCCTAAATCTGCTTTTTCTGCCACAACGCGCTGTTGCAACGCGCGGACATCCGTTGCTCCAACTTCGTCATTAATATTCAGACCATCTGGCTCAACCCCCATTGCTATCACTTCAGCGCCAAGTTCCTTAAAGACATTAGGCGCGATGTGATAGGTGGCACCATGAGCACAGTCAACGACGATTTTCAGCTTTGATAAATTCCATTGCGATGGAAAGGTACTTTTACAAAACTCGATATACCGCCCTGCAGCGTCGACCATACGTGAAGCCTTACCAAGTTCGGCAGACTCGACACACTCAATCGGTTTATCCAATTCAGCTTCGATCTCCAATTCAATTTCATCAGGTAATTTAGTCCCTTCGGATGAGAAGAATTTGATGCCGTTATCGTAATAAGGGTTATGCGACGCTGAGATAACGATCCCCGCTTCGGCACGAAAGGTTTGAGTCAGGTAAGCAACAGCTGGCGTCGGCATAGGTCCGGTAAAAATCGCCTTTAATCCTGCAGCGGCTAAGCCCGCTTCTAGAGCCGACTCAAGCATATAACCTGAAATACGCGTATCTTTACCAATAATGACTTTTTTCGTGCCTTGTTTTGCCAATACACGTCCAGCCGCCCAGCCAAGTTTTAATACGAAATCGGGAGTGATAGGATACTGTCCAACTTTACCGCGGACACCATCTGTACCAAAGTAACGTCTTTTGTCAGACATGATTTTTCCTTAATTATTATTGTTAACTATTTTGAATAATGGTTTGTACTATTTTCATTGCTTCAATGGTTTCGTTCACATCATGGACACGAATAATCTGTGCACCTTTCATTGCAGCTACAGCTGCACAGGTAACGCTCGCCACCATACATTCAGCTGGTTTTTTATTGAGTAGTTTAAAAATCATTGACTTACGAGACATCCCAGCCAATATCGGCAAACCTAGCTGATGAAATGCGTCTAGATGTGCAAGCAGATAATAATTATGCTCAATGGTTTTGCCAAATCCAAAACCGGGGTCGAGGATAATATTTGCACGCGCGATCCCCGCGCGCGCGCACGCTGCGACTCGATCTTCTAGAAAGAGCTTAACATCCGCTAACACATCTTGGTAATGTGGACTGGTTTGCATCGTTCGTGGCTGGCCTTGCATATGCATGATACAGACAGGCACTTGTGCTTTAGCCGCAACCTCTAATGCCCCCGGCTCTTGCAGTGCACGAACATCATTAATCAAGTCAGCACCAGCCTCAACCGCCTGACGCATCACTTCAGCTTTACTGGTGTCAATTGAAATCCAGACGTCATACTTTGCACGAATAGCTTTAATAATAGGAATAACACGAGATAATTCGTCATCGAGAGTCACTTCTGGAGCCCCCGGCCGAGTTGACTCCCCTCCAATATCAATAATGCTGACACCTGCGGCAATCATTGTATCGGCATGCTCTAGTGCCAAATCTAGCGCGTTAAATTTTCCACCATCGGAAAATGAATCCGGAGTCATGTTCAAGATACCCATGACATGAGGACGATCGAGGATAAGTGTCTTTGTTGGGGTTTGAATCTTCATTTTGCTCTAAAACACAAAAACCCCGAGAAAGCTCGGGGTTTAATTTGAATATTAACGATTACTCAGCATCTTTCTTTTCTGAGGACTCAGTGGCTACTTCGTCTTCTGCTGCTGGCTCTACTTTTGGCTCTTGAGCTTTTTCCGCTTCCGCTTTTTCTGCTTGAGCTTTGGCTTGATCAGCCCAACCTGCAGGTTCGCGAATCTCGGTTTTACGCTCCATTAAGTCATCAATTTGGCCTGCATCAATCGTTTCGTATTTCATCAACGCATCTTTCATTGCATGCATAATATCCATATTATCTTCAAGGATTTTACGCGCACGATCATAGTTGCGGTCAATAATTTTACGAACTTCGTCATCAATCAACTTAGCAGTATCTTCAGACACATGCTTAGTTTGAGTCACGCTGCGCCCTAAGAAGACTTCACCTTCATCTTCTGCATACAACAATGGGCCAAGTTTTTCCGAAAAGCCCCATTGAGTAACCATTTTACGAGCAATGGCTGTCGCACGTTCGATATCGTTTGATGCACCAGTTGAAACGTTTTCTGGGCCGTAAATTAACTCTTCCGCTAAACGACCGCCATACAAGCTTGAAATCATAGACTCAAGATGCAGCTTCGACATGCTAACTCTGTCTTGTTCAGGCAAGTACATCGTCACACCTAAAGCTCGACCACGTGGAATAATCGATACTTTATAAACAGGATCATGTTCAGGTACCAAACGACCAACAATGGCGTGTCCTGCTTCATGATAAGCTGTCGATGCTTTAGTTTCTTCAGACATCACCATCGAACGACGTTCAGCACCCATCATGATTTTGTCTTTTGCTAACTCAAACTCAACCATTGAAACATTGCGTTTGTTACCGCGAGCAGAGAATAACGCCGCCTCGTTCACTAAGTTCGCCAAGTCGGCACCAGAGAAACCCGGTGTTCCGCGAGCAATCAATGAAGGTTCAACATCACCAGCTAAAGGTACTTTGCGCATATGAACTTTCAAGATCTGTTCACGGCCGCGAACATCAGGTAAACCGACCACCACTTGACGGTCAAAACGCCCCGGACGCAGCAATGCTGGGTCTAAAACGTCTGGACGGTTAGTTGCCGCAATGACGATAACGCCTTCATTGCCTTCAAAACCATCCATTTCAACCAACATTTGGTTTAAAGTCTGCTCACGCTCATCGTGACCGCCGCCGACACCAGCACCACGTTGACGACCTACAGCATCAATCTCATCAATAAAGATGATGCAAGGTGAAGCCTTTTTCGCTTGCTCGAACATGTCACGTACACGAGATGCACCGACACCAACAAACATTTCAACGAAATCAGAACCAGATATAGTGAAGAACGGTACTTTCGCCTCACCAGCAATTGCTTTTGCCAGTAATGTTTTACCTGTACCAGGAGGACCAACCATCAAAACACCCGTTGGAATTTTCCCACCCAGTTTTTGGAAGCGACTCGGATCACGCAAGTAATCCACAAGCTCTTTCACATCTTCTTTCGCTTCGTCACAACCAGCCACATCACCGAACGTGGTTTTGATTTGCTCTTCACTCATCATTCGAGCTTTGCTCTTACCAAATGACATGGCACCTTTGCCACCGCCACCTTGCATTTGACGCATGAAGAATATCCAAACACCGATCAGTAGGATCATTGGGAACCAAGAGATAAAAATGGTCCCGAGCAAACTTTGCTCTTCTGGTGGTGTACCTTGTACTTTAACGTTTTGATTAATCAAATCATCAAGCAGTTTTTGATCGTACACGGGCATGTAAGTTACATAGCGAGTACCGCCGCCTCTACGAGTAAAGGAAATTTCACTATTGTTAAATTGAGCTTCTTGAATCTGGCCTTGGCCAACTTCCTGTACGAACGTGGTGTAATCCACTGCTTTGCCGTTACTATCACCAGGGCCAAAGCTCTGGAATACCGACATTAAAACGACAGCTATAACTAGCCACAGAATTAAATTTTTTGCCATATCACTCAAGGTGTAAGCCTCGCGATAACTAATTGTAATTAAAGGTAGGGTACTACAGTTTGTAACCTGTAGCCATATGTTAACTTATGCCTTGTACAGCAAAAACGTTAACCTTTGTAACCAGTGGCTACAACAAAGACTTCTCTTGAGCGAGCTCGCGAAGAGTCTGGTTTTCTTATTTTCACGACTTTAAACAGGTTTCGAACTTCTTTGACATAATCATCAAAGCCTTCTCCCTGAAAAACCTTGACCACAAAACTACCATTTGGAGTAAGAACTTGTCGACACATATCTAGAGCTAGTTCAACCAAATACATTGCCCTTGGCTGATCAACCGAATTATTTCCGGCGATGTTAGGTGCCATGTCTGACATCACCACATCAACCATATCAGGCTGTATACGATCTAATAGTGCGTCCAGCACGGCCTCTTCACGAAAATCGCCTTGTAAGAAAGCAACGCCAACAATAGGATCCATCGGCAAAATATCACACGCGATCACTCGGCCTTTATCACCGACGATACCCGCTGAATATTGAGACCACCCACCGGGAGCCGCCCCTAAATCCACAACAGTCATTCCTGGCCTAAGCAGTTTATCTTTATTTTGAATCTCTTCTATTTTGAAAATAGCACGCGAACGATAACCTCTCTTTTTGGCTTCATTCACGTATTTATCATCAAAATGTTCTTTCAACCAGCGACTAGAGCTGGCCGAATGCTTCTGTTTACTCATTCGATTCCTAACTGAAATGTTTCCATCCAAGAAAGTATGGTAGAAAATATAGTCTTCAGGGATAGATGGCGTTAAAATAGCTTTTTTCAACCCTTATATTAAATAAAATTGGCCGCATAATGAACCTAAGCACCAAACAAAAGCAGCACCTTAAAGGCCTAGCACACAGTTTGAAACCTGTTGTACTGATGGGCGCGAATGGACTCACTGAGGCTGTTCTAGCGGAAATCGAGATTGCCCTCAACCACCACGAACTGATCAAAGTGAAAGTAGCATCCGAAGATCGCGAAACTAAGCAGTTGATTATCGATGCTATCGTGCGTGAGACTGGCGCAGAAAAAGTACAAACCATTGGTAAGATTCTCGTACTATTTCGTCAAACCGAGCAACGTAAAATCGAGATCCCTCGTAAGTAATCAGTCGCGTTATCGACGCTCTGACTCTGATGGATACAGACAAAAAAAGGTCGCACACTGCGACCTTTTTGATTGTTGTTGAAATGAATTAGAGGTATTCAACTTTATCGATTTCGAAATCTTTATCACCACCGGGAGTAGCGATAATCACCTCATCACCTTCCATTTTACCGATCAAACCGCGGGCAATCGGTGAGCTGACAGAAATGCGCCCAGATTTAATCTCAGCTTCATCTTCACCCACAATCTGGTAGCGTTTCACTTCATCAGTATCACTGTCAATCAATGTCACTGTTGAACCAAAAATCACTTTGCCTGTATTTTCCATTTTAGTGATATCGATCACCTGAGCAATAGATAGCTTATATTCAATATCACGAATTTGAGCCTCACAAATACCTTGCTCTTCTCGAGCAGCGTGATATTCCGCATTTTCTTTTAGGTCGCCAAGTTCACGTGCGGTTGCAATAGCTTGGGTAATTTGTGGACGTAATTTTAGCAGCCTATCTAACTCTTCGCGCAGCAATTGTTCACCACGAACTGTCATTGGAACTTTTTCCATTTTATACCTCTAATGCCAAAATTCGTATTTGGGCAAAACAAAACTACCCAACACAACAAAGGTTAGGTAGTACATGGATTAACATAGTTGCTAATCAGTGTAATCAAACTTCGTGACTAAATCATCTTAAATCACACGTGACCCCTGTCAGGTTTCTGTGAATGAGTTTAGGGGAAAGTGATAAAAAACAGACACAAAGCTCATTTTCACGAATGTTTTCGCACAAAAAACCGACCCACTTCACTAAAAAAAAATAAAAAACAAACTATTCGGACCAGTTGATAAAAACCAATAAAACAAATAAAAAACAAAGACTTGATATTTATTTACACGAAATAAAACGGTGTTCATAAACCTGTTTTATATCATTTTACTAACTAATTTCGGAACTTAAGAGTAAAAAGTAGAACACGAAATGCTAGTAACGTTTGGTTGTACGTTAGTGAAGGTTTACAAAACCCAACATATGCAACTCAATGCTAAAAAGCACTCGAAGGACGATATAGACGTCGCAAATAAAAATATTTATGGACAGTAAATTAGGACTAATAAGATGAACAAAACTCTGATTGCTTTAGCAGTATCAGCTGCTGCAGTAGTAACTGGTGTAAATGCTGGTGAGCTATACAACCAAGACGGTACATCTCTAGAAATGGGCGGCCGCGCAGAAGCACGTCTTTCTCTTAAAGATGGCAAAGCGGACGATGCATCACGCGTACGTCTAAACTTCCTAGGTAAAGTAGCGATCAACGACAGCCTATACGGTGTTGGTTTCTACGAAGGTGAGTTCACTACTAACGACCAAGGCGAAAACAAGTCAAATAATAACCTAGACAACCGTTACACTTATGCAGGTATCGGCGGTAATTTCGGTGAAGTGACTTACGGTAAAAACGACGGCGCGCTAGGTGTTATCACTGACTTTACTGATATCATGGCTTACCACGGCAACTCAGCAGCGTATAAAATCGCTGTAGCAGACCGCGTAGACAACATGGTTGCTTATAAAGGTCAATTTGCTGATCTAGGCGTTAAAGCAAGCTACCGTTTTGCTGACCGTCAAGAAAGCACGTCTGCAATCACAGACAACAATGCAGATGGCTACTCTCTATCAGCTATCTACGCAATCGGCGACACTGGCGTTAAGCTAGGTGCGGGTTACGCAGATCAAGATACAGCAGCGAATGCGTCTTCTGATCAATATATGCTAGCAGCGTCTTACGCTATCTCTGATTTCTACTTCGCTGGTACTTTTGTTGATGGTCAAGACAAAGCAGCAAATAGCAAAACAGATAAAACTGGTTATGAGCTAGCAGCAAAATACACTATGGGTCAAGCTGTATTCACTTCTACTTACAACTACCTAGAGTCTAAAAATTCTGGCGCTAAAAAAGATGAAGCTGATAACTTTGCAGTTGATGCAACTTACTTCTTCAAACCTAACTTCCGTTCGTACATCTCTTACAACTTCAACCTACTTGATTCAGACAAAGTAGGTAAAGCTAAATCTGAAGACGAACTAGCACTAGGTCTACGTTACGACTTCTAATTCTTGGCTTAATGTCATAGATTTAAAACGCCTGCTTGCTAGCAGGCGTTTTTTTATCTCGCTATACTGTATGCACACTCCGCCCTGAAATGCCGTGTTATGCTCTTATTAAACCGCAGTGCTTTTTTATTCATCCTCTCGTTCTTCTTTCCTTTATCGACTTTGGCGTATACGCCTTTGCAAACACTGCCACAAGGTACTCGGGTGGGTTTATTCGTTCACTCTTTAGCCACTGAACAGGTTTTTCAAGATACTAATAACATGCAAGCGCTTTTCCCTCCTGCCAGCACTTTAAAAATGCTCACCGCGCTTGCCGCCACGCTAGAGCTTGGCGAACAATTTCGCTTCACGACTCAGCTAACTCAACATGGCGATGACATTGTTATTCACTTCTCTGGCGACCCTACGTTAACCAGCCAAGATATGAAGCAGCTACTCAGCGAGCTAAAAAAACAGGGCATCTCACAAATAAAAGGCAACCTTTGGTTAGATAATTCAGCCTTTTCAGGTTACGACCGCGCGGTTGGATCACCTTGGGATATTCTGGGGGTATGCTATAGCGCCCCATCAAGTGCAATCACTCTGGATGGTAATTGTGTGCAAGCCTCTATTTATACGCAGCCGAACGGGAAAACTCGGGTTTATGTGCCTGATCACTATCCCATTCACGTGACCAGCTACGCAAGAAGTGTTACTAAGACTGAACAAGAGAGCGCTCGCTGTGATTTAGAACTGCGTACTTCAGAGCAGAACCATTACCAGCTCGACGGCTGTTTGGCCGAGCGAACACAACCTCTGCCACTAAAATTTGCCGTGCAAGACCCAAACTTATACGCCACGCGTATGATTTATAAGCAACTCAAACAAATGGGCATTGAATTACTAGGCGAGGTTAAGCTGGGTGTAAAGCAAGATGAACTGAGCATAGAAAAGGGTTCATTGATAGCAACACATCAATCTATGCCACTGTACCCGTTGTTAGAAATGATGCTTAAAGAGTCTGACAATTTGATTGCTGACAGTTTAACCAAAACACTTGGCCAGCATTTTTTTATTCAACCCGGCAGTTTTAGTAATGGCACCGAGGCGATCAAGCAGATCCTTTTTTCTCGAACAGGCATCAACTTGGCACAAGCTCAGTTGGCTGATGGTTCGGGTTTATCACGTAACAACCGCCTTTCAGTACAAAATATGGTGGATGTGCTGAATTACATTTGGATTAATAATCAAACTCTTAAGCTTATTGATATCATGCCTAAAGCAGGTGAATCCGGTACCTTACAGTACCGACGTAGTATGCGTGGCCAAGCTATACAAGGGCAGCTGATTGCCAAAAGTGGTTCGCTTTATGGAACGCATAACATGGCGGGCTTCGGTTTAGATAAACAAGGAAAACCGAGTACATTATTTGTTCAATTCATCACTGATTATTATCCGCAAGATCAAGGCGATAACACTAGTGTTACCGCCCCAATTGCTCAATTTGAGACGCTCTTCTTTGAAGATGTCGTTAAGTTCAGTCAGCTCAGTCCTAATGAATAGTTCACCACGTTAAAGTAGATCCACATACCCGAAATATCGACGATAGAAGCCAGTACAGGGCTAACTAATACCGCAGGATCTAAGTTAAAAACGCGCGCAGCAATAGGTAATAAGCCGCCAATCGTCGTAGAAATAGTGACTTGGATAAAGAGCGCAACCGCAATTGCAAACGCAATGTTTTCTAGTGGAAAGCCTCCGGTTGAGTTGGCATCACTAAACAACATAATGCGAGCCACCATCACCGCAGAGATAGCCAACGCAAGGCAAACCGCAACACGGCACTCCTTCCATAATACACGCAACCATTGACGTTTGCGTAATTCACCAACCGCCAACGCACGCACGACTAACGTCGCAGCTTGCGAGCCAGTATTCCCACCTGCAGCGGCAATAACAGGCATATACACAGCCAAGAGCACAAGCTGGCTCAATGTATCTTCGTACTGGGTAATAATCAGCCCGGATACGATACCAAGTAGTGCCAATACAATAATCCAGCCAATACGCTGCTTCACATGTTCAATCACGCTAGTGGTTAAATAGCTTTGCGCCGTTTCAACTTCTGAGTAAATAAACCCCAATTGGTTAGCGTAATGGCGAGCGCGAATGTCATAGCCCCCTTTATCTAATTCACTGAGTAGTTGCTGAACATAACCAATAGTACAGTGACGTAAAATCGCCACTGCCTCTTCGATAGGCATCACTGCCAATAAATGTACCTGTTTTTGCTGTTCGTACTGCAAAAATGCATTACGAGCCGCACCAATCTCTTCTAAAGAAAAGTTAGGTGAATTTTCAATATAAATGTTGCTCATTACCGTCATGGCGAATCTCCCGATTGGCAAAGGTAACGACCATCGAAATGATACCCAAATGCAATATATTCATGAGCAATGACGTCATTGTTCATCAATGTAATTCACAGATAAGTTTTCATTTCAAACTAGAGAGCAGGAGAAAAATCGAGAGGAGTAAATCAGAAAAGATAAGCCCTACCACTGAAGGTAGGAGCGAAGATCGCCAATACCGAAAGCGGTTATTTTTCTCCCTTCATACTAGGGGGATGGTCGGTATTGTTCATAAAAATCTCCGAAAGTACTGCTCAATTAGCAGTGCGCAAATTGTACCAAAGCCTTTGGCGAAATACACTCTGATCTTTGCATCCAATGCGTTCCAATTTCACGCATACCCAACCACACCATTCAGATTGAAGATTTTAATATGCCAAGATCAGGCCCGGTAAAAAAGCGCCCTTAGGCGCTTTGATGAATAGACGGTTCACTTTACTGTGATTTTTACTTAACAGTAACTCGTGCGAACTTACGCTTGCCGACTTGGTAAACATAAGTCCCCGCGGCTGGTGCATTTTTGCTGTCGTCGATTTTTTCGCCATCTTGTTTGGCACCGCCTTGCTTGATCATTCGCATCGCATCAGACGTTGAAGCCACTAAACCCGCCTCTTTGAGCAGGTTAGTGATAGCAATACCCGCTGCAAATTCAAATTCTGGCATCTCTTCTGGCATCGCACCTTTTTGGAAGCGGTTGATGAACTCTTGCTCAGCCGCATCCGCCTCTTCTTTAGAGTGAAAACGTGCAATGATCTCTTTCGCCAACAAGATTTTGAGATCGCGTGGGTTCGTGCCATTTTCAACATCAGCTTTGAACTGTGCGACTTCTTCCAATGGACGGAAAGAAAGCAGCTCGTAGTAGCTCCACATTAATGTGTCAGAGATCGACATGATTTTGCCAAACATTTCACTTGGCGATTCACTGACACCAATGTAGTTGTGCGCTGATTTGGACATTTTTTTCTCGCCATCCAAACCAACAAGCAGTGGCATCATCAAGACAACTTGTGGTTTTTGACCATGTGCTTTTTGCAGTTCACGGCCCATCAATAGGTTGAATTTTTGGTCAGTACCGCCAAGCTCAACATCTGTCTCCATTGCGACTGAATCATAACCCTGTAGGAGTGGATACATGAATTCATGAATGGCAATAGGCTGACCATTAGCGTAGCGCTTTTTGAAATCATCGCGCTCTAGCATGCGTGCCACTGTTTGGTTCGATGCAAGACGGATCATGCCTTCCGCACCCAATAGAGACAACCATTCAGAGTTAAACTGAATTTTCGTTTTAGCCGGATCGAGGATCTTAAACACTTGTGTCTTATAGGTTTCAGCATTACGCAAAACATCGTCACGGGTGAGCGGTGGGCGCGTGGTATTTTTACCGCTTGGGTCACCAACCATACCCGTGAAATCACCAATCAAAAAGGTGACTTCATGGCCCAAATCTTGAAATGCACGTAATTTATTGAGGATCACCGTATGTCCAAGATGGATATCTGGAGCCGTTGGATCAGCACCTAATTTAATGCGCAGTGGACGGTTTTCTTTCAGTTTCGCGATCAATTCATCTTCTGGGATTAGCTCTTCAACGCCGCGTTTAATTTCAGCTAAAGCCGCTTCAATACTCGCCATTCTTGTTCACTCCTACAGATTTGGCAAAATTTAATAGTTGAACATCTTACTTGAATAGCGATGCTTTTTGAAACCAGTTAGACTAACGAACCGGCTAATTTCTTTATAATTTACTAAACGAACCTAAATATGCTTTCAATTTTCGCTCGTCTCCCTTGGGTGCATCGAATCCTCATCGCCTTTTTAAGCGCACTCATGGTTTTCGCGCTGCTATTTCTACCAAACCCTGAAGATCTCGCTCAGGATCCAAATCGTCTAGAAATTGGTCGCCATTATCCATTAACCATTAACGCAGAAGCACTCTCTCCGGGAATATCTATCTCGCCTTCCACCATGCTGCGTTGGGAAACTTATCAAGTTAAATCGGGGGAAAGTGCCGCCGTATTATTTCAGCGAATTGGGCTTTCGGCTCGCTTACTCTATCAACTCACGGCAACAAATCGTGATATTGACAGCCAGCTTTCACGACTTAAGCCAGGAGATGAGCTGCAATTTGGCTTTGATGAAAATAATGAACTTGTTCAACTCAATCGCATTATTAGCGCCTTTGAAACCTTTCGTATCACTAAATCGGGCGATGGCTTTACTTCTGAGTTTGATAAAAAAGAGCTGATGTTCCAGTACAACTATGCCGAAGCGATCATTACTTCAAATTTTTGGAATGCGGGGATAAGCGCGGGTTTAACGGCAAACCAAATCATGGAGTTAGCGGGTATATTTGGTTGGGATGTGGATTTTGCGTTAGATATTCGTGAAGGTGACCAATTTAAGCTGCTATTCCAAGAAAAGGTGGTGGAAGGTGAGGTAATTGGCCGCGGAAATATCATTGCCGCCGCCTTTACCAACCAAGGTACGACATTCACAGCAATATTGGACGATGCAACAGGCAATTACTATGACGAAAATGGCCGGGCCATGAAAAAGGCCTTTTTACGCTCGCCGATCGATTTTCGTCGCGTGACATCGAATTTCAATCCTGTGCGTCGCCACCCCGTCACAGGAAAAGTCACCGCACACAGAGGAACCGATTATGCCGCGCCAGTTGGTACCCCAATTTGGGCCGCCGGCGATGGTGTGGTTGAGAAATCAAGTTACAACCAATTTAATGGTAATTATGTGTTTATTCGTCACAGCAACACCTACATTACCAAATACCTACACTTACAACGACGTATGGTCAAAACTGGTCAACGAGTCAAGCAAGGACAAACGATTGGTACTTTAGGAGGGACAGGAAGAGTCACCGGCCCTCATCTCCACTATGAATTTTTGGTCAACGGTGTACACAAAAACCCAAGAACGGTCTCTTTACCGCAATCTAAATCCCTAACGGGCCAAGCAAAAACCACCTTTATCGCCAATGCTCAAATTAGGCTTGGGAAGCTAGAACGCTATAGCCAATTACTCTATGCCAATAAATAATAAGAAAAGGCCCACCAATAATGTGGGCCTCATTGTGTAAGATTGAGCAGATTACTCTTCGAGAGTAGGTGGTGGTTCCTTACGCCCCAACATCAACAAGCAAGGCGTCAGCACTAACGTTAAGACAGTAGCAAAAGCAAGGCCTCCCGCAACGGCCGTGGCGAGTTGTGACCACCATTGCGTGCTGGGAGCACCAAACTCAATTTTCTGGTTAATCAAGTCGATGTTCATCTCCAGTACCATTGGCAATAACCCTAAAATAGTCGTCACTGTGGTCAATAAAACGGGCCTTAAACGCTGAACACCAGTGCGTAAAATGGCCTCTTGTTTTGACAAGCCTCTGCGTATCAGTTGGTTATAAGTATCTATCAATACGATATTGTTATTCACCACGATGCCGGCCAAGGCGATGACCCCAATACCTGACATAATAATGCCGAAAGGTTTTTGGAAAATCAGCAGACCTGCAAATACTCCGACCGTTGAAAACAGTACTGCACTTAAAATGAGGAATGCTTGGTAAAAACTATTAAATTGCGTAACCAGAATTAACCCCATCACCACCAGCGCAATCAAAAAGGCATTTTTTAGAAATTCTGAGGAATGTTCCTGCTCTTCATTTTGTCCTCGTAATTTAAACTCCACCCCATTAGGTAAATTCAGTTCCGACAATGCTTGAGTAACTTTGGGCAATTCAAGGGCCAGATTATACCCTTCCTTTAGATCCGCCATAATATCGATAACCCGTCGACCATCAATCCGTTTGATCGTATCTTGTTTGTGATCCGGTTTTATCTGCGCAAAATTGGTTATCGGCACCAGACCTGCGGGTGTGTTGACCCGCAACTGATCAAATCGACCAATATCTCGTTTATCCTCTGGGTACCGAACCAGAATATCGACCTCTTCGTTTGCATCATCAGGCAAGTAGTCACCAATTTTTAGTCCATTAGTCACAAATTGCACTGTGTTACCTACCAATGTCGCATCGGCTGAAAATCGAGAGGCATCATCACGTCGAATATCAATTCGCCAGTCAATTCCTTCTTTATTTGAGGTGTCACTGATATTAGTCAACGCGGGATTGTTATCAGCCCACTTTCTGACCATTTTAGCGGCCTCATTAAGATTTTCAGGAGTACGCGCCGACATTTCAATCACCAGATCATGCTCAACCGGTGGCCCTGCATCTGGAAATTTATACTCGATTTCCACCCCTGAAAACTGATCCGTGGTGCTTTTAAGCTCTTCAATAATCGCTTTGACGGTGCGGCGATATTGCCAATCAACAGGGGTAATTTGAATCTGGCCAATTTCATCCTCTCCCCCCGTTCGAGTATAGACGCTCTCAAATTCCTCATGGCCAAGCATCACCTGCTCAATTTCTTGCATTAAGGTGTCTTTTTCTTGGATGGAGAGATCGCCATAAGAACGAACTTTAACGGTGAAATAAGGCGGATCCACCTCTGGGAAGAATTCGGCACCGAGCCCTGCTTTGGCATAAGCAAAGCCAATCACAATCGCAAGCACTATCGCACTGAACAGTATTTTAAGTGGGTGACGAATCGCGATAGCCAGCGTGTGATAATAGAGCTTGGTGATGCCCGTCGCTTGGGCAAAATCACCTTCATGTAAAGCAATCATCCGTGCTTGACTGGCAGCCGAAGCATGTTGCGGTCGACCAATTAAGCCTCCCAGCACAGGTACAAAAAGCAGTGCCATAATCAGTGAAGCAGCCAGTGTAGCGATAAGCGTGAGAGGCAAGTATTTCATAAACTCGCCCGTGATATCCGGCCAAAAAAGCAGAGGGGCAAAAGCGGCTAAAGTAGTAGCGGTTGATGCGGTAATCGGCCATGCCATCCGTTTTGCGGCATCTCGATACGCTTCTTTACGCGGCACACCTTCTTGCATACGCCGATCAGCAAACTCAGTTACCACTATGGCTCCATCAACCAGCATGCCAACCGCCATAATTAATGCAAATAACACGACAATATTGACGGTTAGTCCAAACACCGACAAGACTAGTAATCCGGTCAAAAATGAGCCTGGTATTGAGATACCAACCAGCAGCGCCGTCCTCATTCCCAAAATAGCGATAATCACGATCACGACTAAAATAATGGCCGACAGAATATTGTTTTGTAGATCGTTGAGCATGATTTCAACGTCTTTCGACTCATCCCACGTGTATTTCACCAACAAATTACTTGGCCAATCTTCCCGTTTTTGCGCCTCTCCCATTACCGTTTTTACCAGCTCAACGGTTTCGATGATATTTTCACCAGCACGCTTTTTAACGTCCAACACCACCGCCGATTTGCCATCTAAACGAGCAAAGCTTTCGGGGTCCCGAAATGCTCGTCTGACGGTCGCGATATCGCCAAAGGTGATTACTTGCTTACCATCAACCTTCACCGGAAGCTCTAACACATCTTTCAAGGATTCAAAAACAGAAGGAACCTTTACGGAAAAACGTCCGTAGCCCGTATCGACGAAACCCGCCGCAACGACTTTATTATTCAGTGCGATTAAGTTATAGATATCGCCTTGATCGAGTCCGTAACTTTCCATCAATAGGGGATCGACAATGATCTCAACAATATCTTCGCGATCGCCAGCGATATCAACTTCTAATACTTGTCGGTAGCTTTCTAATTTGTCTCTCAACTGCCTTGCAATTTGTACGATAGCTCGCTCTGGTAAAGTGCCATAAAGCACCACTGATAATACCGGTTGCTCTGATGCCAATGTTACTTCGTTCACGGTCGGCTCATCGCTGTCTGCTGGTAGCTTCGGCTCGGCCAAATTGACCGCATCTCTCACATCCGCCATCGCTTTATCAAGGTTAACGCCAACGTTAAATTCCAAAACTACAGAAGCATGCCCTTCGGAAGCATTCGACGTCATCTCTTTTACGCCTTCAATAGAGCGCATTTCTTGCTCTAGGGGCCGCACGATAAGGCGCTCAGCATCACTCGGTGATATGCCTTGATGACTTACGGAGACATAAATAATAGGAATAGTAATGTCAGGGCTCGATTCTTTAGGGATCGAAAAATAAGTCGCCACGCCAGCGATCAAGATAAAAATCAGCAGCGATAACATAGTGCGCGAGCGAGAGAGCGCCGCATCAATAATAGAAAACATGGCGCCCCCTACTGCGCTGAGTGGTTAGGTTTCTTGACCGCAATCACTTGATCACCATCTCGAACAAAACCTTGCCCAACGGTGATAATATCCACCGTCTCCCCTAGCCCAGTTAGCCACACACCATCTTGCTCCGCTTTTACCAATTGAATGGGGATGAAGCGAACACGATCTTGCTGCAGAGTTTTAACACCTAAATTTCCTTGATCATCAAGCGCAAGCATGGCAGGCGTGATTTTCACCGCCAGTTGTGTTTCCAAACTCATCTCCACTTCAGCGCTCACACCCGCGGGGATCGTTTGATTGGGATTGTCTAATTCCACTTCGATAGCAAACGTGTTGGTGGTAGGCGATGAGACGCGAGAAATATAACGAACCTTGCCATCGACAGTAGAACCATCGATAAAACGTACACGAGCAATTTGGTCTTGTTTGATTTTTTGGATGTGTCGTTCGCTGACATCCGCTTCTATCACTAATTTACTGAGATCAATAAAGGTAATCATCGGGTCACCCACTCCGACAAAATCGCCTTTTTCTATCAATATGTCTTCAACAATGCCATCGAAGGGAGCCACAACTGACGTATTACGTAAAGCCAATTGGGCACGACTTTGCACAGCGCTGGCTTCCGCTAAAGCGGCTTGCGCCGAAGCAAAGGCCACTTCGCCTTGCAAACCTCGATTTTTTAACGACTCAGCGGCACTGAATTCTTTTTGTTTGAGTTTGAACAAGGCTTGCGCACTCTCTAATTGAGCCGCTAGATCAGCTTGATCAATTAAGACGATCTGTTGTCCTTTATTGACAGGCTGCCCTTTTGCTATCGAGATTTGAGTAATTTTCCCTGCGATTTCAGCACCAATTTTAGCTTGACGATTAGGTGCGGTCCGACCGTAAAGATCGATATGCTTATCGGTCGATTCAGCCTCAAAAGATTGGTAAATAACTTTCGCAAGAGGAATGGTGTCATTGGCAGTTTGCCGGGGCTCTTCCGCTTTCAATGCCCCAAAACCTAACCAAAAACAGAGAAGTAGGATAAAAATCGTCGAGAGTAGCCAAGGTCGTTGCGAAAAAAAGCGGCCAATAGATGAACGGCTGATTTTGGTATCAGGCATAAATAATCCTTTATTATGTTCTTGCCTTCTTAAGGTTAAGGCAAAGCCCTACATAACATCCAAATACGTAGGGCTATTAAGCTTAATTAGCTACAGTAGATTAATTGTGCATCGAACCTTTTTTAGTTAAACACTAAATGATGCACCACAACCGCATGTTGTTGTTGCATTAGGATTATTGACAAAAAAACGAGAGCCTTCTAGGCCTTCTGTGTAATCGACAATGCCACCTATCAAATATTGTAAGCTCATCGGGTCAACCACTAATGTCACGCCACTATTAACTATTGTGGTATCGCCATCGTTTACATTTTCATCAAAGGTAAACCCATATTGAAAACCGCTACAACCACCACCAGTAATATAAACGCGCAGTTTTAGCGCTGGATTCTCTTCTTCAGCAATCAACATTTTTACGCGTTGTGCTGCAGTATCAGAAAATGACAATGGTACATTTACTTCACTCACGATGGCCTCTCTCACTCGTGTTAATACCTGTCAGACTTATTATGCTTAACTTATGCCTGTAAAGGTGATTCTTTTTTAATAATGCAATGATTATCTAATACCTGACCTATTCGTTCAAGTATTCACCGTCACTTAAGCTAAAACTCCAACTATCGAGGCATTATGCACTGAAAAAACACTCACTGTCGCGTGAGTTGTACACTATACGGCGCTTATTTGGCTGTGAATGGGCTCAGAAAATGAGTGAAAAAAAGTGTCTTTGGTGAGTTTGGGTATACAATGCGACACCAACTGGTCCGAACAAGCAGAAGAGGATAAATCCATGACCAAATCAGCAGAGCTTTATCAAAAGGCACAACGTGCAATCCCCGGTGGAGTTAACTCTCCTGTACGTGCTTTTAACGGAGTTGGTGGCTCGCCGATTTTTATCGACCGCGCAGACGGCCCGTTGATTTTTGATGCTGATGGCAAAGCTTATATTGATTATGTCGGCTCTTGGGGGCCAATGATACTAGGCCACAACCATGCGGTCATTCGTGAAGCCGTGATAGGCGCAGCGCAGCGCGGTCTCAGTTTTGGTGCGCCGACCGAGATGGAAATCGATATGGCAGAATTAGTTTCTGAGCTGGTTCCATCGATGGAACAGTTGCGTATGGTCAGTTCCGGTACCGAAGCGACGATGAGCGCCATTCGTTTAGCTCGTGGATTCACTGGGCGCGATAAAATTTTAAAATTTGAAGGCTGCTATCACGGTCATGCGGACAGTTTGCTAGTAAAAGCAGGCTCTGGCGCCTTAACATTAGGCCAACCAAGCTCTCCTGGTGTGCCTGCTGATTTTGCTAAACATACACTGACCGCCACTTTTAATGATTTAGAATCTGTACGTGAATTGTTCGCGGCCAATAAAGACCAAATAGCCTGCATTATCGTCGAACCGGTCGCGGGCAACATGAACTGCATTCCACCAGTAGAAGGGTTCCATGAAGGCTTACGTGAGATTTGTGACCAAGAAGGCGCTCTGCTGATCTTTGATGAAGTAATGACAGGTTTTCGTGTTGCACTAGGTGGTGCACAGGCTTACTACAACATCAAACCAGACTTAACAACGCTAGGGAAAGTGATTGGCGGTGGTATGCCTGTTGGCGCTTTTGGTGGACGCCGTGATGTGATGCAATACATCGCTCCAACGGGCCCGGTGTACCAAGCTGGTACGCTATCAGGTAACCCTGTGGCTATGGCTGCGGGTTATGCCTGCTTGACGCTTCTAAAAGAAGAAGGCAATGAAAAACGTCTCGCGGCCAAAACAAAGCAATTGGCTGATGGATTCAAAGAACTCGCAGACAAACACGGTATTCCTTTGCTGGTCAGCCAAGTTGGTGGCATGTTCGGCTTCTTTTTTACCGATCAAGAACGCGTCACCTGTTATGAAGAAGTCGCAAAATGTGATGTTGAACGTTTCAAGCGCTTCTTCCATTTGATGCTCGATCATGGTGTCTATTTAGCGCCTTCAGCTTTTGAAGCAAGTTTTACTTCTTTGGCGCACGGCTCCAAAGAAATTGAAGCGACATTAGAAGCGGCCGATCGCTGCTTTGCGATGATGGCAGCTCAAGCGGAATAAGCACCATTAGGCAGACTCATCATAATTATAAAGGGCTGTAGATCAGCCCTTTATTCATTTCAGACTCAATAAGCAAGCTATCATTGCCAGTAATAAATCACTAAAACGACCAACGCCATCATGCTGATGGCAAACCACGGTAGCTTCAACTTTTTTTTATGCTGGTTTTGACACCCTTTTTCATTATCACAACATCCCATCTCATCAGTTCCTCATTGATAACACGCTGATTTGCAGTCATTATAACCCTATTACTTTACAAGGTTGGATTAACAACGTGTCAGAAAAAGTGAAAATCACCTCTAGCCACTGGGTGCTCATTGCGGCACTTGTCGCTGCGGCTATTGCTTGTTATCTGTTGATTGCACCTTATATCAACTCGATTGTGATGGCTTTCATCATCTCGTTATTGATGTTTCCCATTCATGAGTGGCTCGAACGAAAAATCCCCAAATACAAAAATACCGCCTCGTTTCTCTCGTGTATTATTTTGACGTTTATTATTGTGATTCCACTGCTGTTTGTCTTTGCTGCTATTGTGCAGCAAGGGTCGGTATTTTCTCAGAACATGTACCAATGGGTCACCCATGGTGGCATTCAAACCGCCTTTGCTCATCCTTGGATTGTCAAAGGACTCGCCATTGCGAATCAATATTTGCCCTTTGATGAAATTCAGCCACAACAAATCGCACAAAAAGTGGGGCAATTTGCCAGTTCATTTGGCACCAACTTGGTCAGTATTAGCGCAAAAGTGCTGGGTGATGCGACCAGTTTTTTGATGGATTTCTTCTTAATGCTGTTCGTGTTGTTTTTCCTACTCCGTGATCACGATAAGCTCATCAGCGCTCTTAGGCACATCTTGCCATTGTCGCGTAGTCAAGAAGACAGGTTGCTCTGCGAAATTGAGCAAGTCTCCAAATCGGCTGTCATGGGGTCATTTTTAACCGCAATAGCGCAAGGCTTTGCGGGTGGGTTTGGTATGTGGCTCGCCGGTTTCCCTGGGTTATTTTGGGGCACCATGATGGGGTTTGCTTCGTTTATTCCGGTTGTCGGTACTGCTCTGATATGGATTCCAGCCACTGTTTATCTCTTTCTAACCGGAGATAGCACATGGGGCATATTCTTGGCCCTCTGGAGCGTTATAGTTGTTGGCTCAATTGATAATTTATTGCGGCCCTTTTTAATGCAAGGGAGCGCGGGCATGAACACCTTAATGATCTTCTTTTCTCTGCTCGGTGGTATTCAGCTGTTTGGCCTGATTGGGTTAATTTACGGCCCACTCATTTTTGCCATCACTATGGTGCTGTTTAATATTTATGAGGAAGAGTTTAAAGGTTTTCTCAATCAACAAGATAATAGCTAACTTTTGACTTACTGACGATCAAGCTAGAAGCAAGGGGCAGACTGTGCGAGAATCTGCCCCTCTTTTTTTAGCGCAGAGCCCACTATGTCCAGTTACACCGCACCAAGTCAAATTGCCCAGCGTCAGCTTGCTTATTTCGAAGGAAAACATCTTTTAGTGGCTGGAGAAGCGGAGGATTTATTTCCTGTAGAGTTAGCTAATCATTGTCGCTCTGTTTCGGTGTTCACCACTCATTATGGTTACTACCGCCAACTTGAATCCTATTCGCAAATTACATGTCATTTTGGCGCTCAATTTGAGCAAGAAACCGATGCTGACATGATTCTGCTTTACTGGCCCAAAGCGAAGCAGGAAGCTGAATATCTGCTTGCGATGCTGTTGGCCAAACTGGGCAAAGAGACTGAGATTGTGGTCGTGGGTGAAAACCGCTCGGGCATAAAAAGCATTGAAAAAATGTTTGCAGCTTATGGGGTGGTTAAAAAGTATGATTCAGCTCGACGCTGTTCGTTCTATTGGGGGCAATGCACCCAGCAGCCACCAAGCTTCCAAATTGCAGACTGGTTCAAAACTTATCAGGTGCAGTATCAGCAACACTCACTGATTGTAAAAAGTTTACCTGGCGTATTTAGTCATGGCGAGTTTGACCTCGGCAGCCAACTGTTACTCGATACACTACCTAAACTGAGAGGAAAAGTTCTCGACTTTGGTTGTGGTGCTGGTGTGTTGGGTACTGTAATGGCCACATTAAACCCAGATATCGAGATTGAACTGTGCGATATCAGCGCGCTTGCGATTGAATCAACCAAAGCAACCTTGATAGCGAATAACATATCAGGGAATGTATTTGCCTCTGATGTCTACTCAGATACCGCTAAAGATTATCAATTTATCGTCTCAAACCCCCCTTTCCACTCCGGATTAGAGACCAGCTATAGTGCGACAGAAGCCTTACTGGCTAACGCACCAAGCCATCAAACCGTGAAAGGCGAACTTTTTATTGTGGCCAACAGTTTTCTTAAATATACCCCGCTGATTGAACAGGCTTATGGTCATTGCGAGGTGTTAAATAAGACTAACAAATTCATCATTTACCACGCAAAAAAAACATTACAAAAGTCGCAACAATAAGTGTAATCCACTCTCAACTGGTCACTAAACTGGATGATTTTTACGAATTTTGCGTTAGTGACCACGCTTTCCACAGGACTTACTTGTCAAAGTAAAAAAACTCGTTAATTTCGTCACTTTAGGTTTTCTTTGTTTTTTTCATTCACTTTAACGACTACCTCATGTCGTTAAAGCCTCACGGAAAGTAATGCCTTTTTCTATGTTTAGGTTCTCTCGTAAGCAAAAATTTAAGCGCCTGCAAAATACTCTTATGCTGGCTTTTCTCGTTTTGAGCATCACGCCTTTAACTGTGACTGCCATTTTTTTTCTGCAATCACACACTAAAGATCTTCAAGAACAAAGCACGTCTCACTTATTGTCAGTCAGAGACACTAAGCAACAGCAAGTTCTCGATTACCTCACGGCCAAAGAATCAGAAGTGATGGGGTTTGTCCGTTCAGAGTTAGCTTATGCTAGTGGAGGGCGCTTTTACGGCTTAGTCAATGCGTTCCAAAGACTTGGTCTGGATATTGATCAAGCTCGTGAGCATGCCCAGCAGCGTTATATTCCTGGCTCTGGTGATCAGATAAAAACGTCAATATTGCCACAATCGAGCAGCTATGTAGGCAGTGAACGGTATCGCCTACTGCACAAACGCTATCATTGGGCGTATTTAGAACTGCTTAAACGTTCTGATTTTGACGATATTTTACTGGTGGATCTCGATGGTGATGTCGTTTATTCCGTTTATAAGCACGACAACTATGGGACGAATTTACTGACCGGAAAATACAAAGATAGCAATCTGGGTAAAACATTCCGCCAGTTAGAGCAGCAAGTTGGCGAACAACGAAAAATCAATGAAGAATATACACCAGTTATTATTTCTGATTTTTCACAACAAGAAGGGCAATCAGTTGCTTGGCTTGGCGCGCCCATTATTCAACAGGGCTACCTGCACAGCTACGCCATGTTCCGCCTACCAAACAATGGCATCACAAAGCTCGTTGCTGACACCAATGCGACATCGCAAATAAGGACTTTACTCGTCGGGCAAGATCATCATTCTCGAATACTCTCTTACACGCAGCAAGAAATCGAGACTAGTCAAAAAGTGATCAATCTTGCACTTTCTGGGTTGAGTGCCGTTGGTACTTACACCAATACATTGAATGAGAAAACCATTGCCGCCTATGCACCTGTTGCAAATAAAAATATCAACTGGGCCTTGGTCGTAGAGATACCAGAAAAAGAGGCTTATGCGCGAGTTCATCAGCTTGAGAAGTTATTTATTTTCGCCATGCTAACCGCGATTATTTTAGTCGTCATCGCTTCACATTATCTCTCTAATTTTATTACCTCTCCCCTACTGAAGCTCACTTGGGCGGCAGAAAAAGTCTCAGCTGGGGATTTAGATGAAAATGTTATCAATACCGATCGTAAAGATGAGATTGGTCGACTCGCAGTGAGTTTTGAACGTATGCAGCGTTCAATCCGAGAAAAAATGCAGCTGATTAAAGCGCAAAATAAAGAGCTCGAAAGCAACATTCAATTAATCCGCAAACAGAACGATGAGTTGCATCTCGCTAACAAACTAAAAGATGAATTCCTAGCCACAACGTCACATGAATTAAGAACACCGCTGCACGGTATGGTCGGTATTGCAGAAGCACTGATCTCTGGGTCAAGTGGAACTATCACCGCCGATCATCGTTATCAATTGGGCATAATCATCAGCAGTGGACAACGGCTGACAAACTTGGTCGATGACTTACTCGATTACCATAAAATGCGCTATGGCAGCTTGGATATCAAACAGTGTGCTGTTGATCTATCCGGCGCAACACGCTTAGTGTTAGAGCTGTCTAACCATCTACTCAACAAAAAGCCCATTCGCGTAATAAACCAAATCCCTGATGAATGCATTTGGGTCTCTGCCGATCCACAACGATTAGAGCAAGTGCTTTATAACCTTGTAGGAAACGCCATTAAATATACGACTGAAGGGAAAATTGTCATTTCAGCCAATGTGGTTGATGACAAGATTCGTGTCCAAGTTGTCGATACGGGACAAGGCATTCCTGCTGAACAACTTGAACACATCTTCGAACCACTGATTCAAGCAGGGCAAGATGCCAGTCGTTATCGACAAGGCGCAGGCTTGGGCCTTTCGATCAGCCGTCAATTGATCGAATTAATGCAAGGAACGCTTTATGTCAGTAGCCAACCTATGGTCGGTACGACATTCAGCTTTACCTTACCATTAGCATCAAAAGCGGAAATTGAGTCGACAAGCTATATGGAAGCTGGCCATTTCCAATCTCCGACCATTTCAGACATTGAACTGCCTGAAATGCATTCACTACCTGAAAATAAAGAAGGCCCAGTGCTACTGATAGCAGATGATGAACCCGTCAATCTGCGTGTCCTAGACAGCTTCCTACGTTTAGAAGGCTATCAAGTCCGCACCGCTAAAGATGGCAATGAAGTCATTAGCGCGGTCGAAAAAGAAAAACCGGAACTTCTACTGCTCGACATTATGATGCCAGGATTAAGCGGCTACCAAGTCTGTGAAAAGTTAAGAGAAACATACGATCATGCCGAGCTACCTATCATTATGTTGACGGCATTAAATCAAACTGACGATAGAGTTCGTGGTTTTGCAGCGGGAGCGAACGATTACTTACCGAAACCTTTTAATAAGCAAGAGCTCGCTGCACGTATTACGGCGCATTTAACGGCCAGCAAAGCTGAACAAAGACGTATTGAGAACAACCAACTGCAACAAGAGCTGAAGCATAGAGCAATGGTAGAGGCCAGTTTATTGGAAACCCAAGGCCGTCTACTAGAGCAGCTCGAATCCGCTCCTGAGGCCATTATTTGCATTCGAGACGATCATAAAATCCGCTTTGCGAACGAAGCGGCTGCTCGGTTATTTAAGCGCAGCCAAGAACAACTAAAGCGCTCAAATGCGGAAGAACTCATCGCCCCCAAATACTTAGTCGTCGAGCAAGAGCATTACTGCGGTAATATCGATATCTATGTCGAAGATACACGTCAACATATGTCTGCTGATGTGTTACGACTACCGGATGGCTCTGGGTTGCAGGCTATGTACATCTTTAACGTGGGTGGAAACATCAATGCAGCGCGCATCAATAACCTTGAAACCGCAATTGAAGCGCTATCCAGTTACGCATTTGAAGGCGATAAAGAAAAACTGCAGCAGCTCAAAGAACTCGGTGGCGAGTTCACTCGTATCGCCGACAAAGTATCGGGAGAGAGTCAATCTAAGCAAGATTTAATGCGCGAAGTACTGGTTGAAGCAATGACCAGTGCTTTAGATTACTGGGAACGGGTCAGTAACCAAAGCAAGTTTACCTTTGCAGAGCAGAGTGGACTATGGCGAGTGTATCTCGATAGAAGCACATTACAGACTCGGACACTAGACAAGTACTTACGTATCGAGACACTGCCTAAAACACCTCGCTGGCGTACCGTTCTTAATTCGTTAGATTACATTCTTGATCATTGTCAGGAGCACGGCCCTGAACGCTCTCACATCGAAGCGCAGCGCGATAAATTGCAAAAGCTACTGACATCACTCTAAGTACATCAACACCATTAAGCCTGCACTCTGCAGGCTTTTTTATCACTATATTTCCATGACCATCAACGGAACAACCACCCCATTGATGCATCCAGAGTGATGACTAGTTAAATTTAATCAATGTTAACCTCAAGCAT
Source organism: Vibrio sp. ZOR0018 (assembly GCF_963865925.1). Classification (NCBI taxonomy): domain Bacteria; kingdom Pseudomonadati; phylum Pseudomonadota; class Gammaproteobacteria; order Vibrionales; family Vibrionaceae; genus Vibrio; species Vibrio sp. ZOR0018. Next base: position 61,185 of record NZ_CAWMCN010000112.1, on the reverse strand, counting down.
CCATTACTCTGGTACGCCTTATTCACTGCATATTACAAACCTTACTTCTCAATAGAAAAAAAGAGGCAAAATGATGATGAAAATTGGAAGTAAAAACTGATTTCTAGGCAATTTCACCAGCAGATTTTCAATTGAAGATGAATAAAGATCCAGATTGCGAACCGAATCACAACAATTCGGCAGAATTAATTTAAGTAAAAAAATTAACGATAAAACTATAAGTGAGCAAGATCTCATGATACAAAAAAAACAAAAAAACATTAAAAATAAAGGGATAAAAAGATAGCGAGCGCTTACAACTATAAGTTAATCGAATTGAGTATGAGAGGCAGATCACTGACCTAAATGAGAGTAAAAATCAAACCAAAGATGGTAAATTGACGTTTATAACGATCACTTTCTACAAATTGACGTTTTTAACGGGAATTCAAATTGATAATTTTCTCTCCAAGGTGTCTTCTTACTCCTGCCAAAGGTCTACAGGCCACTCATGTTGACCAACTCCTCCGGTTTGTTAACACGCAATGAGGTAGGCCTTGGAGAGTGTTTATCAATTGATGACATTCATATCCATTAGTGAAATGAAAGCAAATAGTAAGGAACAGCTATGCTTGCCAATATTAAAAAAACAGCGCTAGCCGCTGCAGTAATCGCCGCCGCAGCGAGCCTTTCAGCTCCAGCAGCCGCACGCAGTGAGCTAACGATCGTACCTGATTTCTACCCTACAATGGTACGTAACTTTAACCCGTATCTAGCAACAAACCTACGTACGACCACTGATTTCATCTATGAACCACTGGTAATATTCAACGAAATGCATGGTAATACACCCGTTATGCGTTTGGCTGAAGGCTTTAAAATGTCTGATGACCTAATGAGTGTTACTTTTGATATCCGTAAAGGTGTTAAATGGTCAGATGGTCAAGCATTTACAGCGGATGATGTCGTGTTCTCTTATAGCTTATTGAAAAATAAACCTGAACTCGACCAACGCGGTATCAACAAGTGGGTAACGAGCGTAGAAAAACTGAACGACTACCAAATCCGTTTCCGTTTAAGTGAAGCTAACTCAAACGTACCTTATGAAATCTCGTTAGTTCCTATCGTTGCTGAGCATGTATGGAAAGATGTGAAAGATCCAGCGACTTTCACCAACGAGAACCCTGTAGGTACTGGTCCGTTTACTGAAATCGACACCTTCACTCCACAGCTATACATCCAATGTCGTAACCCGAATTACTGGGATGCTGCAAACCTTGAGGTTGACTGTTTGCGTGTACCTCAAATTGCAAACAATGACCAATTGCTAGGTAAAATTGTTAACTCTGAACTCGATTGGACCTCTTCATTCGTTCCGGATATTGACCGTACTTATGCCGCTGCAAGCCCTAGCCACCACTACTGGTATCCGCCATCAGGCACACAAGCATTTATGGTTAACTTCAAAAACCCAGATGCAGTAAAAAATGAAGCGCTAAGCAACGTTGATTTCCGTCGCGCATTCTCTATGGCTCTTGACCGTCAAACTATTATCGATATCGCTTTCTATGGCGGCGGTACCGTTAATGACTTCGCTTCAGGCTTAGGTTATGCATTCCAAGCTTGGTCTGATGAAAACATCCACAATAAGTACAAAGGCTACAACACGTACAACGTTGAAGGCGCGAAAAAACTGCTTGCTAAAGCGGGCTTCAAAGACGTGAACAAAGACGGTTTTGTTGATACTCCATCAGGTAAATCTTTTGAGCTACTTGTTCAATCACCAAATGGCTGGACTGACTTCAACAACACAGTACAACTTGCCGTTGAACAGCTTGCCGAAGTAGGCATCAAAGCACGTGCTCGTACTCCAGAGTTTGCGGTTTATAACCAAGCAATGCTTGAAGGTACTTATGACGTCGCTTACACCAACTACTTCCACGGTGCGGATCCACATCTATACTGGAACAGTGCATACAACTCTGCACTACAGAAAGGTGAAGGTATGCCTCGTTTTGCTATGCACTTCTACAAAAACGACAAGCTAGATACTTTGCTAGACAGCTTCTACAAAACAGCGGATAAAAATGAGCAGCTAGAAATCGCTCACGGAATTCAGAAAATCATTGCTGAAAACCAAGTGACCATCCCTGTAATGTCAGGTGCTTACATGTACCAATACAACACAGCACGCTTTAGTGGCTGGTGGAACGAAGAAAATCCTAAGGGTCGTCCAAACATTTGGGCTGGTATCCCTGAGCGTCTATTACACGTACTGGACCTAAAACCAGTTAAGTAAGTAGAAGTTCATTCCTTGCGGCGTACTTCGTGCGCCGCTAAATAAAATCCCCTAAATACCTAGCAAATGTATAACGCTCGTCGTTAGGGGATTTTTCGCTCTAAATTTCGCTAGGAGCGACCTGAAACCAGGTACAGGATAAAACTGGGTGAGTAAGGTGTGAGTTATGGGTTATTTTTTAAGACGTTTGTCATTTTATTTTATCGCGTTGCTGGTTGCAGCAACATTGAACTTCATTATTCCGCGAGCCATGCCTGGAGACCCAGTGACCATGATGTTCGCAAACGCAACAACGCAAGTAACGCCAGAACGAATCGAAGCGATGAAACAGCTTCTCGGTTTCGTTGATGGTCCGTTACCCGTACAGTATTTGACCTATTTAAAAAGCATTCTAAGTTGGGAATTAGGCACGTCGATTAAGTTCTATCCGTTAAGTGTCAATGAATTACTGGGTAGTGCATTTGGTTGGTCGTTATTTCTAGCGGGTACTGCGGTTGTGATCTCGTTCTCAATCGGTTCTCTACTGGGCATTTTTGCCGCATGGAAACGAGGCAGTCGTTACGATACGTTTATTACCCCAGGGATGTTGGTTATACAAGCCGTTCCGCAAGTGGTTATTGCGATGATCGCTATGTTTACTTTTGCTATCGGCTTGCAATGGTTCCCTACGGGTTATGCCTACACTGCTGGTACGATGCCAGATTGGACAAGTTGGACATTCATTAAAGATGTGGCTTACCACGCTTTCTTGCCTCTTGTCTGTGCGTCTCTAGTACAAATCGGTGGGTTTCTCGTCAACATGCGTAACAACATGATTAACCTGCTCGCTGAAGACTACATCACGATGGCGAAAGGGAAAGGGCTTAGCGAAAACCGTGTGGTTTTCCAGTACGCCGCTCGTAATGCTTTATTGCCAAGTGTCACCGCTCTATCAATGTCTTTGGGTATGGCTATCGGTGGTCAGCTCATCATTGAAATTATCTTTAACTATCCTGGCCTTGGTACCGTTTTATTTAATGCGATCAACGCTCGTGATTACCAAGTTCTGCAAGGGCAGCTACTGATTATGACGCTCTTTATGCTGTTCTTTAACCTGTTGGCGGACATGCTTTATGTCGTACTAGACCCTCGCCTACGCAAGGGAGGTAAATAATCATGAAAGATCTCATTAAACTCATTCGCGGCAATACCGTTGCCATGGTCGGTGTCATTATTTTGGGCCTATTTTTATTCATCGCCCTTGCTGCGCCACTGATCACCAAACATGCGCCAGATAAACGTACCGGAAATCCACACGAGTACCCATCGTTTGTCGTCAAAGCCGCTAAAGCAGATCCGAATGGCTGGATTGCTGAAAACTTGGCGACTGACCGCCGCACCTTACTACTCTCAAAAGGTGAAGACCATGTGCTAGGCACCTCTCGTATGGGACGCGATGTTTGGTCACAAGTGGTGTATGGCGCACGAGTCTCACTCGCCGTGGGTTTTGGCGCAGGAATGACCGTCTGTTTTCTTGCGACTGTGATTGGTGTTTCTGCCGGTTACTTTGGCGGTAAGGTCGATGACATTCTAACCGCCGCTATGAATATCATGCTGGTGATACCGCAATATCCTCTTTTATTCGTGGTCGCGGCATTTATTGGAGAGGCCGGCCCATTAACCATTGCACTCATCATTGGCTGCACCTCCTGGGCTTGGGGCGCTAGGGTCGTACGCTCACAAACCCTCGCACTGCGTGAAAAAGAATTTGTCAGAGCGGCAGAAGTCTTGGGTGAATCATCATGGCGCATCATTTTCGTTGAGATTCTACCTAACCTCATCTCCATCGTTGGCGCTAGCTTCATCGGTTCAGTGATGTACGCCATCATGATGGAAGCCACCATCTCCTTCCTTGGTCTTGGCGATCCAAACACCATCAGTTGGGGCATCATGTTGTACAACGTTCAAACGTCCTCTTCTATGCTGATTGGCGCTTGGTGGGAACTGCTTGCTCCTTGTATTGCTTTGACTCTGCTCGTTACTGGTTTGGCTTTACTGAACTTTGCGGTCGATGAAATTGCCAACCCACAACTGCGTTCACACAAAGGAATGAAGCGTTGGAAAAAACTCGCAGAGCAAGACAAGAAAGAGCGTCAGCCTGACCTGCCACCACAAAATGCACTTTGGAGCGGAGATAAATAATCATGACAAACCCACTTATTTCAATCCGTAACCTATGCGTTGACTACATCACCGACGCCGGTGATGTTCGAGCATGCAGCAACGTCAGTTTTGACATTGCACCTGGCGAAGTATTTGGCCTTGCTGGTGAATCTGGCTGTGGTAAATCAACTATCGCATTTTCACTGATGCGTCTGCATAAGCCGCCCGCGTTTATTACTGGTGGAGAAGTGATTTTTAATGGTGAAAATATCATTAAATACAGCGATGAACGCATGCAATCCTTTCGCTGGAGCCAAATGTCGATGGTGTTTCAAAGTGCGATGAACGCTTTGAACCCAGTATTGACGATGGAAGAGCAATTTTGTGACGTAATCATGCGCCATACCAACATGACTCGTGAACAAGCTAAACGCCGCGCTGAAGGTTTGTTAGAAATTGTCGATATTCACCCAAGTCGCTTAAACGATTACCCACACCAATTCTCTGGGGGTATGCGTCAGCGCTTGGTGATTGCAATTGCTCTCGCGCTCAATCCTAAAATGATCATTATGGATGAGCCCACTACGGCACTTGATGTAGTTGTCCAACGTGAAATATTGCAAAAAATCTATGCGCTAAAAGAAGAGTTTGGCTTCTCTATCTTGTTCATCACACATGATTTGTCGTTGATGGTCGAGTTCTCCGATCGGATTGGCATCATGTATTCCGGTGAATTAATTGAAGTGGCTCCTTCTAAACAGATTCTGGAAAGCCCTTTCCATCCTTACACCAAAGGGCTGGGTAGTTCTTTCCCTCCACTGACAGGCCCTAAAACGAAGTTAACTGGAATACCAGGTAACCCGTTGAACTTATTGGATATACCTCAAGGTTGTCGTTTCCAAGCTCGTTGCGATCGCGTACATGAAGCTTGCACCAAAATTCCAACGAGTTTGCGCCAAATAGAGCTTGGACGCTTCTCCAGTTGCCACCTTTACGGTGACCCAATTGCTCAAGTGAAACTGTAGAGCACAAGCTGTATTACAAAAATTTCTGGAGACAATTATGAGCAAAAATTTCGGTGAATTACTGGTTGAGGGGAAAAATCTAGTTAAAGATTTTCCAATCAACAGTAACACCCTAAAACAACCTATGATGCGAGCGATCAACGACGTATCGTTCAAAATGTTCAAAAGCCGCGGCTTGGCTGTCGTGGGTGAATCAGGCTCTGGCAAATCAACAACCGCTAAAATGATTGCCAAAATGTACGCCCCAACATCCGGTGTAATTGAATACAAAGGACGCGATATTTTAGACATCACTTCACGCAGTGACCTGATGCACTATCGCGAAGGCGTCCAGATGGTATGGCAAGATCCGTTTGGCTCACTCAACCCAACTCATACCATTTTTCATCATATTGCTCGTCCACTGCTTATCCATAAAAAAGTGACGTCAGGTAATAAGAGAGAGTTAGAAGAACGCGTTCACGATTTACTGGAACAAGTCGGCCTTATTCCACCAAAAGAAACAGCCGCGAAATATCCGCACCAGTTGTCTGGTGGACAGCGTCAACGTGTCAACTTAGCGCGTAATATCGCGGTTGGTGCCGAAGTGGTACTGGCTGATGAACCAACCTCCATGTTGGATGTGTCGATTCGTGCGGGTGTTCTCAACCTGATGGAAGAGATGAAGTTTGAAAAGCAGATGTCGCTGCTTTATATCACGCACGACATCGCCACCGCACGCTACATCGCCGAAGACTTAGCCGTCATGTACGTCGGACATATGGTGGAATGGGGCGATACTGAAGAGATTATTCACGATCCTCAGCACCCATATACTCAACTATTGGTTTCCGCAGTGCCCGATCCTAGTAAATCGATACACGAGAAGCTCAAAGGGAACAAAGGCGAAATTCCACTTTGGACCCCGGTATCAACAGGCTGTCCTTTTGCTGGTCGATGCATGCAGGCGAGTGACAAATGTCGTGAACAACTTCCAGCGGTGACTCAGTTGTCTGATAACCACTTTGTTCGTTGTTACTTATTTGAATAATCACTAACGCACACCTTAATGTATTGAAGCCGCTGACATAACCTCATCGGTTTCAATATCTTAGGTAAAAATATAAAACAAAGTCAGCACACGCCCCCGACGGGTTGAGTGCTGACGAGAAATCAAAGATCTGGCTTGGAGATGTTTAATGCTGCTACTGATTAACCATATTGGTTATGAGCCACAAGGGCCAAAACAGGCGATACTAATGAGTAACACGCTCCGTGTTTCTTCCGATATCGCCCTGCTTGTTTGTGCAAACAGCCATCAAACGGTGTCGACTTTCGTTGTTGAACCACAAGCTAAAGTCGCACATTGGCATTTAGGTAGCTTTTACACGATCGACTTTTCTCAATACACCACTTCAGGGCAGTATTACCTGCGTTTTGAAAATACCCACTCCCCTATTTTTGAAATTGGTGAAGGGATACTGATGAAAAAAACGTTTTCTGATGTATTGCACTACTTCAAATCACAACGTTGTGGTGGCATTTTCGATCAGCAAGATAAGCTCGTACCACTGCTTGGTACATCAACCACTGCCGATGTACACGGTGGCTGGTACGACGCTTCCGGTGACGTCAGTAAGTATCTGAGTCACCTTTCTTACGCCAACTATTTAAACCCTCAACAAACCCCAATGGTGGTTTGGAATATGCTAAAGGGATTGGCACAACTAGAACACCACTCGAGTTTTGCTGCATTTTCTCGCACTCGCCTTAAGGAAGAGGCGTTATTTGGTGCTGATTTTCTGATCCGCATGCAAAACTCCGAGGGGTTCTTTTATACAACGGTCTTTGACAAATGGAGCAAGGACATTAAGCAGCGAGAGATCTGCGCCTATGCCACTCAATCTGGCCACAAGTCTGACGATTATCAAGCCGGATTTCGTCAAGGGGGAGGCATTGCGATTGCTGCTCTTGCGGTGGCAGCACGTTTAGATGTTCACGGTGATTTCACCTCAGAACACTATTTAACAGCGGCGGAGCATGGTTACTGGCATTTAAAAGAAAATAACACGCGCTATCTCGACGATGGTCAAGAAAACATCATTGATGCCTATTGCGCTCTGCTTGCATCGGTTGAGCTCTACCGCTCAACTCATCAAGCAAATTATCTACTTGAGTGTCGCCTTTGGGCACAAAGGTTATGCGCTTATCAACACAGCGACGCTAACATCGCTCATTATTGGGCAGCCAATAGTGATGCCACTCGTCCTTATTATCACGCCGCCGAAGCTGGACTACCAGTGATTGCACTGTGCGAATATCTCGAGATTGAAACGGAAGAACACCGCAAACAATCGGTCGTTCAAGTGATTGAGAATGCTTGCCGCTTTGAGCTCACTATCACTCATCAAGTCAGTAACCCATTTGGCTACCCACGCCAATATGTAAAACCTGTGAATGGCGACAAACGCTGCGCATTTTTTGTCGCTCACGACAATGAATCCGGCTACTGGTGGCAAGGCGAAAATGCGCGTTTAGGATCGCTCGCGTGTATGGCTTATCGCGCCCAAGCCTTCGTCAACGCAGATCTACACGCCCCTTTAACCACCTTTGCACAAAATGCATTGAACTGGATTGTCGGATTAAATCCATACGATATGTGCATGCTCGATGGGCACGGTCGCAACAATCCAGACTACCTCCCCCACCTAGGCTTTTTTAATGCCAAAGGGGGAGTGTGTAATGGCATTACAGGCGGTTTTGAAGATGAAGAAGATATCGCTTTCAACCCAGCTAAACAGAAGGATGACATGCTGCAAAACTGGCGTTGGGCTGAGCAATGGATTCCTCATGGTGCTTGGTATCTGCTGGCCATCACAACCCAGTTTTGCCACTTCTCAACACCAGACTTAGAGAGGCAATCATGACTTTTTATTATGTCGGTATTGATGGAGGCGGCACATCATGTCGCGCACGCATCCGCAACGAGCAAGGCGCGCTGTTAGGTGAAGCGAAAAGCGGTAGCGCCAATATTTTATTGGGTGTGGAACTTGCCATGCAGACGATCATTGATGCAATTACTCAAGCGGCGCACCAAAGCGGGCTGACGAAAGAGAATTTTGCTCAGATGCACGTGGGTCTTGCTCTGGCTGGCGCAGAACAAAAATCCGCATGGCATGCGTTTATGTCTCAGACACATCCTTTTGCTTCACTAACGCTCAACACAGATGCTTACGGTGCCTGTATTGGTGCTCATAATGGCGACGATGGCGCAATTATGATCGCGGGAACGGGCTCTTGTGGCCTATTTTTACACGCTGGGCAGCAGCATGTGGTGGGTGGACGAGAGTTTCCTATATCCGATCAAGGCAGTGGTGCCATCATGGGTTTACGCCTAATCCAGCGCGTGCTGCTCATTGAGGATGGCATCGGCGAGCCTTCGTTATTAAGCGCTCATGTAATGCAACATTTTAACCACGATGTTGATCAGATTGTCGAATGGTCAAAAAACGCACTCCCACGCGACTATGGCCAGTTCTCTCCCGTTATTTTTTCTCTAGCACAACAAGGTGATGCGCTGGCGATCGAGCTTCTCAAACAAACCGCGGCAGACATCGAAATGTTTCTTGTCGTTCTTCATAACAAAGGAGCCAAGCGGATCTGCCTCATGGGTAGCATTGCAGAGCGTATCTTGTATTGGCTTTCTCCACCGGTACAGCAGTGGATTGTTCAACCTCAATTCGACGCTATCGAAGGCGCGATTATGTTTGCCGGCAAAGCCGAGCATAATTTGTATTAAGGAATCACTATGAGCTATCGAATTGACTTTGCGGTACTCTCAGAACAGAAGCAATTTTGCCGTTTTGGTTTAACGTTCCATAACTTAAGCGATCAAGACCTAAAAGACTGGTCGTTACATTTTGTGATTGATCGCTTCATTCAGCCAGACAGCATCACCCATGGCAACGTAGTGCAAATAGGCAGTTTCTGCTCATTAACGCCAGATATGACCGTGCTTGCTGCAAACTCACATTTTTACTGTGAATTTAGCATCAAAACCGCCCCTTTCCATTTTTACACTGATGGCGTAAAGCACGCTTTTGTTCAATGCAATGGTGAGCAACCGATCGAACGTCATGATGTGATCGTAACTCCGATTGCTCTCGCCTCGCCTTATCGTGAGCGCAGTGAAATACCCACAACAGAAGCCGCGAGCCTCAGTCTCATTCCATTACCAAACAAGATTGAATCCGGCACAGGGCATTACACCTTAACAACTTCGAGCCAGATTACCTTGCAATCCACATGCGCTGAGCAAGCTGCGACTTGGTTACAACAGGAACTCAACCGTATATTTGATTTTCAGCCCAAATCCATTGGCAGCGCTGATATTATCTACCGCACTAACCCGACCTTTGACGAGGGCGCGTATCAACTCAACGTCGATCGTACCGGCATTCGCTTAGAGGCGAGTGGCCATCAAGGCTTTATGTATGCTAGCGCGACCCTGTTGCAGTTGATTCAAGTTCAAGATCAATCGTGGTTAGTCCCCTGCGTCAAAATCAGTGATGCGCCACGCTTTAAGTACCGGGGCATGATGCTCGATTGTGCGCGTCATTTTCATGGAATCGAGACAGTTAAGCGGCTTATTAACCAATTAGCGCATTACAAATTCAATACGTTCCATTGGCATTTGACCGATGACGAAGGATGGCGTATCGAAATTAAAGCACTGCCACAACTCACCGACATCGGTGCATGGCGAGGGGTTGATGAAGTGCTCGAACCTCAATACAGCTTGTTAACGCAGCGCCACGGTGGTTTCTATACACAACAAGAGATCAAAGAGGTTATCGCATACGCTCAAGAGCGTGGTATCACAGTGATCCCTGAAATTGATGTTCCCGGACATTGCCGCGCCGCGATCAAATCTCTGCCTCATCTGCTGGCCGATAAAGAGGATCAATCACACTATCGCAGCATTCAATATTATAACGATAACGTCCTCTCCCCCGCCCTTGAAGGAACGTATGAGTTCTTAGATATCGTCTTGCAAGAAGTCTCTGAGCTATTTCCATCCCCCTTTATCCATATTGGTGCCGACGAAGTGCCCGATGGGGTCTGGATTAACAGCCCTAAATGTCAACAACTGATGGCTGACAATGGCTATACCGAGGCCAAAGAGTTGCAAGGACACTTATTGCGTTATGCCGAACAAAAACTGCGTACGCTTGGCAAGCGCATGGTCGGCTGGGAAGAAGCACATCATGGCAATAAGGTCAGTAAAGATACCGTTATATACTCTTGGCTTTCTGAAGCGGCGGCATTGAACTGTGCCAAACAGGGGTTTGATGTGATTTTACAACCCGGTCAGTACACGTATCTGGATATTGCTCAAGATTATGCGCCAGAAGAACCGGGCGTTGACTGGGCAGGTGTTACCCCATTAGAAAAAGCCTATCGCTATGAACCTTTAGCCGAAGTGCCCGAAAACGATCCACTCCGTAAGCGAATTCTCGGTATTCAGTGCGCTTTATGGTGTGAATTAATCAATAACCCACAGCGTATGGAATACATGATTTACCCACGCTTAACTGCACTCGCCGAAGCAGGATGGACTCATAAAGTGCATCGTGATTGGCAAGATTATCTGTCACGGCTCAAAGGACATCTGCCGATGTTGGACAAGCAAGGCATCCGTTACCGAGCACCATGGAAATAAACACAACACTTGGAGTCGGCATTACCTCTCCTTGGTTTTCACTAGCATAATTTTTGGCTGCAAAAGACGCAGTTTGTTTAAAAGGAAATGACAATGAAATACGGCTATTTCGATAACGACAATCGTGAATATGTCATCACACGCCCTGACGTTCCAGCGCCTTGGACCAACTACTTAGGGACAGAAAAATTCTGCACCGTGATCTCTCATAACGCGGGCGGTTACTCTTTTTACAATTCACCAGAATATAACCGTGTTACCAAATTTCGCCCGAACGCTTCTTTTGATCGCCCGGGGCACTATGTTTACTTACGTGACGATGCAACTGGCGACTATTGGTCTATTTCTTGGCAACCCGTAGCAAAAAGCTTAGAAGAAGCGAAATATGAAGTCCGCCACGGCCTCTCTTACTCCAAATTCAAATGTGAATACAGCGGCATTACTGCCACTAAAACTCTCTTTGTACCGAAAGGCGAAGATGCTGAAATTTGGGATGTCGTCATTAAAAACGATTCCACTGAGGCTCGCACTATCAGCGCTTTTTCGTTTGTTGAATTCTCTTTTAGTCACATTCAATCCGATAACCAAAACCATCAGATGTCGCTTTACTCTGCAGGTACCGCTTATCACGCGGGTGTGATTGAGTACGATCTTTACTACAACACCAATGATTTCGAAGGCTTTTACTACTTAGCCTCGACGTTTGATCCAGACTCTTATGATGGACAACGCGATACCTTCCTCGGCTTGTATCGTGACGAAGCCAATCCCATTGCAGTAGAACGTGGTCACTGCTCGAACAGCGCGCAAACCTGCTACAACCATTGCGGTTCGCTGCACAAACAATTTGTGATCCAACCGGGTGAGGAAGTTCGCTTTGCTTATATTTTGGGAATTGGTAAAGGCAATGGCGCGCGTTTGCGTGCTAAGTACCAAGACTTGGCTAATGTCGATGCCGCTTTTGCTGGGATCAAAGCGCATTGGGACGAACGTTGTGCGAAATTCCAAGTAAAATCACCGAATGAAGGCCTTGATACCATGATCAACACTTGGACGCTTTATCAAGCGGAAACGTGTGTGGTGTGGTCTCGCTTTGCCTCTTTCATTGAAGTGGGCGGTCGTACTGGCCTTGGTTACCGTGATACGGCGCAAGATGCCATTTCAGTACCGCACGCAAACCCGAAGATGACCCGTAAACGCTTGGTTGATCTGCTTCGTGGTCAAGTCAAAGCGGGCTATGGCCTACACCTATTTGATCCTGACTGGTTTGATCCGGAAAAAGCGGATGTCAAACCATCAAAATCACCAACCGTTGTACCAACGCCAAGTGATGAAGATAAGATCCATGGCATTGAAGATACCTGTTCTGACGATCATCTCTGGCTCGTTCCAACCATCTGTAAATACGTGATGGAAACGGGTGAAACATCCTTCTTTGATGAAGTGATCCCTTACGCCGATGGTGGTAATGCAACGGTTTACGAACACATGAAGGCGGCGCTTAACTTCTCGGCAGAATACGTAGGGCAAACAGGTATCTGCAAAGGCTTACGCGCTGACTGGAACGACTGCTTGAACTTAGGTGGTGGCGAATCATCTATGGTTTCTTTCCTCCACTTTTGGGCGCTGCAAGAGTTTATCGACCTTGCAAAATACCGTGACAATGCAGAGGATGTTGCGAAATATACCGAAATGGCGGCGAACGTACGTGAAGCTTGTGAAACTCACCTTTGGGATGAAGAAGGCGGCTGGTATATCCGTGGCCTGACGAAAAATGGCGACAAGATAGGAACCGCTCAGCAAACTGAAGGTCGAGTTCATCTTGAGTCAAACACACTCGCCGTATTATCGGGCGCAGTGTCGCAAGAGCGTGGTGAAAAAGCGATGGATGCCGTTGATGAGAATCTATTCTCCGAATACGGTCTACATCTGAACGCACCTTCCTTCTCAACCCCTAATGATGACATCGGTTTCGTTACTCGTGTTTATCAAGGTGTTAAAGAAAATGGCGCTATTTTCTCACATCCAAACCCTTGGGCATGGGTTGCAGAAACGAAGCTTGGCCGTGGTGATCGAGCCATGAAGTTCTACGACGCATTAAACCCTTATAACCAAAACGACATCATTGAAAAGCGCGTTGCCGAACCTTACTCATACGTGCAGTTCATTATGGGACGAGATCACCAAGATCACGGCCGTGCAAACCATCCATGGTTAACAGGTACGTCTGGTTGGGCCTACTTTGCCGTCACCAACTTCATTTTGGGTGTTCGTGTCGGTTTTGATGGCCTAGTCGTCGACCCATGCATTCCTACCAATTGGCCTGGTTTTGAAGTCACTCGCCAATGGCGCGGCGCGACTTACAACATCACAGTGCAAAACCCGAACTCCGTCAGTAAAGGGGTGAAAACAATCACAGTGAATGGCGAAGCAGTAGAAGGCGTGATTCCTGTCATGGCACAAGGCAGTGTCAACGATGTAGTGGTTATTCTCGGTTAACGCGATTTGGGCCTCAGCGCGAAGGAGCTGAGGCTCAACATTCGTCCCACAAGGATTTTATTATGATCAAATTTGGTACAGGTGGCTGGCGCGCCTTTATTGGTGAAGAGTTTACCAAAGACAACGTCTGTCTAGTGGCTCAATCACTTGCCAACATCATTAACCACGAAAATGTGGCTAACAACGGGTTCGTTATCGGCTACGACCGCCGCTTTCTTTCTGACAAAGCCGCACGTTGGTTTGCGCAAGTCTTAGCAGCGAATGGCGTGGTGGTAAGTTTTATCGATAAGTTTGTTCCTACCCCTATTGTGATGTTCAAGGCCAAAGAGATGAATTGCGCCTATTCGGCGTGTATTACGGCATCCCACAACCCTGCGGACTACAACGGCATCAAAGTGTTCATTGAAGGTGGACGAGACGCTGATGAAGTGATCACGCAAAAGATTGAACAACAAATCGCGTCACTGACGCTTGCCGATGTAAAACACGTCGAATTTGAACAAGCGCTGCAAGATAAATCGATTGTCATCATCAATCCAATGAATGAGTTTGTCGATTCAATCATCAACTTTATCGACATTGAAGCGATCAAAAAAGCCAACCTACGTGTGTTGATTGACCCTATGTTTGGCGTCGCGAAAAATGCATTGCAGACGGTTCTGATCAATGGCCGCTGCGATGTGGATGTGATCAATGATGGCAAAAACCCCGATTTTGGCGGTTTAATGCCTTCCCCTAATGCAGCGACTCTTTATCGTCTCAAACATTTAGTGGCCGCAGAAGGTTACGATATTGGGATAGGTACCGACGGCGATGCAGACCGACTTGGTATTATTGATGAGAAAGGTAACTTCATCCATCCTAATGAAGTACTGATCCTGCTTTACTACTACCTGCTTGAATATAAGGGTTGGAAAGGATCCGTGGTGCGTAATATCGCCACCACCCACCTGCTGGATAAAATTGCCGCTGACCACGATGAGAAAAGTTTTGAAGTCCCCGTTGGCTTTAAACACATCAGTTCACAAATGGAAGCGGATGATTCACTGATTGGTGGTGAAAGCTCTGGCGGTTTAACCATTCGTGGACACATCAAAGGTAAAGATGGGGTTTTTGCATCGAGTTTGTTGGTTGAAATGATCAGCGTGACAGGTAAAAAACTCTCCGAATTACTGGGGGAAATTTACGCGAAATACGGTTACGCCTACACCGCAGAAGGTGACTGCAAATTTAAAGCCGCACAAAAAGAGTCGTTGTATAACAAAATTTACGTTGAGAAACAGTTGCCTCAATTTGAGTATGAGATTGAGAAAGTCAGTTACGAAGACGGAGCCAAAGTCTACTTTAAAAACGGCGGCTGGGTTATTGCTCGTTTCTCTGGCACTGAACCATTGCTACGCATTTTTGCCGAAATGGCGGATAAAGACACTGCAGAACGTGTTCTTCAACAGGTGAAAGATTTTCTATCGTTATAGCTTTTACCCACTTCGACTCAAATTTGAGTCGCTATACCCGCACAGTATGAAGAGGTTGTAGGTATATCGATGAAGAACACTTGCCCGGCGTCATGCCGGGCTTTTTTTAAAAAGCCAACACACCTTGCGTATCAATGCTGACTGCAACATTTTGCCCAACGCTCAACGGCTGTGAAGAACTCGCCAGCAACTTACTGCCATACGCATCAATCACATAACGGCAGTGATCGCCCATAAATTGCTGCTCTAACACGCGGACTTTGCTCTCTTGCTGCGCACTAATTTGAATGTGTTGTGGCCGCAGTAGTAATTCGCATTTGGCTTCAAGCTCAATGGGTTGCTGAGCTTTGGCGTCAACCACACCTAAATCGGTCTCAAATTGCCATTCTGAAATTCGTTTGGCGCTTAAATAACTTCCACCACCTAAGAAATCGGCCACAAATTTACTCGACGGTTGGTAGTACAGCTCTGATGCGGTGCCATATTGCTCAATCACACCGTGGTTCATTACCGCCATTTTATCAGCAAAAGCAAAAGCTTCTTCGCGGCTATGGGTCACAAAAATAGCCGTCACACCCTGCTTTTTAAAAATGTTGCGAATTTCACCGATCAACTCATGGCGAACTTGGGTATCGATATTGGAAAACGGCTCATCAAGCAGCAGTAGATCCGGTTTATACGCCAAGGAGCGAGCAATCGCCACTCGCTGCTGCTGTCCACCCGATAGTTGATGAGGATAACGATCCCCCAGCCCCGCTAAGTGCACTAATGCCAACATCTCTCCGACTTTCGCTTTACACTCGGTTTGAGAGAGTTGACGCAATCCAAACGCGATATTTTCCGCAACAGTTAAGTGAGGAAATAGCGCATAATCTTGGAAAATCATCCCTATGTTTCGCGCTTCCGGTGGCAACCAATGTTGACCATCATCAATCGTCACACAATTAAGGCTCATCACCCCAGAGCTAAGCGGCAGCAAACCCGCAATAGCTTTCAATAAGGTCGTTTTCCCACAACCACTTGCTCCTAATAAACAGACGATTTCTCCCTGTTTGACTTCCAGCGACAGTGATTGTAAAACCGTTTGGTTTTCATATTTGCAAGTCAAATCATGGATAGACAGCGCACAACTCATCAGTGATTTTGCTCCAGTGAACGGTTAACGACGATAAGCGGAATTAAACCAACCGCGACCAAGAGTATTGCAGGCAAAGCAGCCACTTCTAATTGTTCATCCGATGCGTAGTTATAAACATAGGTCGCCAAGGTTTCGAAATTGAACGGACGCAATAACAAAGCGGCATTCAGCTCTTTCATTGACTCAATAAACACCAACAACCCAGCGATAAGCGTACCACGGCGGATCAATGGCAGATGAACTCGCCACAGCATAGCGTTCGATCGATAACCCATAGTTCGAGCCGCCATATCCAAAGAAGGTGAGACTTTATTGAGGCTACTTTCTATGCTACCAATCGCCACGGCCGAAAAACGCACCACTAAAGCAAAAATAATAGCAAACATCGAACCAGAAAAGATAAGACCCGGTCGCCCCCACTGCATCGCTTTAGCAACATCATTGACCCAATGATCCATAAACAGCACCGGAACCATCACACCAATCGCTAGCACGGTTCCGGGAACCGCATACCCCATAGAAGACAAGCGCATAAAGGCTAAAGTTACCCCGTTGGCGTTCAACCGATGGCAAAAATTCACGACCAAAGCAATCAACACCGCCACCAGCGCTGTCGTCAACGAAACCGTTAAGCTATTGATCGCAAAGTCTTGGAACTCCGAAGTCCAACTTTTCGCAAAATAGTGATAAGCGAATGAGACCAACTGCAATAAAGGCAGAAGAAACGCGAGCGCAACTAGCCCCCAACACCAACACAAAGCGGCCCATTTTTTCCACCCTTGCAACTGATAGCGAAAATCTTCATGGCTGTTAAATTGGCTTTGAAATAATTTCTGTTTACGACGGCTATAGCGCTCTGCGCTCAGCAGTAATAATACAATCACCAACATGATGGCGGATATTTTCGCTGCCGCATTCAAATTAGAATAACCGAGCCAAGTGTCATACACCGCAGTCGTTAGGGTATTAACGGCAAAGTAACTCACCGTACCAAAATCTCCCACCGTTTCCATCGCCACTAAGGAGAGGCCAACCGCCATCGCGGGCCGTGCAAGCGGTAGTGAAATCAGACGAAAACTCTGCCACGGAGAGCATTTTAATAGACGAGCGGATTGCAATAAGGAGACGTTTTGTTCCATGAATGCTGCACGGCACAGTAGGTAAACATATGGATAAAGCACCAGCGCAAGCACAATGCTTGCCCCGCCCAAACTGCGAATGTCGGGAAACCAGTAATCACCTGCGCCCCAACCCGTAATATCTCTAAGTAACACTTGCACTGGGCCTGCGTAGTCAAACCAACTGGTAAAGATGTAACCGATAATGTAGCCGGGCATCGCAAGTGGTAACACCAAAGCCCATTGTAAAATGCGTTCGGTAGGCAGCTTACACATCGCCATTAACCAAGCACTGGGAATGCCAAATAGCAAAGAAAGCCCCATCACACTGAACGTTAATACGACGGTATTAAAGGTATAGGTGGGCATCACGGTTGACATGAGATGAGCAAAAACCTCATCACTTTGTCCCGCAGCGGTAATAAAGATGGCTAAGATCGGCAAAACCAGTAGCACAGTGACACTGGCACTACTGGTTTTCCATAATGTATTTTTTTCTTTCATTGCCTAATTACAATAAGGCTTACTGACACATAAATGCGTTTGCAAATACATCTCATGCCCCTTCAATAGAATAGGGGCACTGTTATACCCCTAGAACCGATTAAAGGTCAAATTTCACTTCATCAAGCAGCTTAATTGCCGCGGCATGATTGTCGGCAATTTTTTCGAGCGGCAGTGGATCCGCTTTAAAATCACCCCATGAAGCGACTAGTGCAGAACGCTCAACACCTGCTTTTACTGGGTATTCAAAGTTGACGTCAGCGTACATGTGCTGTGCTTTATCGCTGGTCAAAAACTCCATCAGCTTAACTGCGTTTTCTTTGTTAGGCGCGTACTTCGCCATCGCCATACCACTCACGTTAACGTGCGTGCCTTGCGCATTCTGGCCGGGGAAGTTGATGTAGACGGCTTCAGCCCATGATTTTTGCTTCTCATCAGCTAACATTTTCCCTAAATAATAGCTATTACCCAATGAGACATCACACAAACCTTCTTTAATCGCTTTAACTTGGTCACGATCATTACCTTGAGGCTTACGTGCTAAATTGGCTTTGACACCTTCAAGCCAAAGTTTAGTGCTCGCTTCGCCTTGCTCTGCAATCATGGATGCAACCAGCGCCACGTTGTAAGGGTGCTTACCACTACGAGTACAGATTTTGCCTTTAAATTCAGGCTTCGCGAGGTCAGCGTAGTTGAAGTCATCACCCAGCTTGCCTACGCGATCGCGTGATGAGTAGACGCTACGGGTGCGTATTGTTAGTGCAAACCACTCATCTGCGCTATCGCGATATTGGGCAGGAATGTTAGTTTCAATGGTTTTGTTATCCACCGCTTGGACTAAACCTTTTTCAGATAACTCAAAAAGACGGCTAAATTCTGAGGTTAAAATCACGTCAGCAGGGCTGTACTCACCCTCTTGTACCAATTTCTCAGCAATCCCTTCTTTCGCAAACTTCACATTCACTTTAATGCCCGTTTGTTGAGTGAACTCTTTAAACATCGGCTCAATCAAAAATGGTTGGCGGTATGAGTAAACGTTGACCTCCTCTGCCGCCATCGCGCTCGGAGCCATCACACTACATACCATCGCAGACAGAGTAAGCAGTTTCTTCATTTCTAGTTCCCTTTAAAATTGGTAATGATAATGTTTATCAGTTTCGTTATTATATTGATGATAGATTGAAAAACAATTCAATCTATAAAAAAACCTGCCTTAATCGGCAGGTTTTTAGGTAGGTTATCTGTAAGGAAATATTACTTTATTGTCACGAATTCTGGGTAGGCCCCCACCCCACAGTCGTGCATATCCATCCCTTCTAATTCTTCTTCTTCCGAAACTCGAATGCCTATCGTTGCCTTCAGGATGCCCCAAACCACAAGGCTTGCACCAAATACCCAAGCGAAAATCACTGCGGCTCCAAGTAGTTGAGCGCCAAAAGTCGCATCAGTATTGCTGATTGGCACAACCATTAAACCGAACAAACCACATACGCCATGTACTGAAATTGCGCCCACAGGATCGTCAATTTTCACTTTATCAAGGGCAATAATGCTAAACACAACCAACACACCCGCTACAGCACCAATCGCTACCGCATACAGTGGTGATGGAGAGAGAGGATCAGCGGTAATGGCCACTAACCCGGCCAACGCACCGTTAAGCACCATGGTTAGATCCGCTTTACCCCAAGTGGTTTTACACACTAATAGAGCCGCGATAGAACCCGCTGCTGCAGCGGCATTGGTGTTGAGGAAAATCTGACCCACCGCTGTCGCGTTTTCAAAATCAGACAGCATCAGTTGTGAACCACCGTTAAAACCAAACCAGCCAAACCACAGGATAAATGTACCCAAAGTCGCAAGTGGCATGTTGGAGCCCGGAATAGGGTAAATTTCACCATTTTTACCGTATTTACCTTTACGTGCTCCCAACAAGATGACCCCAGCTAGCGCCGCCGATGCACCCGCTAAGTGAACAATACCTGAGCCTGCAAAATCACTGAAACCAGCAGCAGAAAGAAAGCCACCGCCCCAAGTCCAATAGCCTTCCATTGGGTAAATGAATGCGGTCAAAATGACGGAAAAAATAAGGAACGACCACAATTTCATTCGCTCAGCGACAGCGCCAGAAACCACCGACATCGCGGTTGCAACAAACACCACTTGGAAGAAAAAGTCTGATTCAAGGGAGTGATCCGCGCCTTCTGCTTGGCTACCCATCAAGGAGCCGAATGAAGGCAGCCAGCCTGCTTCTGCGTTATCAACATACATAATGTTGTAACCAACCACTAAATACGTGGTACAGGCAATCGCGTACAAACAAAAGTTTTTGGTTAAAATTTCAGTGGTGTTTTTAGAACGAACTAAACCTGCCTCTAGCATGGCAAAGCCAGCTGCCATCCACATCACCAACGCACCCGAAATTAAGAAAAAAAACGTATCGAGTGCGTAACGTAGCTCTGTTACCGTTGCTGCTAATTCCATAATGGTTATCTCCAATCCTTTGAATCTTTACAGTGCTTCACTGTCCATTTCGCCAGTACGAATACGCACAGCTTGGCTGAGGTCATACACAAAAATTTTTCCGTCACCAATTTTTCCGGTGTGCGCCGCTTTGATAATCGCCTCTATCACGCGATCGACATTTTCAGCTTGTGTCGCTATTTCTAATTTCACTTTAGGCAGAAAATCGACTTGATATTCCGCGCCTCGGTAGAGCTCGGTGTGCCCTTTTTGGCGACCAAAGCCTTTCACTTCGGAAACCGTCATCCCTTCGATGCCGACATCGGCCAAAGCTTCACGCACATCGTCTAACTTAAATGGTTTAATTATCGCGTTGATCAGTTTCATTGCATCCTCTCACAAGCAGTAGTCCGTTTACGATCAATACAATCCAAGCTGCGTGCCAACTTTTTAACTTAATGATTTTAAAAGATTTGCAACCATTTCTTATGCCAAGAAGAAAAGGGTTGCACAAATGAGGTGCAACCCTTTCCCACAAATAAAGCGAAGTGTTTAATCTTCACCAGTTTTGTGCAGCGCTAAGTGAAGTCCGCAGGTGAGTAACGTACAAATTCGCACCACTGCTTGATCATCAAAGCAAAATCATCAATGCCGCAGCTTGCGGTGCTTTCACAATCGTAAAAATCAAACTCACTGTCACTATCAAGCGCTTCACCATGCGTCAAAACATTGGCCTGAACCGTGACCTCATCGGCAAGAATCATCACGCTGATCTCCTGCCCCTCAAGCGTCTGCTCTTGATTAAACGCACGTTTCGATGCTGCAATTAGCGCAATAACTTGATCTATTTTGGGAAGATCGTTGCTGATCTCCTCTTGTAGCCAACGGCCAATAATTTCGTGCCCCATCGAAAAAGAGCAGTAATAGCTCCCATCTAGGGTGTTTTTTTTAAATTCGTAGTCCATCGGGTTCTCGATATTGGTGCTTGGGGATACGGATAACTTTGCTATTATCGGTGATTATGGCTAACGAAACCACTTGAGATTATGCAGATCACAGAAACCACCGCACGCCAGATTGTAGAAAGAGCGATGAAGATCATCACTTATTCAGTCAACGTAATGGATGAAAAGGGACGCATTATTGGCTCAGGTGATCCCACTCGTTTGCACCAGAAACACGAAGGGGCGATTTTAGCCATCAATGAAAATCGAGTGGTTGAAATTGATCATGCCACCGCCAGTTACCTAAAAGGCGTTAAACCCGGCATCAATTTCCCCATCATTTACCAACAACGGGTGATCGGCGTGGTTGGAATTTCCGGTAACCCAACGGAGGTTCATCGTTATGGCGAACTGGTCAAAATGACGGCGGAGCTTATCGTTGAACAAGCCGCACTGATGGCACAAGTACAGTGGAATAAGCGCCACCGTGAAGAGCTGCTATTACAACTAATTCAAGGTGCCACTCTCAACGAAACACAGCTCAATTCAATCGCCGAGCGATTAGGGCTCGATCTTTCCCAGCCGCGTATCGCTGCCGTGGTCAAATTGATCCCAGATAACGATACCGCCTTATCGCTAGAACACTTACAGCAGTTGGTGCATCTGCTGGAATACCCTGAACGGGACAATTTGGTGGGGATCATTTCAGTTTCTCACAACGAAGTGGTGGTTTTAAAACCCATCTCACTCACCGAAAAAGGTTGGTCACAAGAGGCCGAAACTAAACGAGTCAATCAACTGTTGAAGCGAGTGAAAAAAGAGGGCAAATTCACCATCAAAATTGCACTAGGTGATTATTTTCCAACGCTCTCAGGGCTGGCTCAATCTTATCAAACCGCCAAGTTGACGATGCAAGCCTCCCACCATAAACAGGGAGACGTCTTCTTTTATCAAGATGATAAGTTACCTGTACTGCTCAATAGCGTACAGCATGAGCCATGGAGCCGCGAGCAGTTACGCCAACCCTATACCCTGCTGGAACGGTATGACACTAAGGGAATATTAATTAAAACCCTCCGCCATTATTTTGAGCAAAACTGCGATGTTCATCAAACTTGCCAAACACTGCATATTCACCGTAATACCTTGCGCTATAGGCTTGAAAAAATTGAGCAAGTAACCGCTTTAAAATTCAATCAGTTAAATGACATTACTCACCTTTATTTGGCTTTATCTTGCTTCAAATAAAAACATAAAATTGTGCATTTGCACAATTAATCAGTCGCGTCAAAGCCAGTAATCTGTGCAATAGACTGAAGACTCTTTTATTTTTGCTCCCTATATTGCAGCCAATCACTGATAAAAAATATGGATATAGAAGATGATTGAAGTTTCAACTCTCGGAGCTCTGGCCGCATTAGTCGTGGCTATCACGCTCATTCTAAAAAAAGTACCACCCGCCTATGGCATGATCATCGGCGCGTTGGTCGGTGGCGTGATCGGCGGTGTATCGCTGACCGACACCGTTGCTCTGATGATTGGTGGCGCACAAGGCATTGTGACCGCGGTGCTACGCATTCTTGCAGCAGGTATTTTAGCTGGTGTATTGATTGAATCAGGCGCTGCCACTTCCATTGCAGAAACCATAGTGAAAAAGGTTGGAGAAACTCGCGCTTTATTTGCCTTGGCCTTAGCAACCTTAATTTTGACTGCGGTCGGCGTGTTTGTCGACGTGGCAGTAATCACCGTATCTCCTATCGCTCTGGCGATCGCTCGCCGTGCCGATCTCTCCAAGGCGGCCATTCTGCTAGCGATGATTGGCGGCGGTAAAGCGGGTAACGTAATGTCACCTAACCCTAATGCGATTGCCGCAGCCGACGCGTTTAACGTGCCACTTACTTCTGTAATGGCAGCGGGTATTATTCCTGGGATCTGCGGGCTTATTGTGGCTTACTTGATTGCCAAACGTTTAGTCAATAAAGGAAGTAAAGTCTCCGTCAGTGAAGTCGTTGCGGTGGATCATTCTAGGCTACCCCGCTTTAGCTCAGCGATCATCGCACCATTAGTGGCGATTGTGTTACTCGCACTACGCCCTATCGCTGGCATCAATGTGGATCCTTTAATTGCACTCCCATTAGGCGGGTTAGTCGGTGCGGTCGTGATGGGACGATTTGCAGACACTAACCACTTCGCGGTTTCAGGTTTAACACGCATGGCTCCGGTTGCGGTTATGCTGCTTGGTACTGGTACTTTAGCCGGCATCATCGCCAATTCAGGTCTTAAAGGCGGTTTAATCGAAGTACTGACCGCTTCTGGGTTACCTTCTTACCTGCTTGCACCGATCTCAGGTGCAATGATGTCACTGGCAACCGCTTCAACCACCGCAGGTACAGCCGTTGCCTCCAGCGTCTTTAGCTCCACTATACTCGAGCTAGGCGTACCCGCGCTGGCAGGGGCTGCCATGATCCATTCAGGTGCGACCGTACTTGATCATATGCCACACGGTAGTTTCTTCCACGCCACAGGCGGAGCGGTACATATGGACATTCGTGAGCGTCTCACCTTAATTCCTTATGAATCGGCAGTAGGTTTAGTGATTGCCTTCATTTCTGTGATGATTTTTGGCGTATTTGGTCTGTTTGTTTAACGCAGTTAAGGTGTTAAAAATGAAAATTGTTATTGCTCCAGATTCTTATAAAGAGAGCCTAACGGCAATGGAAGTCGCCACCGCGATAGAGAATGGATTCAAACAAGTGTTACCCGATGCGCACTACATTAAGTTACCGATGGCCGATGGCGGCGAAGGGACGGTCCAATCACTGGTTGATGCCACTAATGGATCGATTGTTACCACAACGGTGACGGCGCCGCTAGGTGAGCAAGTCGAGGCTTTTTATGGCTTAATGGGTGATGGTAAAACAGCGATCATTGAGATGGCGGCCGCATCGGGCTTACACCTGGTGCCGCCAGAGCAACGCAACCCAATGAACACCACCAGCTACGGTACTGGTGAGCTGATTAAAACCGTGCTTGATCAAGGTGTTGAACACATCATCATCGGCATTGGTGGCAGTGCAACCAACGATGGTGGCCTCGGCATGGCGCAAGCCCTCGGCATTCAACTGCTTGATTCAGATGGCAATCCATTAGGCTTTGGTGGCGGTGAATTGTCAAAACTGGCCTCGATTGATCTCACACTACTGGACCCACGTTTAGCCCGCATCAAACTGGAGGTCGCCTGCGATGTCGATAATCCACTGTGCGGCGTACAAGGCGCTTCGCACGTCTTTGGCCCACAAAAAGGAGCAACACCCGAGATGGTCGCGCAACTTGATGCCAACCTTGCGCATTATGCAAACATCATCAAAACGCAATTAGGTCGTGATGTTAAAGAGATGCCGGGTGCTGGCGCGGCAGGCGGTTTAGGTGCGGCGCTGGTTGGTCTACTAGGAGCGAGCCTTCGTCCGGGCATTGAAATTGTGATGGATGCCGTGAACCTTAGCGATGTGGTAAAGGATGCCGATTTAGTCATCACTGGGGAAGGACGCATTGATAGCCAAACCATTCACGGTAAAACGCCAATCGGTGTTGCGCGCACTGCCAAACTTTTTTCCGTGCCAGTGATCGGCATTGCAGGCTGCTTGTCAGCAGACTGCGCCGTTGTTCACCCACATGGCATTGATGCGGTATTCAGTGTCGTTCCACGCTCGGTCGACTTGCCTACAGCCCTTGCCGAAGCGGCGCAAAATGTAGAAATGACCGCGCGTAATGTCGCGTGTGTTTTTAGCTTGTCTCACAGGCAATAACTATTTCGCTGAATACCATATGACGTTCACACTCATTTTAACTCCATTGACAGAACAACGTTATGAATTATGGGTCAAGTCATTGTTGGCGGAGCATTGCAGCCACCAATCGAACTTAATCTAATGTTATTTCAGCATTGAGTGAGAAGCTAGAATGGTAAAAAGCCACCGAATCGGTGGCTTTTTTATTAGGAGGTTAGCTTGGATAGCTCTTACACCGCTTGCTGGACAATCACACTGTCCGCTTTTTTAGTGTATTGCGCCATACGATGGAAGTTGAGGTAACGATAGGTGTCAGCTGCAGTTGCGTTGATCTGCTTCGCGTACTCTAGGTACTCTTCCAGTGTCGGAATGCGGCCTAAAATGGCGCCCACGGCCGACAGCTCTGCCGAAGCAAGGTAAACATTCGCGCCAGTCCCTAAACGGTTCGGGAAGTTACGAGTCGAAGTCGACATGACGGTCGCTTTATCGGCAACACGCGCTTGGTTACCCATGCATAACGAACATCCTGGAGTTTCAATGCGTACCCCAGCGCGGCCAAAGATGCCGTAATAGCCCTCTTCGATAAGCTGATCTTTGTCCATCTTAGTCGGTGGCGCAACCCACAAACGTGTGTCTAACTGACCATTGAACTTCTCAAGCAATTTACCTGCCGCACGGAAGTGACCAATGTTGGTCATACAAGAACCGATGAAGACTTCATCAATAGGCGTACCTCGTACATCAGAAAGTAAGCGCGCATCGTCTGGGTCATTTGGCGCACATAAAATAGGCTCTTTAATCTCAGCAAGATCAATCTCAATCACATGTGCGTATTCTGCATCACTATCCGCTTGCATCAACTCAGGATTGGCTAGCCACGCTTCCATCGCCGTAATACGACGCTCGATAGTACGGCGGTCACCATAACCTTCGGCGATCATCCACTTCAACATAGTGATGTTAGAGTTGAGGTACTCTTCAATTGAGGCTTGTGACAATTTAACCGTACAACCCGCCGCACTGCGTTCTGCCGAGGCATCAGAAAGTTCAAACGCTTGCTCAACCGTTAAGTGCTCAACCCCTTCGATTTCTAGCACACGGCCAGAGAATTCGTTAATTTTCCCCGCTTTCGCCACTGTAAGCAGGCCTTGCTTAATCCCGTAATAAGGAATCGCGTGCACTAGATCGCGCAGCGTGATGCCCGGCTGCATTTCACCTTTGAAACGCACCAAGACAGATTCTGGCATATCCAGTGGCATCACACCCGTTGCGGCCGCAAAAGCAACCAAGCCAGAACCGGCTGGGAATGAAATGCCAAGCGGGAAGCGTGTATGCGAGTCACCACCAGTACCGACGGTATCAGGTAACAACATACGGTTTAGCCATGAGTGAATAACGCCATCACCCGGACGCAGTGAAACACCGCCACGGTTCATGATGAAATCAGGCAAGGTATGGTGGGTATTCACATCGACAGGCTTTGGATAAGCCGAGGTATGACAGAAAGATTGCATGACTAAGTCAGCAGAGAAACCGAGACACGCCAAATCTTTCAATTCATCACGTGTCATCGGGCCAGTGGTATCTTGCGATCCAACCGTGGTCATTTTAGGTTCGCAGTAAGTCCCCGGACGAACACCCGTCACGCCGCATGCTTTACCGACCATTTTCTGAGCCAGTGTATAACCTTTGCCTGTATCAGCCACTGCAACTGGGCGACGAAATACCGTTGACGCTTCTAAGCCTAGTGCTTCGCGTGCTTTATCCGTTAAACCACGACCAACGATCAGTGGAATACGGCCGCCAGCGCGCACTTCATCAATCAATACGTCGGTTTTAAGCTTGAACGTGGCAAGCACTTCGCCAGTGTCGTGGTTACACACTTTGCCTTCAAATGGGTAAACATCAATCACATCACCCATGTTGAGTTTGGTAACGTCAACTTCAATCGGTAACGCGCCGGCATCTTCCATGGTGTTGAAGAAGATAGGTGCAATTTTACCGCCGAGCACGTAACCACCCGCGCG
Organism: Vibrio sp. ZOR0018; assembly: GCF_963865925.1. NCBI lineage: Bacteria > Pseudomonadati > Pseudomonadota > Gammaproteobacteria > Vibrionales > Vibrionaceae > Vibrio > Vibrio sp. ZOR0018. The sequence goes on along the minus strand of NZ_CAWMCN010000112.1, from coordinate 34,083 downwards.
TTTATTGGGCACAAATGGGATGTCGTCACCCATAAACCACAAAACAGAGTTAGTCGCGGATTTACGAGACGAGCCTGTACCGACCACATCACCCACATAGACTAGCTGATGGCCTTTCTCTTTTAGAGCTTCGATTTGAGTGATAGGGCCAATGCTGCCTGCTTTATCGGGTTGAATGCCTTCACGTTCATTTTTCAACATAGCCAGTGCATGCACTGGAATATCTGGGCGTGACCATGCATCTGGCGCTGGTGACAAATCATCAGTGTTGGTTTCGCCAGTAACTTTAAATACGGTTAGCGTGATCTTCTCTTGAAGCGCCGGTTTTGAAAGGAACCATTCCGCGTCTGCCCATGATTGCAGCACTTTTTGTGCATGTGCATTACCCGCTTTTGCTTTCTCTTCTACGTCATAGAACGCATCAAACATCAGTAGAGTACGCGATAGTGCATCAGCCGCAATAGGTGCCAGCTCAGCATCATCAAGCAATGAGACTAGCGGCTCGATGTTATAACCGCCTTGCATAGTTCCGAGTAGTTGCGCAGCTTTTGCGCGGCTCACTAACGGTGAAGAGACCTCACCTTTAGTGATGGCGGTTAAAAAGCCCGCTTTAACATAAGCGGCCTCATCCACACCGGGAGGAATTCGATTTTCAAGGAGATCAAGCATGAACGCTTCTTCACCTTGAGGGGGATTTTTCAACAGTTCAACAAGTCCTGCGACTTGTTCAGCATTTAGGGGTCTAGGAACAACTCCTTCGGCAGCACGCTCTGCGACGTGTTTACGGTAGGCTTCAAGCACGACTTTTTCCTCTCATTGCGGTTTACCCCATTATTATTGACATGATGGGCAAACATCCTTGGAAACTTGGCTCTCCATTGCCAGATATTTTTATGTAATCAGCGGCAGAGAGGCCAAACTGTGGGACGAAGAATAGCAAATTTAACTTTAAATTAAAATCTTATCATTTTGACCAACATAGCAACTTAAGACTAAAGTTCTATGATTTTTGAGTCACTTACCTCCCACTTTTCAGCTTAATTCTCGCTAAAAGGTAGTGCCAATACTCAAGTATATCGAATCAAAATTATCTTCGGTTCGACCATAAGCAAACATAATCGGTCCAATCGGAGAATCAACCCCGGCAAACACCGATCCCGCACCGTATAATGGGGCGGTATCAAAGCTTAGATCCGGATCAGACCATACACCGCCGTATTCTATTGATGCACCGACATAAAATGGGGAACTGAACAGGCCAAAGTCATTATCAAACCAGCGATAACGATACACCAAACTGGTGAACGCTTTATTCTGTCCAATCAAGCTGTTACGAGGAATACCTGATAAATTTAAGAAACCACCAATCGATTTAGGGTTTATCGGCTCACTAGAATTTTTACTTTGTACCACACCGTAATCAAGATTACCGACCAAAGTATGCCTGCCAAGGCTATAAGCAGCGATCAATTCACCGGAAAATTCATACACCGTATCGTTTGATTCAAGATCGGAAGAGACGCCAGAAACTTTATCGTGCGATGCAAGATACTCAAGATCAAGATAAACACCGCGGGTAGGCAAGCTGAAGTCATCTAAGGTATCAATGCGGTAGTTAGCAAACACACCAGCACGGGTGTAATCCATATTTCCCATGGATGGCCAATTTGAGACTTCGGCCTCCCCGTCGGTATAGCGGATCCCTACCTTAAACTCTCGCCATAATTTATCTTGATAACCAAGCGACAATTCTCCAATCCATTCTAAATACGCGATCGGCAAATAATCTTTACTGGCTTCTAGACTGGTGTCATCAAACCCTTGCATTGGCTTATTACGTTTATCATTGCTAAACGTGACCAAGGCAGAGGTAAACGCTTTTTGCCCTGAGAACAGAGGAGAAAAAAGCTCCGCTTCGATGATCTTATCGGTGCCCATTTCTAGATTGAAACGTAATTCAGAACCAAACGAATTTAAGTTAGTGAAATTGGAAGAGATACCCAGCGCATACTGACTATCCGTATGAAAATCATCTTCTAAGAAAAAGCGAAAATTGAGGTAATTTGGCCCCCAAGATTTCTCTTTTACATCGATGACCAGTTGGTTCTTTCCTTCAAATTCTCGGTATTCATAGGTCACTAACTCAAAGCGATCCAATGCATAGAGATTTTCGACCGTCGCTTCAATCTGCTCGGTTGATAGCGGTTGTCCTGTCTTTAAATGTAAACGGTTTTTTAACAATTGATCGCTGTAATGACTGCGGTTGTTGAGTACGATTTCATCAACCTTTACATCATCGCCATAAATTAAAGCCCTGCGGCGAGCTTGTTTTGCTTCCACATAGCGTTGATAACTAGCACTCGATAATGACAACGAAGCCAATACCGATTGGTTCGCCATTGCGATATCGTACCCTTTCCTATAAGCCGTAGGCATTTTATCAAATTCCGTGGTTTCCATACTGCCGACATCAGGGCGTAAAAATACATCTCGCTCATTCAATAAACGTGCTTGTTTTTGAGTGCTTCTTTGTACGAGATAGTTGGAAAGCTGATCGGCTACCGTCAAAAAGGTAGTGAAAGCTTCTTGGTTTTTGTAATCGGTACTGATATCTATCGCGATAACAATATCAGCCCCTAAGGCACGTGCAACATCAACAGGCATGTTATTGGTCACACCGCCATCGACTAACCAACGACCATCAACTTCGTAAGGTGGCAGTGCTCCGGGTACTGACATACTCGCCATCATCGCATCCACTAAATAGCCACGATCCAACACCACTTCCTCAAGAGCAATGATATCAGTTGCTACCGCGCGATAAGGAATAGGCAGTTGATCAAAGGACTGAAATTCAGAGAGATTGCCCGACGTTTCTCGCAAAATACGCAACATATTCTGCCCTTGCACCACACCGCGTGGTGCGCGGATCTCTCCCCAACGCAGTCCAAGGTCGGTGGTCAGTTGATAGCGGTCTTCGTACTCTTTATCCCGAACACGACGTTGGCTACGGTTGACCCGGTCACGATAACCTTCATTCCAATCCACGCTGTAAATTAAACTTTCAATTTCATCGGCGCTCATACCACTGGCATAGAGGCCGCCCACATAAGCGCCCATGCTGGTACCAGTAATGAAATCAACGGGGATGCGCATCTCTTCCAGCGCTTTGAGAACGCCAATGTGCGCTGCACCTTTTGCCCCTCCTCCCGCAAGAACGACGGCAACTTTGGGACGCGCAGCACTGTCCAGCATAGGTTTTTCAGCTTGTGGCTCATCAGCCACCGCGAAAGTCGCAGGAAACATGAATACCAAGAACAATAAGTTACTTAAAAACTGTTTCACGACTCTTCCTTAAATCCCTTTGAAATCAATTCAATATAAACTCCCCCAGCTACCACTGAAAGAGATTTTTTAACCATTGTCCTGGTTGTTTATCACAGCTCTGTTTCAATGCGCCGTTTTTATCCCACATGGGCAGTTTAAATTCGTTGTGACAATCTTGGACTAATTCACCCTCGGCACTGGTTTTAAAGCCAATCGTGGTAATGCCTTGCGGCCAAGGAAGAAGTAATTTTTCTGGGATCCGATGTTGTAAATATTCCGCGTACACCCGTAATGCACCACTCGAACCCGTAAGTTTGATCGGCTGATTATCATCGCGGCCAAGCCAAACCGTGGTGACTTCACGACCATCCACCCCGACAAACCAACTGTCGCGGCTATCGTTAGTGGTACCAGTTTTCCCCGCCAATGCCGCCCAAGCGAACTGATTATTGAGATAGCGCCCGGTCCCTTCAAGTACTCCTCGCTTCATCGCATAAGTTGTAAGCCACGCCGCTTGCTGCTCAACGGCTTGGGATACTTTGGGAATTGATTGATAGAGCACATTGCCCTCTAAATCCAATACCGAGCGCAGCGCCGATAAGGGCGCTTTTTTACCCGAGTTGGTTAAGGTTTGGTACATCTGCGCCACTTGATAAGGCGTCAGAGAGAACGCGCCAAGAAACATCGACGGTACAGGACGGATCTCCTCTTTGTTGACACCGAGCCGCACCAAAGTGTCAGAAACTTGTTCAATCCCAAGCTGCATGCCCAATTGCACCGTAGGCACATTAAGTGATTTAGCTAACGCGAGATACAGCGGCACTTCACCACGGAACTGACGATCAAAGTTGCGCGGTGACCACACTTCGCCTTTGTTCCCTTTGAGTGTGATGGGTTTATCGATAAGCGTGCTGGCTAAGTTGTATTTATCTGGCTGTGCGAGTGCGGTGAGATAGACCGCTGGTTTGACTAACGAGCCGATAGGACGGCTTGCATTTAAAGCGCGGTTAAAGCCGTCATAACCGGTCTGTTTACCGCCAACCATGGCACGGATCTCACCACTGGTTCGATCAACAGCGATCGCTGCGGCTTCTAAGTTTTTCCCCGCCGTTTTGGAAAGCACTGGAATTTGTCGATCAATCGCCAGCTCCAATTTGGCTTGCGAAACAGGATCGAGCGAGGTAAAAACGCGCAAGCCAGTATCCGCTTTGAAGATCTCGCCCACTTTCTCTTTCAGTTCAATTTTTAACTGCTGAAAATACGCGGGCTGCCGGCTGGCAATGTGAGGATGCTTTTGCACATCTAACGGTCGACTGGCCGCTTGTTCAAACTGTTTAGCCGTCAAAATATCTTGCTGCATCATCAGCTTTAAAACCAAGTCGCGACGCTCTTTAGCACGTTCAGGGTAACGCGCAGGGTTATAATAAGAAGGCCCTTTAACCATGCCCACCAACAACGCTAATTGATCAATGCGCAATTCTTGCAATGGTTGACCGAAATAAAGCCGTGAGGCGAGGCCGAAACCGTGAATCGCCTCACCGCCACTTTGCCCTAAATAGACCTCATTTAGGTAGGCTTCTAAAATGCGATCTTTACTGTAGCGATAGTCGATAATGAGCGCCATATAAGCTTCACGCACTTTACGCCATAAGGTTCGATCGCTAGATAAGAAAATGTTTTTTGCCAGCTGTTGAGTTAACGTACTGCCGCCTTGCACAGTGCGCCCAGCCTTGATGTTGGCCACTAAAGCACGGGCAATCGCAAATGGAGAGATGCCATCATGTTGATAAAAATAGCGATCCTCGGTCGCAAGCAACGCATCCACCATCACTTCAGGAAACTGATCACGACGTAAAAATAGCCGCTGCTCATCGTTACCTTTTTCAAGCATGCCGAGCATTTTGGGCTCAATACGCAAGTAACCTAAATCCCCTTTTTGCTCAAGAGATTGGATACGGACTAAACCGCTGTCATTAAAATGGAGCATCACATGGCGGTCAGGCTCAGGGCCATCGGCAAACTCAAAAGGGCGGCGGATGATCTCAATTTTGCTTGATGATGAAGAGTACTCGCCAGCATAGCGTGGTTGGTTCACTTTGCGATAGTTGAGTACATCAAGCTCATTGCGCAGCTCTTGCAGCGGGATATCATCACCGGGTGCTAAATTCAAAATGCGCGCATACACAACGGTCGGTAAATCAAAAAGCTGACCTTCGAAGCGTTGTTTGACCACGCTATTTAAGTAAATACCAACAAACAACAGCACCGCAGCCAGTGCAAGGCTCAGTTTCCAGCCAATACCCCACACAATTTTCCACCATGCTTTGCGTGGCGGTGAAGTCTTCTTAGCCGGGCGACGTGAAGGTTTTTTTACGCTATTTTTTTGAGTGCCCGTAGGCTTTTTCTGGGTTGTCATTGTGTTAATTGCCGCTTAGTTTTCGTCGTCGCTATGTGGTTGGCAGGATCATCAGGCCAAACGTGTTTTGGGTAACGCCCTTTCATCTCTTTTTGTACTTCTTTATAAGCGCCCTGCCAGAAACCGGCGAGATCTTGAGTTACTTGCAAAGGCCGCTGCGCAGGTGAGAGCAGTTCCATCACCACTTTTTTGCGCCCTTGAGCGATGGTAGGGGAATCTTGCTCGCCAAACATCTCCTGCATACGGACCGACAGCATCGGCTCCGCGCCCAGTTGATAACGAATGGCGGCTCGATTGCCTGTGGGTAGCGGGTGGTGAGTTGGAAGCCAGCGATCAATCTCTTGGTTTAATGGCCAACCTAAATAGGCATTGAGTGCATCAAGAAGCGGTACTTTCGCTAACGCTTTGACCGATTTTACCCCGACTAAATAGGGGGCTAACCAAATTTCAAGATCATCGAGCAGCGCTTGTTCCTCGACAGCAGGCCACGCCGCTTCCGGTAGCCATTGCGCAGCGCAACGTATGCGCGTTAATAAAGCGCTCGCCGCTTCGCTCCACTGTAATACCGATAGCCCCTTGCGACGGACATAATTGAGCAAGGCTTGCGTCATTTTTTCATGAGCAGGCTCTGGCAGCGCTTCACGCTCAATAACCAATTTACCGCACAGGGTTAGCCTTTCCGCGCACAGTTTCCCCGCTTTCTCATCCCAATCGACTCGTTCTTGTGTACTAAATAGCTCAGGGAAATGGGCTTGCAGTGCATCAATATCCAACTCTGTCGCAACAAAGATTTGGCTCGCTTGTGAGCCGCTGCGCATTAAATCCACCACCACTAAATAGTGCGCGCCCGCGAGACGTTCATCGTCACGCATTTGCGCGCCGTGACCATTCGCCAGTAAGAACTGCCCCCGTTGCGACTCGCTGCGACGCTGGGCAATGCGATCGGGAAAAGCCAAACTCAGCACTAACGCCAACAATGATTCATCCACTTGTGTTAGCTGAAATTGGCCACCGAGTGCGCGCGCAAGCGTCGTGGCACGCTGATGTAGGTTTTGTGTTTTAGGGTGATTCGCTTGCTGCCAACGCATTAAGCTATGTTGTAAATCCAGCACATTACGCTCAGGCTCTTCTAATAAAGCGGTCACAGCGAGCGCCGTATTTAGCATTGAATCACTCGTTTCATGGGCTTTGAGCAGCATACTCACCAGCCTTGGTTCCACACCGAGTGACTGCGCTTTTTTACCCAATGCGCTGAGCTGCTGTTTGCTGTCCATCAAACCAAGCGTATGCAATAGACTCCAAGCTTGCTGCATCGCTGCTGGTGGTGGAGTATCCAGCCAAGGCAAATCGTTGACCGACACCACACCCCACTGCGCAAGCTCCATCGCTAAAGACGCTAAGTCACTGTGCAATATTTCCGCGCTCGGCACTTGGGGTTGCTGCTTATATTGTGCTTCGCTGTAAAGGCGCAAACAGATACCAGGTTCTAGGCGTCCGGCGCGCCCCGTGCGTTGCTGCGCCGATGACTGGGCAATTTTCACTTGCTCTAAACGAGTGATGCCCGTTTTAAGATCAAACTTCGCTATCCGCTCTAGCCCTGCATCCACCACTAAGCGTATCCCCTCAATGGTCAGCGATGTTTCGGCAATATTAGTCGCTAGCACAATTTTCCGTTTGCCTGCTACTGCAGGCGCAATCGCTTTTTGCTGCGCTTGTAGACTCAACTGCCCGTATAAAGGACAAATATCAAACTCATCGGCTAAGTGTGCGAGCTGCTGTTCAAGCTGTTTAATGGCTGAAACGCCAGGTAAAAAAGCCAGCAGAGAGCCACTTTCAGCTCGCATCAAGCCTTCAATCTGTTTGCTCATCGTCGGCACAAGATAATCATTGGCTCGCAGCGGTGCATAGCGCACTTCAACCGGATAAGCGCGACCTTCAGATTGCACATAAAGTGCTTGGGGTAATAATGACTGCAATGCCAATTGATCTAAGGTTGCCGACATTACGACGATTTTAAGATCTTCTCGCAGCGCTGATTGCACTTCCAAACTCAATGCGAGAGCCGTATCCGCGTGAATACTTCGCTCGTGATACTCATCGAAGATCAAGAGATCGATTCCGCTTAGCTCAGGATCGGTTTGGATCATACGTGTCATGATCCCTTCTGTCACAATTTCAAGCTGTGTCGCTGCGCTGACTTTACTCTCACCACGCATACGATAGCCGACGGTTTGCCCAACACTCTCACCTAATTGCTGTGCTAAATAGCAAGCAATACTGCGCGCCGCCAAACGACGCGGTTCAAGCATGATGATCTTACCCGTGAATAATTGCGCTTTTAATAGCTGTAACGGGAAATGGGTCGACTTACCCGCGCCAGGAGCGGCTTTGACAATCATCTGTGGGTGAGCTTGTACTCCCGCCAGCAGCTCGGGCATCACAGCTTGAATGGGCAATTGTGACAATGTGCAATCCTTATGGTTAAATGGCGGCAACATTGTACATAAAAACAGTAGATAAATGCAGTTCAATCCTCCACTTCGATCCGCGACCTTACTCAAACGCTACAAGCGTTTTTTGGCCGACATTGAGTTTGCCGATGGTCAACAAGAGACTATTCACTGCGCCAATACTGGCGCGATGACGGGCTGCGCCGAGGCGGGTAATCGTGTCTGGTTCTCCACCTCAGACAACCCTAAACGTAAATACCCACACAGTTGGGAGCTGACTGAAACCCAGCAAGGCCACTGCATTTGCGTCAACACGGCTCGGGCGAATACGCTGGCAGTAGAAGCGATTCAAAACGGCATCATCAAAGAGCTGCAAGGGTATGAGCAATTACAAACTGAAGTGCGCTACGGCCAAGAAAATAGCCGAATTGATATCTTGCTCAAATCACCCTCTAAACCGACGTGCTATATAGAAGTGAAAAGCGTCACCTTATTGGATGAGCGTTACTCTCCACACGACGATGTCGCCTGCAATTCAGGACAAGGTTATTTCCCCGATGCCGTTACAACGCGTGGACAAAAGCATTTGCGTGAATTAACGGAAATGGCAAAAAGTGGAAGCAGAGCAGTACTTTTGTTTGCTGTTTTGCATTCAGGGATTGAAAAAGTCTCGCCTGCACTCCATATAGACGCAAACTATTCACTATTATTGAAACAAGCGCAAAAAGAAGGGGTGGAAGTACTGTGCTACAAGGCTGTACTTTCAAGGAATGAAATCAAGCTCGTTAACACTGTAGAATTCGCCCATTAGTGACAAAAAATTGATGGCGCCTTCACATTGACAATAAGTTTACGATTGAGTGTTTGCCTCCTATAGATCTTTTTGCTATAGATACCCGCCTAAAATTAGCTGCTCGCGCAGTTGACTAGGTGTTAGTAGGAGATGCTGCATGCCGGAATTAAAGAAAAAAGCGATAGGCATCCTAGCCATTGCAGGTGTTGAGCCGTATCAGGAAAAGCCAGGTGAAGAGTATATGTCACCTGAGCAAATAGCTCACTTTACAAAAATTTTAAGTGCTTGGCGCAACCAACTTCGTGAAGAAGTTGAGCGTACCGTTCACCATATGCAAGATGAAGCCGCAAACTTTCCAGATCCCGTTGATCGCGCTTCTCAAGAAGAAGAATTCAGCTTGGAATTGCGTAACCGTGACCGTGAACGTCGCTTGATCAAGAAAATTGAAAAAACATTAAGCAAAATTGAAGAAGATGATTTTGGTTTTTGTGAATCTTGTGGCGTGGAAATCGGCGTTCGTCGCTTAGAAGCTCGACCAACAGCGGACCTTTGCATTGACTGCAAAACGCTAGCCGAACTTAAAGAAAAACAGATGCAAGGTTAATCTTACCTTTTGTTTGTGTTAAAAAAGGGAGCTAAAGCTCCCTTTTTGTTTTCACTCGATACCCAAATAACTTGTAACTTGGATGAATCGCAATGCACTATATTGGCCGATTTGCCCCATCACCTTCAGGCCCACTTCATTTTGGTTCTTTGATCGCTGCACTTGGCAGCTACTTTCAAGCAAAATCACAGCAAGGTAAGTGGTTGGTTCGCATCGAAGATTTAGATCCGCCAAGGGAAATGCCAAGAGCCTCCACCCTGATACTTCAAGCCATCGAAGCCTATGGTTTGCATTGGGATGGCGAGGTGGTTTATCAAAGCCAACGCCACACTTTATACCAAGATCAAATTGAGGCTTGGCTTGAATCAGGGCAAGCCTATTATTGTGATTGCACGCGTAAACAAATTAAACAGATGGGTGGCTTTTATCCCGGTACATGCCGCTATAAAAAACCAACATTAACCGAAGATTGCGCGGTTAGGTTGCGTGTTGATACACCGGTAGAGTCATTTTTCGACCAAAAACATGGCGAAATTCACATTCCTAAAGCATTAGCACAGGAAGACTTCATCATTAAGCGACGTGACGGTTTATTTGCTTATAATCTTGCCGTAGTGCTCGATGATATCGATCAAGGAGTGACGGAAGTGGTGCGGGGAGCCGATTTAATTGAACCAACAGGACGACAAATCAGCTTGTATCATTGCTTACATAAAACTCCGGTAAGCTACCTTCACCTGCCGCTCGCGATGGATGGTAATGGCAATAAATTATCCAAACAGAATCATGCCACAGCCATTGATATTCAAAATCCTAAACCTACCTTGCTTAAGGCAATGCGCTTTTTAGGGTTTGAGATAAAACAAGAGATTAGCGACGCTTCCATCGATGAAATTATCTTTTGGGGCAGTCAGAATTGGCACGTTGAACAACTCCCTCGGGAGACCGAGATCACACCGTGATTCTCAAAAGGCTATCCTTACGCTATGATTAGCCGCAAAATCGTCCCGAACGGGCACTTTAAATAACAAAAGCAAGGTTGGCAAAAACCAATTATTGCCAGATGCACATGAATAAAAACGACTATACACCACGCGAAAATCGCGTTTACCAAGACTTAGCTCTAAATATTATCACTCGTGATGAACACAATATTTCGCGCAAGCAAATCAGCGATAATGCGCTCAAGGTGCTATACCGACTTCATGGCGCAGGTTTTGACGCCTATTTAGTCGGTGGTGGAGTACGCGACCTACTATTAGGTGAGACACCAAAAGATTTTGATATCGCCACTAATGCAACACCAGAGCAAATACGCCAACAGTTTCGCAATTGCCGCTTGATCGGCCGTCGCTTTCGCTTAGCGCACATCATGTTTGGCCGCGACGTAGTGGAAGTGGCGACTTTCCGTGGACACCATCAAGAGCCGAGCCAAAACGTCTCAGCACAATCTGAAGCGGGTATGCTGCTGCGTGATAACGTCTACGGCACCATTGATGAAGATGCAGAACGCCGGGACTTCACGATTAACGCCATGTATTACAACATCGGTGATTACAGCATTCATGATTATGCTGGCGGCATGGACGACTTAGAAGATAAGCTCATCCGCTTAATTGGCGATCCTGAAACGCGCTACCGTGAAGACCCAGTGCGCATGTTGCGTGCCATTCGTTTTGCGGCCAAGCTCGATTTCGATATCGAAGAAGAGACTGCCGACCCAATCGAACATCTTGCTCCTTTACTGCAAGATATTCCTGCGGCACGTTTGTACGAAGAATCGCTAAAGATGCTGCAAACCGGCCACGGTTTAGAAACCTACCACTTAATGCGTGAGTACAACCTGTTCCAGCAGTTGTTCCCTGTGATAGCTCAAGAGTTCACTCCAAACTACGACTCGCACACAGAACAGATGTTGGATCTGGTCTTAGATTCAACCGACCTGCGTATTGAAGAAGGTAAACGCATCAACCCAGCCTTCATGTTTGCTGCCATGTTCTGGTACCCGACGGTGAAACTGGCTGATGCGTTAATGCAGCAGCGTAATTTCGCCTATTACGACGCCGTCATGGAAGCGAGTAACCTCATCCTTGACCAAGTGGTGAAAACCCTTGCCATACCTCGTCGTCATACCGCGACAATTCGCGAAATTTGGCAATTGCAGTTGCGCTTACCACGTCGCAATGGGAAACGCGCCTTCCGCCTTATGGAGCTCAACAAATTCCGAGCGGGTTTTGATTTTCTACAAATGCGTGGCGAGATCGAAGGCGGAGAGACGAAGAAACTGGCTGACTGGTGGACAACGTTTGAAAGCGCCGGGCGAGATATGCGCCAAGCGATGGCAAATGATTTGGAAAGTGGCGCAAGTAACAAACCCAATGTACGCCGCCGCAGAAGCCCACGTAATAAAAAGAGCCGCCCAGAATCATGATTCTCGTTTATATTGCTGTTGGCAGTAATTTAGGCGACCCAATCGCGCAAGCTAAGCAGGCCATTGAAGCCTTGAAATGTTTGCCACACTCTCGATTTTTAAGCGCCTCATCCTTGTACAGTAGTACACCGATGGGGCCACAAAACCAGCCCGATTACATCAATGCGGTGGTTGCGATAGAAACCGATTTAACGCCACTTGAACTGCTCGATTGCACCCAAAATATCGAGTTAGAGCAAGGGCGAGTTCGCAAAGAAGAACGTTGGGGGCCAAGAACACTCGATCTGGATATTCTTCTTTACGGCAATGAGGTGATCGATTCAGAGCGATTGACCATTCCTCACTACGGAATGAAAGTACGTGAATTCGTGCTCTATCCGCTCGCCGAAATTGCACCAAGTTTACAACTCCCTGATGGGACTGAGCTTAATCAACTGTTACCGCTCGTCGAACGTAACGGGCTCGGTATTTGGCACTCGCCAGCGCCTCGTAAGGACATTTAATGAAAAAAATCACCATAAACGATCTGATCCAATGGAAACAACAAGGTCGTAAATTTGCAACCGTCACCGCGTATGACGCAAGCTTTGCTCAGCTTTTTGAAAGCCAAGAGATGCCTGTATTATTAGTGGGCGATTCTCTAGGCATGGTGCTACAAGGTCACACAGATACCCTACCCGTCACCGTTGAAGAGATTGCCTACCATACACGCAGCGTGCGTGCTGGTAGCCCTAACTGTTTATTAATGGCTGATATGCCTTTTATGAGCTATGCCACACCACAACAAGCCTGTGAAAGCGCCGCTAAATTGATGCAAGCGGGTGCAAATATGGTCAAAATCGAAGGTGGTGATTGGCTAGTAGAAACGGTGAAAATGCTGACTGAACGCGCGGTTCCGGTTTGCGCACACCTTGGTTTAACACCACAATCGGTCAATATTTTTGGTGGCTATAAAGTACAAGGCCGCGACCAAGAAAAAGCAGACCGAATGGTCAAAGACGCGTTGGCGCTCCAAGAAGCAGGCGCACAAATTGTGTTATTAGAGTGTGTACCGGCCAGCCTAGCAGCGCGAATTACCGAAGTGCTTGATGTGCCAGTGATTGGCATTGGCGCAGGTAACGTGACCGATGGACAAATTCTAGTAATGCACGATATGTTCGGAATTTCGGCGAATTACATGCCAAAATTCTCGAAAAACTTTCTTGCTGAAACAGGGGATATGCGTAAAGCCGTCGCAAAATACATCGCAGATGTAGAAAGTGCCGCTTTCCCTGATGACGCTCATACCATCGCCTAAAGGAGATATTCATGCAAACTTTTGCTGACATTTCAGCTCTTCGCGAGCAGATCAAACAGTATAAGCGTGAAGGCCGCCGAGTCGCTTTTGTGCCGACCATGGGCAATTTACATGAAGGCCACTTAACCCTAGTGCGTAAAGCACGTGAAGAGGGCAATGTGGTCGTGGTCAGTATTTTTGTTAACCCGATGCAATTTGACCGCGCGGATGACTTAAATAACTACCCGAGAACACTGGATGAAGACTTAAGTAAACTCAACGCAGAAGCGGTTGATTTGGTCTTTACCCCAACCCCAGAAATAATGTACCCGCAAGGATTAGAAAAACAGACCTTTGTTGAAGTACCGGGGCTTTCTCATATGCTCGAAGGCGCATCAAGACCAGGGCATTTCCGTGGCGTTGCAACCATAGTCGCTAAGCTGTTCAACATAGTGCAGCCGAATGTTGCCTGTTTTGGTGAAAAAGATTTTCAACAGTTAGCGGTGATCCGCCAAATGGTCAGCGATCTTTGTATGGATATTGAGATTGTCGGCGTCCCTACCGTCCGTGAAATGGATGGCTTGGCGATGAGTTCACGTAACGGCCTGCTGACGTTGGATGAACGCCAACGTGCGCCTGTCCTTGCTCGCACCATGCGTTGGATAAGCAGTGCACTGCGTGGTGGCCGCGACGATTACGCCTCGATCATTGAAGATGCCAGTGACCAACTGCGCGCCGCAGGGCTACAACCTGATGAGCTGTTTATTCGCGATGCCAAAACGCTGCAACTGATCTCGAATGAGACCACACAAGCGGTGATCTTAGTGTCTGCATTTCTGGGTAAAGTACGCTTAATCGACAACCAAGTGTTGGAATTTAGCGCCGAAACGAAAGCGGACCCTGAAGAAGAGTAATTGCTATTTCAAGTGATGACTCATTTTCACTTCAAAACCATATATTGAAAAGGTCGCCCATAAGGAGCGACCTTTTTTGTCTCGTTATTTAACTGAGTCGAACGCGATTGTCGGAGAACAATATAGTTTGATCATTTTTGAGGTTCGTTACTACTACTGAGATTAATGAAATGACAATAAATAGAGATTAATTTCTAGCTCATTTTTGGACAAAAACTGTTTCAGCAAACCACGTCGATCATCATAAATGGCTTACTCCCAACGCTCACAAACTAATTCCCTCCCCTTCAAGGGGAGGAACTATTAAGTCCTTAACCCGATACCACGCGAAACCAGATAATGCGCAACCCCATACAGCGCCACTACAAAAATACCAAGCACACTGAACGAGGTAACAATTCCCACATCCGACACACCAAGAAAACCGTAACGGAAGGCATTAACCATGTAGACGATTGGGTTGATTTTCGATACCGCTTGCCAAAAGTCAGGCAATAGGCTGATCGAATAAAATACCCCACCCAAGTAGGTTAATGGCGTCAATACAAAGGTAGGAATAATCGAAATGTCATCAAAGGTTTTAGCAAAAATGGCGTTAATCATGCCGCCTAAAGCGAACACAACAGAGGTGAGAAAAACCGTCGCCGCAATGATCCCCCAATGATCCACCTTGAGATCAACAAAGAATAGCGACACAAAGGTCACTATTATGCCCACCAACAAGCCACGCACTACCCCGCCCATCACAAATCCGGCGATAATGACGTAATTAGGTACAGGCGCAACTAACAACTCTTCGATGTTTTTCTGAAACTTCGCACTAAAGAAAGAAGAGGCGACGTTCGAGTATGAGTTAGTGATCACCGACATCATGATTAAGCCCGGGACAATATATTCCATATAGCTAAAGCCGTTCATCTGGCCAATACGCGAACCAATTAGGTTGCCAAAAATAATGAAATAGAGCGTCATGGTGATGGCTGGCGGTACTAAGGTTTGCACCCAAATACGCGTAAATCGGTTGATTTCTTTAGTCAGCAAACTGCAAAAAGCCGTCCAATATAAACGATACATCATGATTATCCTCGGCTTTGCTGTTGAACAATGCTGACAAACAGCTCTTCAAGGCGGTTCGCTTTGTTACGCATCGAAAGCACCGTAATTCCCTGTTCTGTTAACTGTGAAAAGACTGAATTTAGCCCTTTCGTTTTCTCCAACTCAATTTGTAACGAACCGTTGAGCATGGTTTGCGAGATCACACCACTGAGTTGTGGCGCTGGCGGAGAATTCTCTGCGATATCTAAAATAAAGGTTTCGAGCTGTAATTTGGCCAGCAAATCCTTCATCGAGGTATTTTCAATAAGCTCACCTCGGTTAATAATGCCGATATTGCGGCACAGCATCTCCGCTTCTTCTAAATAGTGCGTGGTTAAGATAATGGTGATCCCTTGCGCGTTAATCTCAGTTAAGAACTCCCACATCGAGCGGCGCAGTTCAATATCCACACCGGCGGTAGGTTCATCTAAAATCAGCAACTTAGGCTCATGCATTAAGGCTCGAGCAATCATCAAACGACGTTTCATACCACCAGAAAGATTACGTGCACGCTCTTTACGTTTTTCCCACAAATCGAGTTTTGAGAGGTACTTCTCTGCCCTCTCTTTCGCTAACGCTTTCGTCACGCCGTAATACCCAGCTTGCTGCAACACAATTTGCTCAACCGTTTCAAACTGGTTGAAGTTAAACTCCTGCGGCACTAAACCAATATGTTGCTTGGCCAGTTCAAGATCTTTGTCAATATCAAAACCAAACACTTTAACGGTGCCAGAGGTTTTATTGACCAGCGAAGAGATAATGCCAATGGTGGTTGATTTCCCGGCCCCATTGGGCCCAAGCAGTGCGTAAAAATCGCCTTTTTCAACCTGTAAACTCACCCCTTTTAGGGCCTCAAACCCACCAGCGTAAGTTTTTCGTAATTGTTCTATTTCTAATGCGTACATTCCACGGATCACTCTTTGTGATGTTAACCTATCCAATGTGCTGCTAAGGCTCGCGTTTTTCAACCCAATATTAGAAATTGATAAAATAAAAAAACGCAGATCCAGCGATCTGCGTAATTCATTCTTGCACAACCTTAACGCTTAACGATTTTGGGCTACCTGCTTAACCGCAGCATTGAGCGCTTCATAACGAAACGAAAAAGTCTGCTCGGTTGGCACCAGATCCAAAATATGAAACTTTTCCAGTTGCTGTTTGGTGTGCACATTTGGGCAAAGTAAGTAGACCGCGCAGTGGGCATCTAAGGCATCATTAATCGCGTTTTCTAAAGCAAGCCCAACCGTCACATCAATCATAGGTACATCAGTAAGATCTAAAATCATCGCTTCATAGTCACTGATGTGATTGTGCTGGCGAGCGATCGCTTTAGATACACTAAAAATCATCGGCCCTGAGAGATAAAAAAACAGCACCTTACCATTGGCTTGATCCAATAAAGCTCGTTCGCTATCAGTCAATGGCACATCGTTTTCATCAGCATCACTAATGGCTTTCACTTGGCGAGCTTGCTCGCGGCTCAAGCGTTCTATGATCAAAATATTTGAGATAAAAACGCCCAAGCCAACCGCAACAATCAAATCGACAAAGACAGTTAACAGCATCACGCCATACATGATGGCCATCCCCTGCACACTCACTTTATGCGCGCGTTGGATAAAGCTCCAATCAAGAATATTAAAACCAACATACACTGCAATCCCTGCCAATACAGCCATTGGAATCGGTTCGGTTAAGCCTCCCGCCACCAATACCACTAAGGCTAATACTAAGGCACGAACTACACCAGACAGAGGAGAACGCGCGCCGACCTGAATATTGGTCACCGTCCCCATGGTTGCACCTGCACCCGGCAACGCACCCAATAAACCCGCGATCATATTAGCCAGCCCTTGCCCTCGCAGTTCTTTATCGGAATCATGCTCTTTACGCGTTAGAGAATCGCCAATTACCGCGGTGAGCAACGTATCAATGCAGCCGAGCGTACCGAGTACTAAAGCGTCAATCACCATGGTGGTGAACATCTCGGCATTAAAGGTTGGAATAACAAAAGAGGGTAAGCCAGCAGGGATCACACCAATACGGCGGATCTCATCGCTATCAAATAACAGTACCGAAACAAGCGTCACGCCGACTAAAGCGACCAATTGAACGGGCACTTGTTTGCGATATTGAGCCGGGAGAAAAAATAAAATGCCTAAGGTTAACAAACCAAGAAAGAGCTCACTGAACTTCATCTGGCTAATGATCTCGGGCAACGCGGTTAACGTTCCCATCACTCCCCCAGCGGGAGCCGCCTGACCAAGCAGCGGTGACAACTGCAGGATAATCAAAATCACCCCAATTCCTGACATAAAGCCAGAGATCACGCTATAGGGCATTAAGGTGATGTATTTCCCAAGTTTTAAAGTGCCAAGTACAATCTGAAAAGCGCCTGCCATCATGACAACCGTGAAGCTAACTGCAAGCCCCGTTTCAGGATAACGTGCCACCATGCTGGTTAAAATGGCCGTCATAATGACCGTCATTGGCCCTGTGGGTTCAGAAATTAATGTAGATGAACCACCAAACAAGGCAGCAAACAGCCCCACCAATATTGCTCCCCAAAGCCCTGCTTCTGCACCCGCACCAGACGCCACACCAAAAGCCAAGGCAAGTGGCAGTGAAATAATCGCGGTCGTGACGCCACCAAAGACGTCACCTTTTAGGTCGATATCGGCAAAACGGCCTCTAAACACAATGCTTTTCCTCATACTCAAAATAGGTTGTCTCACTCTAACAAATCATCATTCTAATCATTAACCATTATTTTACATGTGATTGATTCTCTGTTGACCATCCAAATAGCGATGGAAGCAGTTTAATTTTTTTACTAGGAAAACTCGTCAGATGAGTGAGTGTTTTGTCATTTTATAAGAGAACAGAATTGTAACATTGTGTATAGTCAGGCCTATTCTTGCGCATTACCATTGATGCGATTGAACTATTTTTAAGGGAAGTGAGATGCCAGAACTGAAACAGCTTTTTGAAAATAACTCACGTTGGTCTGAATCGATTAAGGCTGAACGTCCTGAGTACTTTGCAAAACTCGCTCGCGGGCAAGACCCAGATTTTCTATGGATTGGTTGTTCTGATAGCCGAGTTCCGGCCGAGCGTTTGACTGGGCTTTATTCTGGTGAGCTGTTTGTACACCGCAACGTTGCAAACCAAGTGATTCACACTGACCTTAACTGCCTTTCTGTGGTGCAGTACGCGGTTGACGTACTGAAGGTCAAGCACATCATCATCTGTGGACACTATGACTGCGGTGGCGTCAACGCAGCGATTGATAACCCACCGCTGGGCTTGATCAACAACTGGTTACTGCACGTGCGTGACTTATACCTTAAACACCGTACCTACTTAGATGCGATGCCAGAACAGGATAAAGCCGACAAATTGTGCGAAATCAACGTTGCCGAGCAAGTGTATAATTTAGGTAACTCAACCGTACTGCAAAACGCATGGGAGCGCGGCCAAGATGTCGAGCTGCATGGCGTGGTCTACGGTATTGAAGACGGACGTTTGGAATACTTAGGCGTTCGCTGCGATTCACGTGAGCGAGTCAACGACACCTATCAAAAAGCGATGGAAAAAATTCTTAATGCGCAACATAACTTGCTGTGTCGATAACAGCGTATTAATTGCCGTGAAAACTGATAGTTAAAAATATAGAATGCCCACTATTTAGTGGGCATTCTATTATCGCTGGCAAAATTACGCTTGCGGCACAACTTTACCAATGTAAGGTAGGTGACGATATTTTTGCGCGTAGTCAATACCTACGCCCACGACAAATTCATCTGGGATTTCAAAACCGATCCACTTGACCTCTACAGGTACTTCACGGCGTGAAGGCTTATCCAGTAAAGTACAAATGTGAATGGATTTAGGTTCACGTAAAGACAAAATTTCTTTTACTTTATTTAGTGTATTACCCGTATCAATAATGTCTTCTACCAGCAACACATCTTTACCTTTAATGTCATCATCCAGATCTTTCAGAATGCGCACATCACGTGAGCTTTGCATCGTGTTGCCATAGCTTGACGCGGTCATAAAATCGACTTGATGAACTAAGTCGATCGCGCGAGCTAAGTCTGCCATGAAGACAAATGAGCCGCGCAACAAGCCCACTAGCACCAGATCTTCACTACCTTGGTAATGCTCTGTGATTTGTTTGCCTAATTCACGAATTCGTTCCTGAACCACTTGCTCAGAAATCATCACTTCAACTGTATGTTTCATACTGTTCTCTTTTCGGGTGATGCGACACGCTACGATCATCGCAGTTTAATGATGGCGTCGCGTAACTAGCTTGGCGCGTATAGTACCACTGCCACACAGGATAGTTAAATAATTAGCAAAACTCTGGATATGATGAAATAAAGCTCCTACGCTGCCGCAGACACTCTCACCACAAATACGCCACATCAATAAAAGCTACAATAAAACACGTTGAATCTGATGGGATTTAACACGATCGCACAAAAAACAAACTCGAAACGTTGACCTCAACCATATGCAGCAGTACACTCATAAAGCTTTAAAGCAACTAACAAAATAATCATTAGAGCGAAAAGCTCAATTCAACAGTCATTGGCAAGGATTAACAACTCATGGAAACATCGATAGAAAAACGCCCCAGAACTCGCTTATCACCACAAAAACGCAAACTTCAACTGATGGAAATCGCCCTTGAAGTGTTTGCAACACGGGGAATAGGCCGAGGTGGCCACGCAGATATTGCTGAAATCGCCCAAGTTTCAGTCGCTACTGTCTTTAACTACTTTCCAACCCGAGAAGATTTAGTCGACGACGTACTCACTCATGTTGTACGTCAGTTTTCAAACTTCCTCGCAGATAATATTGATCTTGATTTGCATGCGAAAGATAACTTAACCAACATCACCACTAAGATGATTTCTCTTGTGATTGAAGATTGTCACTGGTTAAAAGTATGGTTTGAATGGAGCGCTTCAACGCGCGAAGAAGTGTGGCCACTTTTTGTCTCCACCAACCGTACTAATCAACTTTTGGTACAAAATATGTTTATCAAAGCCATTGAACGTGGCGAAGTGTGCGATCAACATGAGCCAGAACATCTTGCTACGCTCTTTCTTGGTATCTTCTACTCACTATTTGTACAAGCAAATCGCATACAAGACGAAGCCAGCATGGGTGTACTCGTGAAAAGCTACCTCAGCATGCTCTGCATCTATAAAAAAGATCACTAGGCTTAACTTCCTAGTCTCTGAATTATGAGCATAAAAAAACCGCTGAGTTCAGCGGTTTTTACTATTTAACTAACCAGCAATTTAACGCATCAGCGTTGAAGTTACTTTTTTTTCTTCGCTTTTGCGTTTGGCAGATCAGTAATCGTGCCTTCAAATACTTCCGCAGCAAGGCCTACCGATTCATGTAACGTTGGGTGAGCATGAATCGTCAAAGCGATATCTTCTGCATCACAACCCATTTCGATAGCCAAACCGATTTCACCAAGCAGTTCGCCGCCGTTAGTACCAACGATAGCGCCACCAATCACGCGGTGAGTCTCTTTATCAAAGATAAGCTTAGTCATACCGTCAGCACAATCAGAAGCGATAGCACGGCCAGAAGCTGCCCATGGGAATGTCGCGACTTCGTAGTTAATGCCTTCTGCTTTGGCTTCTTTTTCAGTTTTACCAACCCAAGCCACTTCTGGCTCAGTGTACGCAATTGAAGGGATAACTTTAGGATCAAAGTAGTGCTTCTTACCAGAAATTACTTCTGCCGCTACGTGGCCTTCATGCACACCTTTGTGCGCCAACATTGGTTGACCAACGATATCACCGATCGCGAAGATATGAGGAACGTTAGTACGCATTTGCTTATCAACATTGATAAAGCCGCGCTCATCCACTTCAATACCTGCTTTTTCAGCATCCATCAGCTTACCGTTTGGTACGCGGCCGATAGCAACAAGAACGGCATCATAACGCTCAGCTTGCGCTGGTGCTTTTTTGCCTTCCATTGAAACGTAGATACCATCTTCTTTTGCTTCAACAGCGGTTACTTTGGTTTCAAGCATCAGGTTAAATTTGTCTTTGATACGTTTGGTGTAGACTTTAACCATGTCTTTATCCGCCGCTGGGATAAGTTGGTCAAACATCTCAACCACATCAATCTTAGAACCTAGCGAGTGGTAAACCGTCGCCATTTCTAGACCGATGATACCACCACCCATGATCAACAGTTTCCCAGGAACTTCTTTCAGTTCAAGTGCATCCGTTGAATCCCAAATGCGTGGGTCTTCATGAGGAATGAATGGCAGTTTAATTGGACGAGAACCAGCTGCAACGATGGCGTTATCAAAGTTAACCACGGTTTTACCGTCTTCACCTTCAACTTCAATGGCGTTAGGGCCAGTAAATTTGCCGAAACCGTTCACGACAGTCACTTTGCGCATCTTCGCCATGCCGCCAAGACCGCCCGTTAACTGGTTGATAACTTTTTCTTTCCAAAGGCGGATTTTATCGATGTCCGTTTGTGGTTCACCAAACACAATACCGTGCTGGGCCAATGCTTTCGCTTCTTCGATAACTTTTGCAACGTGCAGCAACGCTTTTGATGGGATACAACCCACGTTCAAACACACACCGCCAAGGGTGCTGTAGCGTTCAACAAGTACTGTTTCAAGACCTAAGTCTGCACAGCGGAATGCAGCGGAGTAACCAGCAGGACCGGCACCAAGTACGACGACTTGGGCTTTGATTTCTTTGCTCATTTTGACCTCTTGTAGTCATTATCCCTAACAGGCTGAGTGGATGTTCTCGTTGTTTTTAGTGTTTAATCCAATGAATTAAACCCATGACTGAGCCAATTACTTAAAACAAATGAATTAAAACGAATTATTTTCAGACCGCAACAGTTTACAGAGATGTTAATGGTGTGAAAAGTAAATCCATTTAGCCTGTGAGCTAGACGACAATTCGATTAAGAAAAAACCCTTCATAATCCAATTGTTCAATTATTCGTGTTAACAAGGGCGGCTTTAACGGCCGCCCTCTCTTTCACTAAACTTGGCTTACAGAACCAGACGACGAATGTCTGATAGCGCGCCATTTAGGAATGAGATGAAACGCGCACCTTCCGCACCATCAATCACACGGTGATCGTATGACAGTGATAGTGGCAGTTGTAGGCGTGGTTCGAACTCTTTACCGTTCCACACTGGCTTAAACTCAGACTTAGATACCCCAAGGATACCGACTTCTGGCGCGTTAACGATAGGCGTAAACGCTGTACCGCCGATGCCACCTAAGCTAGAGATAGTGAAACAGCCACCTTGCATGTCTGCAGCGGTCAGTTTACCTGCACGGGCTTTCTTCGATACTTCAGCCAGCTCTCTTGATAGCTCATAAATGCCTTTTTTGTTCACATCTTTGAAGACAGGAACAACAAGACCATTTGGCGTATCAACAGCAATGCCCACGTTCACGTACTTCTTCAGAATCAAGCTTTCGCCATCTTCAGAAAGTGAAGAGTTAAACGATGGGAATGCTTCTAGTGCTTTCGCTACCGCTTTCATGATGAACACCAGTGGGGTGATCTTCATGCCAGTGTCGTTCTTCGCTTCAATCGCATTTTGCTCTTTACGGAAGTTCTCAAGCTCGGTGATATCCGCATTATCCCATTGGGTAACGTGTGGGATCATCACCCAGTTACGATGCAAGTTAGCACCAGAGATCTTCTTAATACGTGAAAGCGGTTTTACTTCTGTGTCACCAAACTTGCTGAAGTCCACTTTTGGCCAAGGTAGCAAGCCAAGCGCGGCGCCATCACCTTTACCAGAAGCCACTGCGGCAGAACCCGATTCAAGACGCTTCAGCGCTTCTTTCACGTAGTTTTGCACGTCTTCTTTTAGGATGCGGCTCTTACGGCCAGAACCTTTAACTTTCGCTAGGTTAACACCAAATTCACGCGCAATACGGCGTACAACCGGTGATGCGTGAGAGTACTCATTGTTCTCTTCAAACTCGGCAGGTGCTGCCACCGCTGATTTTACCGCTTCCGCTTTTGGCGCTGATGCGGCTGGAGCCGCTGCTTGCGCAGGGGCCGCTACGGCAACGGGCGCTGCACCGGCAACTTCAAACACCATGATAAGAGAGCCTGTTGACACTTTATCGCCAGCTGCAACTTTGATCTCTTTCACAACACCAGCAAACGGCGCAGGAACTTCCATTGATGCTTTATCGCCTTCAACGGTGATAAGAGACTGCTCTTCACTCACGGTATCGCCAACCGCCACCATGATTTCCGTCACTTCGACTTCATCACCACCGATATCCGGTACGTGGATCTCTTTTGCTGCCGAAGCGGCTGGTGCTGCAGCTACAGGTGCTGCCACTTGAGCAGAGGCTGCCGCCGGAGCGGAACCCGCCACTTCAAAGATCATCACCAGTGAGCCTGTCGATACTTTATCGCCAGCGGCCACTTTGATCTCTTTCAGTACACCAGCAAATGGAGCAGGTACTTCCATTGAGGCTTTGTCACCTTCAACCGTCAGTAGAGATTGCTCTTCTGCGATTGAATCGCCGACTGCGACCATGATTTCAGTGACTTCCACTTCATCACCGCCGATATCTGGCACGTGAACTTCTTTAAGCTCAGCGACAGCCGCGGCAGCAGGAGCCGCAACTGGTGCAGCTTCCACTGCTGGCGCTGCGACCGCTGCGCCTTCTGCTTCAAAAATCATGATAAGTGAACCGGTCGATACTTTATCGCCAGCGACTACTTTGATTTCTTTTACAATACCCGCTTGAGAAGCCGGTACTTCCATAGAAGCCTTATCACCTTCTACAGTAATAAGAGATTGCTCTTCTTCAACCTTGTCGCCAACGCTGACAAGAATCTCAGTAACTTCAACCTCATCCGCACCAATATCCGGTACATTAATTTCGATTGCCATTATTCTTTCCTACCTTAATTAAGCGTATAGCGGGTTTGTTTTTTCAGTATCGATGTTGAATTTCTTAATCGCTTCAACCACAACTGATTTCTCAACATCACCACGTTTCGCTAGTTCGCTTAGCGCGGCAACCACCACGTAACCTGCGTTCACTTCGAAGTGACGACGTAGGTTTTCACGGCTATCAGAACGACCAAAACCATCAGTACCTAGTACTTTGTATGATTCAGCCGGGATAAACGCACGCGCTTGCTCAGCGTAGTTCTTCATGTAGTCAGTTGCTGCGATGGCAGGCTCGCTGCCCATTACCGTTTGAATGTAAGGTACTTGCGGCTGCGCTTCAGGGTGAAGCATGTTGTAACGCTCACATGCTTGGCCATCACGAGTCACTTCATTGAATGATGTTACTGAGTAAACATCTGAAGCCACGCCGTACTCATCACTTAAGATTTGAGCCGCTTTGCGTACTTCGTTCATGATCGTACCTGAGCTCATTAACTGAACTTTACCTTTAGAGCCAATCGTTCCTTGTGGAGCGTAGCTTTCTAATTTGTAGATACCTTTACGAATACCTTCTTCAGCGCCTTGTGGCATTTCAGGCATTGCGTAGTTCTCGTTCATCAGCGTTAGGTAGTAGAACACGTTCTCTTGATCGCCATACATGCGGCGAATACCGTCTTGCATGATGACTGCAACTTCGTAAGCAAATGTTGGATCGTAAGAAAGACAGTTAGGAACCGTTGCCGCCAATATGTGCGAGTGACCATCTTCGTGCTGTAGACCTTCACCGTTCAGCGTAGTACGGCCAGCAGTAGCACCCAATAGGAAACCACGTGCTTGTTGGTCACCTGCCATCCATGCCATGTCGCCAACGCGTTGGAAACCAAACATAGAATAGTAGATGTAGAACGGAATCATTGGCAGATCGTTTGTCGAGTATGAAGTTGCTGCAGCAACCCATGAAGACATAGCACCCAGCTCGTTGATCCCTTCTTGCAGTACCTGACCTGAAGTCGCTTCTTTATAGTAAGAAACGATGTCGCGGTCTTGAGGAGTGTAGTTCTGACCGTGTGGGTTATAGATACCGATTTGACGGAACAGACCTTCCATACCGAAAGTACGTGCTTCATCTGCAATGATTGGCACAATATTTTTACCAATGCTCTTATCTTTGAGCAAAATGTTCAACGCACGGACAAATGCCATTGTGGTTGAGATTTCACGTTTTTGCTCTTCAAGCAGAGGCTTGAACTCTTCAACCGCTGGAATCACAAGTTCTTGAGTGAACTTAGGCAAGCGTTGAGGTGTGTAACCTTTTAGCGCTTTACGGCGAGCGTGTAAGTATTCGTGCTCTTTCGAGCCTTCTGCCAATGTTAGGTATGGCAACTCTTTCACAGCTTCATCCGTCAGAAGATCTTGTAGACCAAGACGATCACGCAGTTGCAGCACGTGAGTCATGTCCATTTTCTTCACTTGGTGAGCGATGTTCTTACCTTCTGCCGCTTCACCCATGCCGTAACCTTTAACGGTCTTCGCCAGAATCACGGTTGGCTTGCCTTTCGTGTCTTGAGCATTAGTAAAGGCTGCGTACAGTTTAGAAGACTCGTGACCACCACGCTTGAGCGCGAAAATTTGATCGTCAGTCATATCAGCAACAAGCGCCGCTGTTTCTGGGTATTTACCAAAGAAGTGTTTACGCACGTAAGCACCATCTTTCGCTTTAAATGTTTGGTAGTCACCATCGATGGTTTCGTTCATCAACTGAAGCAGCTTACCTGTGGTGTCTTTCGCCAGTAGAGAATCCCAGTTGTTACCCCAAATCACTTTAACAACGTTCCAACCTGCGCCTTTAAATAGGCCTTCAAGTTCTTGGATGATCTTACCGTTACCCATGACTGGGCCGTCTAGACGTTGCAAGTTACAGTTGATAAGGAAACATAGGTTATCAAGCTTCTCACGAGCGGCGAATGAAATCGCACCGCGTGATTCTGGCTCATCCATCTCGCCATCACCTAGGAACGCGTATACACGCTGTTCAGAAGTGTCTTTCATACCACGGCCATCAAGATATTTGAGGAAACGCGCTTGATAGATTGCAGAAATTGGACCTAGACCCATAGATACGGTCGGGAATTGCCAGAATTCAGGCATCAATTTCGGGTGTGGGTAGGAAGGAATACCTTTGCCATCCACTTCTTGGCGGAAATTGTCAAGTTGCTCAGCCGTTAGGCGGCCTTCAACGAACGCACGTGCGTAGATCCCTGGAGAGATGTGACCTTGATAATAAACCAAGTCACCGCCATCTTTTTCATTAGGCGCACGGAAGAAGTGGTTAAAACATGTTTCGTAGAACGAAGCAGAAGACTGGAATGACGCCATGTGGCCGCCAAGATCGAGGTCTTTTTTCGATGCACGTAGAACGATCATAATCGCGTTCCAACGGATGATTGAGCGAATGCGACGCTCAAGCGTTGTGTCACCTGGGTATGCTGGTTCTTGCGCAGCTGGAATGGTGTTGATGTAGTTCGTGGTAATACCGGTTGGCATATCAACACCGTCTAGACGTGCTTTATCTAGAATTTGCTCAAGTAAGAACTGAGCGCGTTCTACACCTTCTTCACGTACAACTGACTCAAGGGCGGCTAGCCATTCCTGAGTTTCCAGTGCATCTACGTCATGCTTCATGTCAGACATGGCGATCTATCCTTCTATTGGTTGGATCTATAAAACAAGCAATTCGCCGTAGGTTACGACTCATTACCCTGCTGAATTCGGCGCAACGAACGCTCACGACGAGACTCTTCTTTGGTCAAATCCAGCAATGTTTCTTCGATATAAGCTAAGTGAGAATGGGACATTTCGCGCGCCTTTTCCGGCTGACCAGAAACGATCGCATCCACGATATTAGCTCGGTGTCTACTTACTTTCTCCACCACTTCATGGCGGCGGTGTAATAGTTTTAAATTCTGTAGAACATTTTGCTCAAGCAAAGGAGCGAGGCTGCGAACAATATGCAAAAGCACCACGTTGTGGGCCGCTTCAGTGAGAGCGACTAAAAACGCGACCACCGCAGACGCTTCTGCTTCGACCTCTTTTTTCGCTTGTTGTTCACCAATTCTCGCCAAACAGGCTTGAATGCGAGCAAAATCTTCCTCAGTACCACGCAATGCTGCGAAATAAGCTGAAATACCTTCCATCGCGTGGCGCGATTCCAATAGATCGAGCTGGGTTTCAGAGTGGCTAGACAATAAATTTAGCAGAGGATCAGAGAAACTCTGCCAAATGTTCTCACTGACAAACGTACCTCCACCTTGACGGCGGGTTAATAAACGCTTGGCTTCGAGGCGTTGAATGGCTTCACGAATGGATGGACGAGACACCTCGAACTGTTTTGCCAGTTCTCGTTCTGGAGGCAATTGTTGCCCCGGAGAGAGTGTTCCTTCCACGATCAGCCTTTCTAACTCCTGTTCAATTACATCAGAGAGTTTTGGCTGACGAATCCTTTGATAAGCCATAATTTATTATTCTTCTACTCTTTGCAGTCAATTGGTAATACCAATTTCAAGTTGGTGCAGAAATTAACATAATTAAAACGTAGCTGTCCAGCCAAAAGTTGACCTAAATCATAGAACGGACCACACTTAAACACTTTGATAACAATAGTCGATTAAAACAGCAATATTATTGGTCAGACCAATTACAAAATGAATACAGATGGGAAAATGATAGGCTAGAAATGGGGAAAAATTCGTTGTCATCTACCCTTTCTAGAGAAAACATTCTTTGGCTCCTCCCCCTTCTAGGGGAAAGCTGGGAGGGGGTGTAATTCGAAAAACACAATATCAATCAAAAGATATACCCCACCCTAGCCCTCCCCTTGAAGGGGAGGGAATGTAAGAGCAAACATTCGTTGAGATCTCCCCTTTCTAAGGGAGGGAAGATCATGTCACGCATCGAAAGAAGAGAAATATCAAGCCGTTACTTCGCTTCGAGGTGATCAATCATCAATTGCAGTGACTGATTGCCGCGAAACTCATTAATATCAAGCTTATACGCAAGGCGCACCGTTTTCACCGACGCATCTGGCCAGCGTCTTAAATCGACATTAAAAGCGATACCATCGATCATAATGTTGGTTGGGTGGCCTTTGAATAACGGCTCAAGCATCAGTTTCAAATGCTTTTCCCCCACCAGTTTTTGGTGCAGTAGTTTGAACTCACCGTCAAAGAGAGGTTCAGGAAACGCCTGCCCCCATGGGCCGCCGGAACGCAAGGTTTCAGCGGTGTGCATCGAGAACTCTTCAGGTGTTAACTCCCCGTCGGATAAAATCACGCCCTTGAGCGCGCTTTCATCTAACTCGCGACGTACAGCTTGATCAAACAGCTCAGCAAAACGCTCAAACTCTTTTTCGGCAATAGTTAAACCTGCCGCCATCGCGTGACCGCCAAATTTGGCGATTAAACCGGGGTTTTGTGTATCAATGCGATCAAGCACATCGCGCATGTGTAACCCAGCAACAGAGCGGCATGACCCTTTGATACTGCCATCGCCACCATCGGCAAACGCAATCACAGGGCGATGATATTTATCTTTAATACGTGAGGCTAAAATACCAATCACACCTTGGTGCCAATCGCGTTGAAACAGCACTAAACCGTGCGGCAATTCGCTATTTTCACTCAGTTGCAGGCGCTCACAAAAAGCCAGCGCCTCTTGCTTCATCCCCTCTTCAATCTCTTTACGAGTTTGGTTAAGGCTATCCAGCTCACTGGCCATTCGACGCGCAGCGTGAATGTCATTGCACATTAGCAGCTCAACGCCAAATGACATATCATCCAAGCGCCCTGCCGCATTGATGCGTGGCCCTAACGCAAAGCCAAAATCCGAGGCAACTAAACGCCTCGCGTCACGTTTAGCAACCTCAATCAAAGCTTGAATACCCGGCCTTGCATGCCCGGCGCGAATGCGTTGCAAACCTTGATACACTAAAATGCGGTTGTTTTCATCGAGCGGCACAACATCAGCGACAGTACCCAGTGCGACTAAGTCAATCAGCTCCATCAACTTGGGTTCACTCATACCTTGTCGAGTAAACCAGCCGTTTTTTCGCATATGCACGCACAGCGCCATCATCAAATAGAAAGCCACCCCTACGCCAGCTAATGCCTTCGAGGGAAACGGGCAGTTAGCCAAATTGGGATTCACCATCGCATCAACCTCTGGCAACTCGTGTCCCGGTAAATGGTGATCGGTCACCAAGACAGTCAATCCTTGCTGCTTGGCATAACGCACCCCGTCGATAGAGGAGACGCCGTTATCGACCGTCATGATCATCTGCGCGCCAAGCTCAATCGCTTGATCGACCACTTCAGGGCTTAAGCCATAACCATCTTCAAAACGGTTAGGCACGAGATAGTCCACATTGTGCGATCCCAACATTCGCAACGCCAAAACAGATAAGGCGCAACTGGTTGCGCCATCAGCATCAAAATCCCCGACGACTAT
Organism: Vibrio sp. ZOR0018; assembly: GCF_963865925.1. NCBI lineage: Bacteria > Pseudomonadati > Pseudomonadota > Gammaproteobacteria > Vibrionales > Vibrionaceae > Vibrio > Vibrio sp. ZOR0018. The sequence goes on along the minus strand of NZ_CAWMCN010000112.1, from coordinate 4,322 downwards.
GATGCGCTGCTGCTGCTCGATGGCGTGAAAAAGTAGTTGTACCGCTTGCTCTATACCACCTAATTGTTGGTAGGAATGCAGTGCTTTCGCGGCCTTGTCGAGTTGTTCAAGGTTCGTGATACCACGGTTGATATAGATACGTTTAAGCAGTGTTGGAATCGTGTCAGGAAGTTGCGAAAGATCGGGGGCTGGTCTTTGTTTTATCTCAATCATAAATCAGCGGGCTCAAGAACACTCAAGCCCGACTCCTAAAGTTATTGAATCTGCTGAAGGCGTTGCAACAATTGCTCTGGTGGTAAATAACCGCCAACCATTTCGCCATTCGGTAGGAAAATCGCAGGCGTGCCGTTGATGCCTAACTCACGTCCGAGCTGATAGTGCTTGGTAATCAATTGCTTAGCCTGTTGAATGTTCTGTCCTGCTTCTGGCAATTGATGATTGGTTTTTGCCTCATTCATCGCTGCCATTTTATCATCTGCATTCCAGATAGCGGCCATCTGATCAGCTACCTGCCCCGTAACGCCTTGACGCGGGTAAGCCATGTAGCGCACGGTGATCCCTAGGTCGTTATACCCTTTCATTTGACTATGCAAGCGAGTGCAATAACCACAGGTAATATCAGTAAAAACAGTCACCACGTATTTTTCGTTGGCGGCTTTGTATTCGATCATACTCGATTCAAACTGCGCGATCTTCGCCGCATTAACCGGCGCTTGGCGTTTGGCTAACACATCGACATAACCACCATTCTTATCTAATTCATACAAGGTTCCGGCGATAAAATGGCTCGCGTCAGGCGCAGAAAACAGCACGCCACCGGAAGTTTGCACTTCAATCACTCCCGGAATATCAGAGGCTTGAACACTCAGCACTTCCAATCCGAGTTTAGAAAAACGTTGTTCAAAAACCGTTTTATCAAGCGCAGCCGCTTGCACAGCCGTTGACGTCACTTGCTCTGTGGTTTCGGCGTTACACGCCACAGCAAAAAGTGGCAATGTAAGAAGAGTCAGTTGGCGTAATACGCTCATTAAATTCACCTTTTCAAGCCCTTGGATGGTGCTCGCTATGTAATTGTTTAAGTCGCTCAGTCGCAACATGAGTATAAATTTGCGTGGTCGATAAGTCACTATGACCGAGCAGCATTTGCACTACACGCAAATCGGCACCGTAATTGAGTAGATGCGTGGCAAAAGCATGCCTTAATACGTGTGGAGAGAGTTTTTCCACATCGATTTGTGCGATCACTGCGTAGTGTTTAATTCGGTGCCAAAAGGTTTGACGAGTCATCTGCCTTGCTCGTCGGCTAGGGAAAACCACATCCGACGTTTGTTCGCCCAGCAGAGTAGACCGCCCTTGTTCAAGAAAAGTTTCAATCCAATCAACGGCATTTTCGCCCATCGGTACAAGACGCTCTTTGCCACCTTTACCAATCACTCTTACTACGCCTTGACGTAAACTGATATTTTCCATGGTCAGTGAAACCAATTCGGTCACCCGTAGCCCTGTTGCATACAAGAGTTCCAACATCGCTCTGTCACGTAATTCTAGAGGATTATTAGTATCGGGAGCATTCAATAGATCTTCCACTTGCTGCTCGGATAAATCTTTAGGCAGACGCTGTGGCAATTTAGGGCTAATTAAGAGCGCGCTCGGATCATCGCCGCGGAGTTTTTCACGGTGCAGATATTGAAATAAACGACGAATCGCCGACAACATACGTGCCCGCGAGGTTTGCTTATAGTCTTGATCAGCGAGCCACGCTTGGTACTGCTGCAAACCAGTGACACTAATAAAATCGAGGCGATAATTATTGTGCTGCATCCATTGCAACAATTTCGTCAGATCATTGCGATACGATGAGAGCGTGTTTTCAGCTAAACCACGCTCCATCCACATCGCATCTAAAAACTGTTCCACAACCCCTTGATCAGGAGAAATATATTCAGACACATCAAACCTCTGTGGTGAAAATCGAGTTGCTCAGGTTATGTGAGCTACTGGTTTAATACCATAAAAAAACATCATCGGCAGGATAATCGCTGCAAAGCGCGTCATTTTATGGTTAGAATTCACTATTCTTGATTTAAAACGAACACAAAATTATGAAGATCGGTCTTTTTTACGGCTCAACAACTTGTTATACCGAAATGGCAGCAGAGAAGATCCGTGCGCTCATCGGTGAGGATTTGGTGGAGATTCACAATGTGAAAGAAACGCCACTCTCTTTGATGAGCAACTATGATCTTTTAATACTGGGCATCTCAACTTGGGACTTTGGCGAAATCCAAGAAGATTGGAGCGCAATATGGGATCAAATCGGTGGCGTGTCGCTAAACGGCAAGTACGTCGCATTATTCGGCTTAGGCGATCAAGAAGGTTATGGCGAATGGTACCTCGATGCGATGGGGATGCTGCATGATGAGCTAAAACAAATTGGCGCTCAATTGATTGGCTACTGGCCCAACCAAGGCTACCATTTTGAAGCGTCAAAAGCCCTAACGAAAGATGGCCGCCACTTTGTTGGTCTCGCACTCGATGAAGATTCGCAATACGAGCAAAGCGACGAACGCATTCAATGCTGGGTTGAGCAAATTTTAGTGGAATATCACGATTCGATTTAATTCGTTGTTCGCTATTTGTTGTTAGTCATTTGTTGCCAACAAGGCTCGATAGCACCGCCAATCAAATACCAAACCGGGGTCAGTTTTGCGTAATGGCGCAATGTATTGATGCCCGGTGATGCGTTGATTGGTGATGAGCGGATAACGCCGCTGCAATGCACACGTCAAAGTCGCTAAGGCTTGATATTGCGCAGGAGTATAAGCCGTCTCATCGCTCCCTTCCAATTCAATCCCAATCGAATAATCATTGCATTTTGCACGACCAGCGAAGCTTGACTGGCCCGCATGCCAAGCTCTGGCATTAAATGGCACAAATTGCACTACTTCTCCCTCTCGCCGAATGAGGCAGTGAGCCGAGACGCGCATCTGGTGGATGGTTTGAAAAAAAGGGTGTTGATTCGGGTCAAGCGTGCCAGTGAAAAACTGCTCAATATATGGGCCGCCGAACTGGCCCGGAGGCAAGCTGATATTATGTACCACCAGCAATGAAATATCTTGCGCATCGCTTCGCTGATCATAAAACGGCGATGGCACTCGACGTGCGCTTTGATACCAACCCTTTTTATCGATCATCAGTTGCCCCCTTACACTCAAACAAAAATGAACCTTAGCCAGAGGAAATGCGAGATTAGTGGCTGAATTTGAGTAAAACTCAGCGTATCATTCTCACTCTGTTCAACACCATATTAGATTTGCGATGAAAAATACACACAACAGCCAACAACGCCTTGATTATCTGAAACAGCAACTCCCATTGGAAATTACTCGTACAGTTAGCGATGCACTCAGAGAAGATCTCGGTGGCAGCTTGGATGTGACTGCTGATATCACCGCAAACCTTATTCCAGCGGATGCGCGTAATAGCGCGACTCTCATCACCCGTGAACATGGCGTATTTTGTGGCCAAGCATGGGCAGAGGAAGTCTTCAAACAACTTGGTGGTGAAGTGAAAATTGACTGGCATGTCCAAGATGGTGATCAAGTTAAGCCAAACCAAGTTTTGTGCACTCTTGAAGGTCCAGCTCGCGCGCTGCTGACTGGTGAACGCAATGCGATGAACTTCATTCAAACCTTGTCAGGTTGCGCCAGCATTACTGCTCAGTATGCCAAACAGCTAGAAGGCACCGAATGCCGACTACTTGATACACGCAAAACTATCCCTGGCCTGCGCAGCGCACTAAAATATGCTGTCGCGTGTGGCGGCGGCTTTAACCATCGTATTGGCGTGTTTGATGCTTATTTAATTAAAGAAAATCATATCATTGCTTGTGGCGGTATAACCCAAGCCATCAGCACCGCTAAACAGCTCAACCCCGGTAAACCCGTCGAAGTCGAAACCGAAAGCTTGCAAGAGTTAGAAGAGGCGATTCAAGCGGGTGCTGACATCATTATGCTGGATAATTTTAGTATTGAGATGATGCGCGAAGCGGTAGCAATTAACGCAGGCCGCGCGGCTTTAGAAAATTCTGGTAACGTCACATTAGAAACCATTGGCAATTACGCGCGAACCGGTGTCGATTACATCTCAGTCGGCGCGCTGACTAAGCACATTAAAGCACTCGATCTCTCAATGCGCTTTCAGTAATTAATTACATCAATTATTGGAATAAAGATCAAAAATTTCAAATAGTTAAGGAAGCCGGACGAGCTAATGCCGTTCACTTAAGGTGAGCGGCATTGTATTTTCTAGGGTATCGGCTT